>CAZKQV010000005.1:0-8698 GCA_964555015.1 uncultured Eubacterium sp. | reverse complement strand
CTGCGGAGCTATTTTCGCCGTCAATAAAAAATGAATAAACCTATGCAGATTCCCTTTATATAAAAGCATATATAAGCCAGTCCAAATTACATAAGGAACGATCACCCGAACAATTCTTTTTCTATAGAAAGAAAATACGTTTTTAACCTCAATTGGAGTTAGATACCCTGATAAGAAAATAAAGACTGCCACACTTAAATTAGTAAAAGGTCTGGTCAATATCTGACATTTTATATCAGGCGTTGTATGTATCATCACCACACAACAAATTGCCAATGCTCTTAACAATTGCACTCTTATGTTTTTCTTTCCCATTGCCATCTTTCGATTATTTCTTTTGTGTCTTCTCATTACTTTTTCCCAGCGCAAAAAATTAAATTGGAAAATTATTGAATCTTTTTAATCACTTCATCCGCAATGTATTTCATCCCTTTATCATTGGGATGCTTTGCCACTCCTTCAAAATCAACAATATGAGGATTTCCTTCTGCATCATAAACTGTTGTTCCCATCCCACACTGATAATCCTCGTTTCCTTTTATTTTGGACAAACTTACAAATTCCACTCCTGCATTCTTAGCCGCCTGTTTTTTTAATACTGATTTTCTGCCCGTACTCCAAAAATCATCAATTACTATAATTTGGGCATTTGGCGCTTTTGTCTTAATATACTGGATTAATGATTCGTAATCTCTTTCGTATGTATCGAACTCAACCACATTCTCGCTTAATTGAATGGTCACTAAATCAATTTTTTTATCAAGGTAGGGATCCAACAATTCATATGCCTCTGCGCGATCTGATGCTTGCGCTTCCCAAACATAAAAATTAAAAGCGTATTGGCAAATCTCCCCCTTTTCCTTTTCGAGGAAAGAAGAGATCAAATGCACATAATCCTTTTCCTGAGTTGTTGCCGCCATACCTATTTCATTCCACCAATAGGAAGTTATCGAGTGGACTGTAATACTGTTGCCTAATGCAAAATAATTAAAAGCCGTATCGGAATACGAAACTTTATTCCTTTGGTTCGACTCTTCAATCTGTTCTTTGATTTCTTCTTCTATTTCTTTCTCTATGGAAACCACTTTATTTTGCAAGTCATGGATTTTTTGATTTTGCTTTTTTTCATGAATGACAAAGACACAGCCTAAAAAAATCAGAAAAATAAGAAGAATTATGTAACATAAAATGGTAAAACAAATCGTAATTTTCTTCTTCTGTCTCCTTCTTTTCTTTATGCTTTTCTTTTTATTGTTCTTTATCATTGAATCTTTTTTATCCATTTGTGTTGATCCTAAGAATTTCGTTCCAGATTCTCTCACAGTTTTTATCATCTTCAAATTCAAAAAAATTATTGATCTTTTGCCTGTATTTTGGCGAAAGCGCAAAATTTGATTTTATGACCCGAATGATCTCTTCCACCGTCTCCTCTAAAGTCTGGCAAACCGGCCCAAAACCATCCCGCTCATAATCAAAGTATCCTTCTGTATATGCATGGCTTTGAAAAAATTCTTTTTTATCAAACTGAGTGTAGATCACTGGTTTTCTAAGATAACCAAAATCAAAGGCCACGCTGGAATAATCTGTGATCAGAAGACGGTTTCTTTCAAATTCCGATTGATAGTCGATGTTTCCGTGAATGATCTCAAAAACATCATTTCCGTGAAAGTCTTTGCTCTGCTTGTTATGGATCGGATGAATCCCAAAGGCTCCTTTGACTTTGCACTCTCTCATTGCCTGTAACAGTTTCGGATGATTTATGAGACTGTCATAAAATTGATAAAACTCTGTAGAAGTAAACTTGTCATAATATATGCTTTCTGATTTCATGGCATTGTAACTGCCCTTAATGGATTTTCTCCAGGTTGGCAAAATAACGATCCGTCTTTCCGGATTTTTAGAGGAGCGGATCAGATTGTCAAACCTCGCCATGCCGACCAGTTTCACCTCTCTCCCTGTGTAGCCGTAATTTCCATCCAGAATGGATTGATATTCTTCCTTTGACGAAGTGACAAACATTCTTATATTTTTGTTGGTCCGATTGAGCCATCCTGAAATGTCGTCTTTGGTGACACCGTGCTGAAGAAACACATATTGGAAGGAACGCATATCCTGGTAAAACCGGTTTCGCTGATCGGAATATGCATCGAAAATAAAATTATTTCCGCTGGAAGAGATAACCAAATCTGCGGATAACAATAACTTTCTGTGCTCCTTTGATCCAACGGCAATTACATCTCCAAATTGCTGCATTCTTTGGTAATCACCGCAAGAATCGGATATCAAAAAATAGGGATGTATCTTTTGTTTGGTTTCTTTTTGCTTTTCTGCAGCGTAGCGGAATAAATACTCCCCGTTATCTCCTGCCACACTCTCCCGATCAGAAAATATCCATATTTGTTCTTTTTTCTTTGACAATTTATACTTCAGTATCCTGAGTCTATCTTTTGCGATTTCTCCCTGCTTGTACTGTTTTCTCAAAAGGTATTGCAGTTTCCATTCGTGATGATAAATTGCTGTTTTTAAAAAAAGAGGTTTTTCCACAATCCAGGTTTTCTCGTTTTTTGACAGGATATAACTTCCCTGGACGGAATATGTATGCTCAAGGTTACTGAGTGAGGAATGCTTCCCCTGAAAACTGTAGATTGGGATTCTTTCATCTTTATAATGTATCTCCGGGGTCACCTGGGTATATTTACCCTGAAGGGGAATCGATGCATAAAACATGGTATATCTTTTCTCTGTTCCATTGAAAAAATCCATATCGCCGTACTGATATCTTGTTTTTTCGATTTTGATCTGCCCTGCCCCTTTGATATTGAGATAGATATCAAGATCCTCGTAAAGCAATTGATAGATTACATTTCGAACCTTGCCATATAAGATCAATGCTTTATCTCTTATTTCCATAGATGAAATGATCATTAAATTTTTATTATTCCGTAAATTACATACCTCTTTCCCGGCACAGATCACTTTTCCGGAATCAAATTTCAAAAATGATCTATACTGCGGACCGTACTTTAATCGCAGCATTTTCACTCTCAGTTCTACGGTAAAAAAAACAGAGGCAGCGATGGTTTCATCTTCAATGTACCAAAGAAGGGAAACCGGATTTTCATATTGTGTCATCAGGGCCGCCTCATAAAAGAGCCAGGAACTAAGATATCCTTTACTGTTCTCGCCGAACTTTTCCCTCAACACTTTGACGAGCATAATGAGATCATCAGCGGTGATTTCTTTGTTGTCCTTAGGCTCTGCGTCCCCTCTGTTTAAGGTAAAAGTGACGTCGCCGATAATCCCATATCCTTTGGATTCCAATATGACAAACTGGCTGATGAATTTATCGTTTTTTATGGGGGATTGATCATAGGCCCTTAAATATGCCTCCTTGTTATATACCATTCCGGGAATCCCCGGACACACATATATGGGAAGGTCTGACATAGGAACAAAATCTCCCTTAAACTTTTTGCGAAATCTCTGATGAAGCCGGTGATTTCCTCCCTCTTCTTCATAAATTAATCTGCATACCGCCGCCTTGTAATCCGGGTGCTGAAAAAAAAAGCGTCCAATGCGCTTTAAATCCTCTGAGTTCCACCGGAGCGAGTGACTGGAAAACAGAAAATACTCTCCTGTGACATCTTCAATTATTTTTCTGTCAATGATTCCATACTTATCCTTGGTAATTACACTAATCTCCTGCATACTTTTCCTCTTTTTGTCAACCAATAAATAAATATAAAGTTTACCGGATATTCCGTTAAATTTTACTTGATAATTATTTTAACGGTTATTACGTTAAAAGTCAACCTGTTTTATTGGTATTCGATACAATCAGATCAGGGGTGAGAAATATGAATTATACTGAACGTATCAAAGCTCTCAGAGAAGATAACGACTTAAATCAGACCATCGTGGCCAGGACTGTTCATGTGGCGCAAACTACCTATTCCGATTATGAAAAGGGTAAGGTACGGATCCCGGTGGAAACTTTGATCGAATTGGCCAGATTCTATGACGTGGACATGAATTACATCACCGGCACAAGTGATGTTAAAAAAAGATTTCCAAAAAAATAATGCGGCAGCAGGACTCATTGAAATCCTCTGTCGCATTTTTTTGGACTTGTGGCAGCCGCAGCCGTCTCATCATTTTATCGTTTATAATCGTTTATGTATCAGATCAAGAATCGTATCGTCGAGTTTTTCGTGTACAATGCGGCTGTCCGCTTCCAGATTTCTTAACAATTGGAGCTGCACATTTATAATTCCTTTGATCTGATTATCTTCTTTTTCATTAGCACCCATATACTGTATATTGAGACTGCATTTCATATCTTCGATCAGCCTTATGATCTCTTCCAGATCATACATTATTTCATACAACCTATCTGTCATCTTCCCATCCCTCTCCTCTATATTTTGTTTTATTGCTGCGTTCCAAATGATTAAAGGCCCGCTGTCCTAAATCCAAAACGATCGATCAATTTCAAAATATAATTTTCTCTGGCGCAGTGCAATCCTGCCGGGAAACTCTTTGGAATTTTCCACACAAAAAAAATCCGCCGGAAAAACCGACGGATTTTATATCATATACATTTATTTTACTTTTCTTAAAATTGAGCTAACGGTTCCTTCTGTATCGATTGGATATTCCAGAGTTAAATAGGTACTATTCTTGTCTCCCAGAAATGATCCGCAATTATCATGGTATTAGAGTATATTTCCACTTGATCTCTTGAATACAGGTTCATACAGTTATATTTTAAATTCTTGAAAGTATTGTAACAGATCACATACTTCGTTCCTCTTGACGTGGTTTCAATATGACTTCCAATGCCTGTGTGAACATTGTAAAATTGACAGTGTGAAATATAAACTTCATCGCATATCGTTCCGTCATAAGGAAGCGCATGATCCGCCTTTCCCGCAAAATCCGTATGGATCGCTTCGCCGTTTTTGGCGCTTAGCGGCTTAAGCTGAATCAAATCATAAAATTCACTTCCCTGCGTCAATTTCTGATTTCGAAATGTCATGGATTCTACTTTGACATTTTTCGCCGCTATGAAGGTGACTGCGTGTTTTCCGGAATAGTTTTCAAAAATCCCGTTCTTTAATACGATGTTCTGACAATGATGAAAACGCATAATGGGCGCATTGGTAAAGGAACCGGCCGGATCGCCGATCCATTCTCCCCCGCTTATGGTCACATTTTTACCCTGATTATACCCTCCGGTAGTGGTTTGCGCATCCACCGCATGGCCTACCTGTATCATAGTTCCCGCTGTAAAGGTCTTAAATCTCCTGATGATGGTATTATCCGCAAATGTTAACGTAATGTTGGAATATACAAACAGACCTTTGGAAAGATAATATTTTCCCGATGGAACATACACTTTAATCGCCTTTTTTTCATTTTTGGCTATATTCAGCGCTTTTTGAATCGCTGTGCTGTCCGATACGACGTCCGTTCCATTGGCATTAAAAGGAGGCTGCGTTACATCGATGTTATTAAGACTCACCCAGCACCCATATAAATGAATCTGTTCTCCCGCCTTATAATTGGACTGAAACTTATTTCCCGCTTCAAAATAACGCAATAGTTTTTTATTGTATTTTCCCCAGTATGAAGTCGTTCCTTTTTTTAAAGACCATTTATTGTTAGACTGCAATCTTGCGGTCCACGCCACCAAGGCTTTCCCATTACTTGAAAACTTTAATTTTGCTCCGCTTAAAACCGTATGCGACTGTCCGCATTTTACATTTTTTACTACAGTTTTTGTAGAATTACTCGTTGAAAAATGATAGATAACTTTGTAAGTACCGGCAGCATGAACCTGCCTCGTCCCCATTATTAATCCAAAGAACAAAATAATAATTCCAACAAAATACTTTATCCTTTTTCTCTTCACTTTATTTATCTCTCTCTTCTATTTTCCGATTGATGTTCTTCTCTGTGATATTTACCACTCCAAATAGCAAATGCTGGTTGTGTTGGTCATTGTATGGTAGACTTTTATTTT
Organism: uncultured Eubacterium sp.; assembly: GCA_964555015.1. Taxonomy (GTDB): domain Bacteria; phylum Bacillota; class Clostridia; order Lachnospirales; family Lachnospiraceae; genus Anaerobutyricum. The sequence goes on along the minus strand of CAZKQV010000005.1, from coordinate 2,673 downwards.
GATGGAGCCGCCCTCTTCGCATACATTGATCAATTTTCCCGTTTTAATGTTTTTATAACTTCCATCAGGATAAAAATACTGCATCTGCTTCAATGTCCATCCCTCGTTAAGCACAACTTGCAGCCTTGCTTTCGTGCCATATTCCTCTGATATGGCATATTTATCATAGTTGATATTTGCCGCATAATTCATGCCATTTCCGATTTTCAGAGTTTTAAATGGCTTATATGCATAAGCTCTTAATTCTTGCTTTAATGTGTATACCTTGCCGGATCGTTTTACCTTTACGGTAAACACGGTTCTTCCCGCCTTTTTCACCAACCCGCGGATCACCAGATTTTTCTTTGTCAAAGAAGCAACCCCAGGATTCGAGCTTGCCATACTGACAATCACATCCCCCTTGTTTCCGGTCCAAAAAGAACAATACTCTTTTTCTCCGTATGTATTATTTTTTATAATGCACTGCAAGCTTGATACGGTGGGAATCTTCACCGGCGTCGTTACTTTTTTCGCCGCATTTACATTGGACGGTATCCCCAATAATATGATGACCGCCAACATCATCACCAGCCGGCGCCCTTTGCTTATTATTATGGTTTTCACTTTTTCCCTCTCCTATTCTTCTTTCAAGATCGAACTTACGGTTCCCTTTGCGTTAACTGGATATTCTAATCTTAAATAGGTGCTTTTTTTATCTCCCAGAAAGGCTCCGCAGTTGATCATTCTGTTGGAATATATCTCCACTTTATCTCTGGAATATAAGTTCATGCAGTTATACTTTACGTTTTTAAAAGCATTATTACAAACAATGTAGGAAGTCCCTTTTTTTGATGTGTTAATATGACTCCCCAAACCAGTATAAATGTTTGAGAATACGCAATGTGTTATTCTGACTTTGTCACAGATGGTTCCATCATAAGGAAGGGCATGATCTGCTTTTCTCGCAAAGTCCGTGTGAATCGCTTCCCCATTTTTTGCGCTGATTGGTTTTCTTTTTATCAGTTTATAAAACTCACTTCCCTTGGTGAGTTTCTGTTTTCGAAAGGTCATGGCGTTGATCAAAACATTATTTGCCGCCACAAAAGTCACTCCATGCTTTCCGGAATATTGTTCCACAATACCGTTTTGCAGTACAATATTTTTACAATGATGGAAACGCATGATCGGAGCGTCGCTATAAGTACCTGATGGATCGCCGATCCACCTTCCTCCGTCTATTGTAATATTTTGAGCCTGATTATATCCTCCAACTTTACTCTTGACATTTACAGCGTTCCCCACCTGAACCATACAGCCTGATCTGAATTTCTTTAATCTTCTTATTAATGTATTATCTGCAAATTTCAAGGTGGTGTTGGAGTATACTTTTAACCCCTTTGACAAATAATAATTCCCGGAAGGGACGTATACTTTCACGGTTTTTTTGGTATAATCCGCAATATTAAGCGCCCTTTGAATCGCCACGTCATCTGCTTTCGCATCTTTTCCGTTGGCGCCAAAAGGCGGTTCTGTCACATCAATATTATCAAGATCTACCCAATATCCATAAAGATGAATCCGTTCCCCGGATTTGTAATTTCCCGGAAGCCTGTCTCCCGCTCTAAAATAGTACAATTGATTTTTGTTGTATTTACCCCAATAATAAGAGGAAGAAGAACCGCTTCTTTTCATAGCCCATGTATTAGAAGTCTGTTTTCTCCCCGACCATGCAGCTAAATACTTCCCGCTTTCTGTAAATCCAACCTTCGTTCCGCTTAAAAGGGTATATCTGCTTCCACATCTTATTTGTTTTGTAACAGTTCTTTCTGTTTCTCCCATTTTGTAATGATAGACAACTTTATATGTACCCGCAGCGCTAACACGCTGGCTTCCCATGATCACTCCGATTAGCATCAAAGCGACCCCGACAATATACTTCACTCTTCTCTTGTTCATTTTATTATTCTCTCTTCTTTTCTCCCCATTTTATACATCATACTTTTTGCATCACACTTTCCACACATTTTTTTCGCTGTAAAATTCCTAAATCACAGTAAAATGAGCCTAATTAATAATATATTCTATTAAATACTTTGTCGTCTGTCAATCCTGTAAAAGTGTAAATTGTTACATTTTTTTGTTCATTTAAAAAAATTTCTGCATCGCAGGCAGAGCCCGATGCAAAATACCCATAAAAATAAAATAAGCATTCTGCCTGTGTCCGGGCAAAATGCTTATTTCCTATATTATATATCTGTACATAATTATATTTCGTACATGATTATATGTCTGTACATAACTATATATCGTACATGAAATATATTGTTATTTACGAATTAATTACCACTGTCCGTTATCGGAAGCTTCCTGGATGGAAACGGCAACTGCAACTGTCATACCAACCATTGGGTTGTTACCTGCACCGATCAAGCCCATCATCTCAACGTGAGCCGGAACGGAGGAGGAACCTGCGAACTGTGCGTCGGAGTGCATACGTCCTAAAGTATCTGTCATACCGTAGGAAGCTGGTCCTGCTGCCATATTATCCGGATGAAGTGTACGTCCTGTACCGCCGCCGGATGCTACGGAGAAGTATTTCTTACCTGCTTCGGTACGCTCTTTCTTATATGTACCTGCAACCGGATGCTGGAAACGTGTCGGGTTGGTGGAGTTACCAGTGATGGAAACGTCAAC
>CAZKQV010000004.1:102185-106235 GCA_964555015.1 uncultured Eubacterium sp. | reverse complement strand
TCGAGCGAGCACTGTTTAATAATCGAAAATTGGCTATAGAGGTTATGCGGCAGAGCGTTCATTTTGAATGTCTCTGCCGTATTCCTGTGGAGTCAATGTCCAATATTGGAATGCTTTACAAATATGAAATACGATTGGAGGAATGGAAAATGCAAATTAAAAGAGGAGACATCCTTATAGTAGATATGAAACAGACTCCTGGAACATCTTTGCAGACTGGAATTCGCCCGGTAGTGGTTATCAGTAATAACAAAGCTAATACATACAGCCCGGTTTTAACTGTAGTGCCAATTACATCGAAGATATATAAAAAGAGATATCTCCCGACTCATGTGTTTGTGAATCGGCATGAAATGATTGGGCTAAATCGCCATAGCCTGGTGCTGGCGGAACAGATTACAAGTATTGCTGTTCAGAGTATTATCCAAAAATGTGGAAGCATTAGTATAAATGCAATGATTAGGATTACGAAAGCTGTAGAAATACAAATGGGAATCAGAGAGGGGGAGAACAATGACAGAGAAGGTGCTTGTTGATAAAGCTTTATTGAATGTAAAAGAACTTAGAGCATATTTAGGGCTTGGTGATACCAAAGTACGTGAGCTGCTGAATCAACCAGATTCTCCATTTACTGTTCGTATTGGTAACAGGCTTTATGCAAATAAAAGAATTTTAGATTCGTGGCTTACTAAAATAAGTGGGACAGGAAAAAGAGTATCATAATAAACTTTAGCGAATTAACGTGTTGAATTTGCGGCGAACATATGGTATTATAGATTTACAGATACCGAGGCGTCGCATTTTCGGAAAGGAAATGGACATGGGTAAAGATTTAAAAGGAAAGGAACTTGGTGTAGGATTATATCAAAGAAAAGACGGCAGATATGAAGCAAAGGCAACAATCGATGGTGTAAAAATCAATTTGTATGATATGAGCCTTAGCAAATTAAAGATTGCATTTAAGGAAGCGAAGGAAAATGTATCAGCCACGATCAGTCAGAAATATAAGAAACTTACCTTAGATGAGTGGTTTGAAGAGTGGTTCGATAATTATAAAGCTCCTTATATTAAGGAAACAAGTATTTTTCCAATGAAGAGTAAATACAGAAATACATTCGGCAGATTGATCGGAAGTATGCGAATCCAGGAAATCATGAATGTCCATATTCAGAATACAGTCACAACATTGCATTCTGAAGGACGTGCTGCTTCAAGTATCAGAGAAGCACTTGGTACAGTAACGAAATGTATGGAATCAGCAAGAAACAACAAAATCATAGACATTAATCCTTGTTTTGATATTCAGGTTCCATGGGAAAACAAAAATGTGCAGCGCCGGTTCCTGACGGTTGAAGAACAGGAAAAATTCATGGAAGCTGCGAAAGACAACTGGTATAAAGAAATGTTTTATGTGATGTTCCATACTGGACTTCGTGTTGGTGAGGTCGGCGGATTAAAATGGGCTGATGTTGATTTTGAAAACAAATGTATCAATGTAACACAGGCTCTTACCTGTAATTACAATAAAGGGGAAAAGAAACAGTATCTTACGACTTTGAAAACACAGAATTCATATCGCAGGATTCCGTTTATCGGAGATGTTGAAGAAGTGCTGAAAGTTCAGCGGGAGAAACAGAAAAAATTGAAAAAGGATCTGAAAGATCGTTACCGTTCTACAGGAGAACTTGCGGATGTAGTTTTCTGTACAACAATGGGATCACCAATCAGCAGATATGTTGCTGAGAAGGAAATCAATAAAGTGGTGGATGCAATCAATTATGAAGAATCTGTCAATGCCGTGTTTGAAAACAGAACTCCGGTAGAGTTTGAAAAAGTTCATCCTCATGCGTTGAGACATACGTTCTGCAGTCGATGCTTTGAAAAAGGAATTACCCCAAAGGTTGTTCAGCAGCTCATGGGACATGCTCATTATTCCACAACAATTGATATATACACACATGTATCAGAAGAGATGATGGGAAATGAATTGGAAAAATTCAAAGTAGCAATGAATGCCTGATGGACGGCTGCTTACGAAGAGAAGTTTTCGTAAGCCTTCGTAAAATAAATCCTACGAAAATGATAAAAACCTTTACGAAAATAATGACAAGGCGGGTATCGGGAGTAGAAAAATAGTTAAAAAGTTGTACGAAAAAAAAGCTTCGTAAAACTAAAATGAAATTAAATAAAGCTGCTAGTGGAAAACACGAAAATAGCCAGTAAGTAAGCCACTTTTGAGGGTTGAGTCCAAGAGGCTCAGGTTCAAGAAGTTGCAAAACAGATGGGAATGTAATCTGAATTTTTTAGATATTCTTAGGGAATAATGAAACCCTTGTAAACGGTGTAAATGTACTGTTTACAAGGGTTTTTGCGTTCTAAAAATTTACAATGGTTATTGCCATAAACCTATGGTAAAATATTCCTATCTGAAAAGGAACTGGTTTTTTATGTTAGCAAGCGTAGACCAAAAGTGGGATTATGCCTTAGGCGGTTCTCGGGAGTCGTTTTCTCCTCGACCAATTGCTTGATACGGGTACTGGTCGTAACGATGCCCTCAATAGCATTGGATGCCCCAGCCTGTCGTTAAGAGTGAGGATCATTTGTTAAAACTGAGATTTTTCCCAGAAAAATAGATTTAAGCATTTTTGGGAATCACATATTTTAAAATGATATTTATAAGCTCTTCGATTGTATCGTTGCAATCATTTTTCAGCCATTCTGTAATGATGGCGATTATTCCGTTAATATAAAAAGAAAGGATATAATTTCTCTCAGAAACCGGAACATCTAATCGGTTCATAATGGGATAAAAAACTTCCTGCAGCATTTTTTGGTAAGTATCTTCACAGTAATTCATAAAGCTTAATTTTGTCATTGCAGTGAAAAACAATCTTTTGTGTTCTTTGATATAAGTCAGGTACGGAGACAAATATTGGGGAGTTAACAAAAAAAGTTCCCTTGCAGGGCAGTGTTCTATTTTGACAGCGATATTAGCCTTTTCGGATTGGAAATAAGATATGAATTGTTCGTTGATATAGCGGATGCTTTCTAACAGCAAATCTTTTGTGTTTTCATAATGCAGATAAAAGGTGGAACGGTTAACGCCGGCTTCTTCGCATATTTCCTTTATCGTGATATATTCAAATGCTTTTTTTTCAAGCAGACGAAGAAGCGCTTCGTCCATCTTGACTGCGGTATTAAAATATTTACTTTCAGACTTATTCAAAGTTTTTCCTTCCCCCTTTTATCTGTATTCTGATGTTTAATTCTCGCTGATCTCTTTTGCTAATTGTACGATTTCATACGCATATTTTTTCTTTCCTTTTTCCAATATTTTTTTATAAAGCGGGTAGTTGATTCCCATGGCAACAAAGCCAATGACGCCGATGACAATTCCTAATGTGATCATTGGGGGAGTTCCGGCTCCGATTACCGTCATAGAAAGGCACATTCCGATTCCGGAGATCAATGCGGCGATGACTCCAAATATGTATGAAAAAATACAAGCAGGCAGTTTTGCTCTTTTGTCTAATTTCTTTAATGCCACTACCTTTGCTGTATCTTTTGGTGCATATTCTTTTGCCAGAGATTCTGCATAAATTTTGTCTGTGTTCATGTTTTTACCTCCTTAAATTTCGATAAATTTATAATTTTGATATTTTGACATGTTTATTATAAAAGGCTTAGAGGCAAAACGAAACAACACGGATTTTGATTTGTGTTGAGATAAGAAAAAAATTGTACTCTCTTCGTTGATTATACCACGAATTAATCACTAGGAGATTAGCTAATGCAAAGAAGCCTTGACTATGTTATGATTCCATTAGATTGTATTGATATCAGATAGAAAAGAGGGATATTTAATGAAACAGTATATTGTGGATGCATTTACGAATAAAGTATTTCACGGCAATCCCGCCGCAGTCTGTGTGATGGATGAATGGCCGGAGGAAGAATGGATGAGGAACCTGGCCGGAGAAAATAATTTATCGGAAACAGCTTTTATTGTAAAGGAGGATGAGGGATATCGTCTTCGTTGGTTTACCCCTG
>CAZKQV010000004.1:0-102085 GCA_964555015.1 uncultured Eubacterium sp. | reverse complement strand
ATTATTTTCGGTAGCTGAAATACAAGGACAAAATTCCATCTGAATTTCATGTATAATTCATATAAATCATATAAATAAGAGGTTTCTTGTCTGCACATACTATCCCTGATTTTATTCGCAGATAGCAAGTATAAGCAGAGAGGAGTTTTATCATGGTAAATCGATTAAAAAAAGAAAAATCGCCGTATCTATTACAGCATGGAGATAACCCGGTGGATTGGTATCCTTGGGGAGAGGAAGCCTTTGAAAAAGCAATCAGAGAAGAAAAACCGGTTTTCTTAAGCATTGGTTACTCTACTTGTCACTGGTGCCATGTGATGGCGCATGAGTCCTTTGAAGACGAGGAAGTGGCGCAGATGCTTAATAAAAATTATATTTGTATCAAAGTGGACCGGGAAGAAAGGCCGGACATTGACGCCGTATATATGAGCGTTTGCCAGGCTATGACCGGATCCGGCGGATGGCCCCTTACCATTCTTATGACTCCGGAGCAAAAACCTTTTTTTGCGGGAACTTATTTTCCTAAAAGAAGCCGTTACGGACGTCCGGGGCTTTTTGATATCTTAAAAAAGACTGAGGAATTATGGGAAGCCGACCGGGAAGCGCTTTTTCACACGGGGGAAATGATCCAATCTGCGCTTTGTAAGGAACAAAACTTAAACTTTACAAAGGCGGAGCCGGACAGAGATATATTACACAAGGCATTCGAATTGTTTCAAAGATCCTTTGACAGCAGATGGGGAGGTTTTGGAAATGCTCCAAAGTTTCCATCTCCCCATAATCTGCTGTTTTTGATCCGCTATGCCGCCATGGAAACCACGGAAAAGGAAGAGAGCGCTTCGGCGCTTTTTATGGCGGAAAAGACCCTCCATGCCATGGCAAGAGGAGGGATGCATGATCAGATCGGAGGCGGATTTTCCAGGTATTCTACGGATGATAAGTGGCTTGTGCCCCATTTTGAAAAAATGTTATATGACAATGCGCTCCTTATCCTGGCGTATACGGACGCCTATCTGATGACAAAAAAGGAAGAATACGCCGAGACTGCCCGCCGGACAGCCGATTATGTGCTCCGGGAATTGACCGACGAAGCCGGGGGATTTTATTGCGGACAAGATGCAGACAGCGATGGAGTGGAAGGAAAATATTATGTCTTTACTCCGGAAGAAGTCATTTTAGTCCTTGGCAGGGAAAAGGGCCTCTCTTTTTGCGAGCAATATGGAATAACCAAAGGGGGAAATTTTGAAGGAAAAAGCATTCCCAACATGATACATCAGGATGAAATCCTAAGATACGAAGAAGGGGAACGAAAACTATATCAATATCGCTTAAAAAGAACCCGTCTTCCCAAAGATGACAAGATTTTATTATCGTGGAACGCCTGGATGATGATTGCCCTCGTGAAAGCGGGAACTATTCTTGGGGAAGAAAAATATTGCAAGGCGGCGAGAAGAGCCGGAAGTTTTATCAAAGAAAAAATGACCGATGAAAAGAATCGTCTCTATCTCCGGTTCCGGGAAGGGGAAGCAGCACATTTTGGACAACTGGAAGACTATGGGGTATATGCGCTGGCCCTTTTGCACCTTTACGAGATGGATTTTCGGATAGAATATCTGGAAGAGGCGATCTTTAGGGCAGAGCAGATGTTATTTTACTTTGAAGACCAGGAGCATGGAGGATTTTATAAAACGGCCTCCGATGCGGAAAAGCTCATTGTCCGTCCGAAAGAAGTCTACGACGGAGCGATCCCATCCGGAAATTCCGTGGCGGCGATGGTTTTGCAAAAACTTGCAAGATTCACCGGGGAAACAAAATGGCAGGAAGCTTGCGACAGGCAGATGCAGTATTTGACAGGGGAAATCAAGGAATATCCGGCGGGTTATAGTTTTTCCCTGCTGGCAATGACAGACGCTCTGGATTCCCATCGGGAATTGGTCTGCGCGGTAAAAGACCAGGCGCCAAAGGAGATAAAAGAGTATTTGGGAAATCACCTGTCATATGGACTCAGCATACTGGTAAAAACCCGGGACAATGCAAAGAGACTGGCAAAATGCGCTCCTTTTACCGAAGAATATCCCTTGCCAAAAGAGGGGAAAGTGTATTATCTGTGCAAAAATGGAGTGTGCAGCGTACCCATGAGAAAATGGCCTTTATAAATTTTCCTTTGCAGACAAATCGAAAGACAAATATGATAAAATAAGTGACAAAAAATAATAAAAAATTTCAGGAGACAAAAATATGGGAAAATGGCAAAGAATAAAATACCAGCCTAATCTGCCTCTTTATCCGGGAGAAGAAAGGGTGACAGGGAGTAAAAAGCACATTGAATTGTCCAGAAAAGCAGCGGGAGAAGGAATGGTTCTTCTTAAGAATGAAAATTCAGTCCTTCCATTTCAAAGGGGAACGAAGGTCGCCCTCTTTGGCAAAGGAAGCGTGGATTATGTGCGTGGAGGCGGCGGCAGTGGAATGGTCTATACTGCCTACGAAAGAAACCTGTGGGAAGGGATGAAAATAAAGGAACGGGAAGGAAAAATCATCCTGTTTCCGGAACTGGAAGAATTTTATGAGAGAGAATTAAAGAAGCAGTATGAAGAGGGCGCGGTTTGCGGTATGACCAAAGAACCGGAAATACCGGAAGAATTGCTGAAAAAAGCAAGAGTGTTTACGGATACGGCGGTGATTTCCATCTGCCGTTTTTCCGGGGAGTCATGGGACAGAAATGGAGATTTTTATTTAACCTTTGCGGAAGAAGCGATGGTAGAAACGGTAAAGAAAAATTTTGCCAAGGTCGTCGTTGTGTTAAATGTGGGAGGAGTGATGGATACCACATGGTTTCAATCCTGCCAGGAAATCCAGGCCGCTTTAATGGCGTGGCAGGCCGGAATCGAAGGCGGTCTGGCCATCGCAGACATTCTTTGCGCAGATGTGATTCCTTCCGGAAAACTGGCAGATACCTTCGCTTTTACTCTGGAAGATTATCCTTCCACTGCAAATTTCCACGAATCCATCCATTACGTGGATTATACGGAGGACGTTTATGTGGGATATCGGTATTTTGAGACAATGGCGGGGGCCAAAGAAAAGGTAACGTATCCCTTTGGCTTTGGGCTTTCCTATACAGAATTTAACATCGATGTGATCCGCGCCGAATACGGAGAAGATGGGGCAGAGTTTTTGGTACAGGTTTATAATCTGGGCAGCTATCCGGGAAAAGAAGTGGTCCAGATATATTATAGCGCTCCGCAGGGGAAATTGGGGAAACCGTCCAGAGCGCTGATCGGATTTCAAAAGACCAGACTGCTTAAGCCGGGAGAGAGCCAATGCCTGAAATTTGCCATACCTTATGACGAAATGGCGTCCTATGATGACCTGGGCAAAGTGTGCAAATCTGCCTATGTGCTGGAACCGGGGGAATATCGTTTTTATATAGGAAATTCGGTGGCAGAGGCAAAAGAGGCGACGGGAGAGCCTTTCATCTTGGAGAGCCTGAAAATCGTAAAACAATGCACCGCCAAGGCAGCACCCCATAAACTTTCCAAACGGCTTTTGGCGGACGGAAGCTACGAATCTCTGCCAATGGATGACGGACCAGAGGAAGAGCCGGGACTGTTGCGCCAGGATCGAAAGAAAATGGAAGGAATTGCGCCGGAAGTAAGGAGGATTGACAGAAAACCGCTTTCCTGGGCGGGAGGCAGCGAGCCCATTTTGTTAAAAGATGTGGCGGAGGGTAAACACAGCCTGAAAGAATTTATGGAACAGCTCTCAGAGGAAGAATTAGTTTTCTTACTTGGAGGACAGCCAAACACCGGCGTTGCCAACACCTTCGGTATGGGAAATCTGCCGGAATATGGAGTGCCGAATGTCATGACGGCGGACGGACCTGCCGGGCTTCGCATTGAACCGGAATGCGGAGTTTCTACCACAGCGTGGCCTTGCGCCACATTGATGGCCTGCACCTGGAATCCGGAACTAACCGAGGAAGTAGGACGCGGGGGAGCAGAAGAAGTAAAGGAGAATAATCTGGGAATCTGGCTGGCTCCGGCCATGAATATCCACCGAAATCCTCTTTGCGGACGAAACTTTGAATATTACTCCGAAGATCCGTTCTTAGCCGGAAAAATCGGCGCCGCTATGGTAAGGGGGATACAATCCGTACACATAGGAGCCAGCGTCAAACATTTTGCCTGCAACAATAAAGAAACCAACCGGAAAAACAGCGATTCCCGGGTATCAGAGCGGGCGCTGCGGGAAATTTATTTAAAAGCCTTTGAAATCGTGGTAAAAGAAGCAAAGCCTTATACCGTGATGTCTTCCTATAATCTTCTAAATGGAGTACACACCTCGGAGAATAAAGATCTATTCACTGGAATATTGCGAAAAGAGTGGGGATATGAGGGGATCGTGACCACAGATTGGTGGACCTGCGCAGAACATTACCGGGAAATAAAAGCGGGAAATGACATAAAAATGGCCAACGGTTATCCGGAAAGAGTTCTGGAAGCACTGGAAAAAGGCTATATTACAAAAGAAGAAATTGTAATCTGCGCAAGAAGAGTTCTGGAAATGATTTTGAAAATCGATTAATTTTGCATCATTTTAGAGATTTAAACCTTTAATTCTTTTTGACAAAAAAGTGCTAAAGTGATATAATGCATATGTTTTGTAAAATTTATTGGGATAAGAAGGTAAAATGCATGAAAAAAGTTGTAAACGACGCACATTTGATGGTGAAAGTGTGCGATCTGTATTATAATCAGAATACCAGCCAGCAGCAGATCGCAAAAATGCTGAATCTTTCCAGGCCTACCGTTTCCCGCCTGTTATCATCGGCCAGGGAACAGGGGATCGTTCAGATCACCATTTCCAATTTAGAAGAAATAAAGCATTGGGAATTGGAACGGCAGCTTGAGAAAAAATATCGTTTAAAAAATGTGATACTGGTGGATTCGAAACCGACGGAAGAAGAGTTAAAAGATGTTCTTGGCAAGGCGGCAAGCCGCTATCTGGAATATTTGATCAAAGATGGCTATATGGTAGGAATCTCCATGGGATCGACCCTGTTCCGTGTTGTGACGAACCTTACCCATCCGTCGGCGAAGGATGTAACCTTTGTGCCGCTGATCGGGGGAATGGGGCAGATGCGCATGGAACTGCATTCCAATAATCTGGCGGAAACTTTGTCCCGCGTCTACGGCGGAAATTTTGTGCCGCTCCATGTGCCGGCCAGAGTGTCAAACGCTGCGATCCGGGATGAGCTGATGCAGGAAGAGAGCCTAAATGCCGCCCTCCGCCTGGCAATGCATTTGGACGTGGCCATTGTAGGAATCGGTTATCCCAATGAAAGCTCTGCCATTAAGGCCACGGGCTATTTCAAGGAAAACGAGATGGAATCTTTAGTAGACCGGGAAGTGGTGGGAGATATCTGTATGCAGTTTTATGATATATCCGGAGATGCCTCCCGCTATCAAAATGATAATAATGTCATCGGCTTAGACATTCACACTTTGCAGAATGTGCCTTACTCTGTTGGCGTGGCAGGCGGCATCGAAAAGCTTCCTTCTATTCAGGGCGCCATTAACGGACATTATATCAATACATTGATTACCGACATTGAGTGTGCGGCGGCCCTCCTGGAAAACGCATAAGAGTTTTCCTTTTGGCATTGCCGGTTTTTTAAAAATAGGAAGCAAGGAATTATAATGAGCCGTTTTACATCAATAAAAAAAGAAGAAATAAAAAAGGCGTTTCAGGGAGAACGGAGACAGTATTTTGTGGGCGATTTAAAAAAGCCGCAGAATCTTCCCTTTCTTCCTTCCAAAAATGTGGAGATGGGACTTACGGTATATGAAGAGTTTACCGTGGAACCGGCGCACCGTCATTCCAAAGTCCGTGAATATAATTATGTGATCGCCGGGAAAACACAGTATCTTGATCCGGATACCAAAGAAGTATACGAGTACGAAGCAGGGGACTTTTATGCGACAAATCCGGGAACCACATATGTACAAAAATCCGAACCGGGGACAAAAATTTTGTTTATCAAAGAGCCTTCCGTTGATGATAAAGAAATCGTCGCAATGGATGAAGAAACGATAAAGTGGACCGAATCAGGCATATAAAAATATTTTTAGCTCACATTATCTTCACATTCAAAAGGTATACTGTCCACTTAATATCATAGACTTGATAGGAATGAAATTTTTTACGGCGTGGGAAAAACAGCAGTTAGAAAGTTTCAGGAGGTGGATTTATGTTAGAGGATAAGACATTAAAAGAATATAAAACAGGGAAATTATTGACAGAGCAATTTAAGGGAACGAAAGTCCCTCTGCTGCAAATGGAACATTTGCGCCAGCTTGACTTTCCCATTACCAGAGGGATTTCCTATGAGAGAACGGTGGATGAGTTTTTAAGGCAGTTGGCGGTGAATGATGTTTTGCAGCCCCTTAGAACCCACAAAGATCTGGTTGTTTTGCTGGACGCACAGGGAGCGTTGATCCGGGAAGAAGGCAAATGGTCCCTTTTGTTTTCTCCAAACTGCGGAGAACAGCAAACTTTGTCGGATGATGAACCGCTAAAACCGGTGCTTGCCGATCTGTTGAAACGAAAAGAAGCCGGCGAGGTGTGCCATGTGGATGTGCCGGACCGGAGTTTAAAAGCGCTGCTCCTTGACAAGACGCCTTTTTGCATTTTGGATGAATATTGCAAAAAGCAAAACGGAGGATATCTGGCAGTGGCGCAGCGTATCGTAATTGCGGGGACGGAAGAACTTTATTCCCACGTTCCGGTGTGCCATTACGGAAGCCTGTCCACGGTTGATAAGGATGAGATTGAAAATTATCACACCATTAAGTCGCTGCTGGACGACTATATTTATTGTTATGACCACAGTGACGGAAACGATATGCCCCGTCCGCTGTCCATTGCGATTTTTGGCGCGCCGGGATCGGGAAAGTCTTTTGGCGTAAAACAGATCGCAAAAAGCTGCGGCAGGTTTGGGATTTCTTCCCTGAACTTATCGCAGTTTAACTCTCCGTCGGAGTTTTTTGAATCTCTTCATGAGGCGCTTCAGAGGGGAAAAGACGAGATTCCGCTGGTGTTTTTCGACGAATTTGATTCCGAATTAAACGGTACGCCGCGAGGCTGGCTGAAATATTTCCTTGCGCCGATGCAGGATGGAGAATATACGCTTAACGGAAAGTTATATCAGGTAAATGGCGCGATTTTTGCCTTTGCAGGCGCTACGGCGTCTTCTTTTAACGAATTTTTGCCGCAGACGGAAGAGGACGTCGCTTCTTTTAAAATGATCAAGGGACCGGATTTTGTCAGCCGGTTAAAAGGAATCTTAAATATTAAAGGGCCAAATCCTTCCGATGTGACAGACCGAAGTCATATGATCCGGCGGGCAACCCTCATGAGAGAGCAGATCATACATAAGATATCCGGAATCTACAATCCGGAAGGAGGACTGATCAATATTTCCCGGGGAGTGCTTTCTGCGATGCTCACCGTATCGGAATACCGCCACGGTGCAAGATCTCTGGAGTTTATCTTGGATATGAGCAGGCTGTCAAAGATAACAAGATTTACCTCATCTTGTCTGCCGACAGAAGAGCAGTTAGACATCCATCTGGATGTGGAAGATTTTCAAAGAAAATTGGCCTTTGAGCAGATCATGGGAGATGCGGTAGAAAAATATTCCTCCGGGGCTCACGAGAAAAAACGTCAGAAACGATTGGAAGACGCAAGAAAACGGGGAGCCGGGGAGGAGGAACTGGCAATCCTTGCCGGGGAGGCTGAGCTGGCGCCGTGGGAAGAGTTGGAAGAGTGTTATAAAAACAGTTATCGCTCCCAGCTTCGATATATTGGAGAACAGCTCCAGGATTACCACTCTGGTATTGGCATCCGGCCCATGCTTGATGGCGATACGGATACGATCAGTGAATTATACGGTCCGGTGCTGGAAGAACTTGCCAAAATGGAACATGAATGGTGGATGCAGGATAAACTGCAGGAGGGCTGGCGTTATGGTTCCTATGATTGTGATATGAAGACCGCGCCGGAGCTTGTGCCATATGACCAATTGGAAGAGTCGATCAAAGAGAGTATAAGATTATCCGTCCGGAATTTTCCGGAACATTTAAAATTAATCGGGTATGAACTTTACCGGAAATCCTTTTAGGATTTTGCAGATTAGGATTTTACAGAAAAGATAAATAAGATACATAGATAAACCATTACCATATAAGAGACGGGAAAAAGCAATGAAAAATAAAATATCTTTGTGTGGATTACTGTTCGTTCTGGCAGCGGCGGGGGTTGTGATTGCTGCATTTTGCGCCATTGGCAAATCCGGTTTTTCGGATATATATTTAAAGGATACCCCAACGGAAAACTACGGTTGGGAATACGAGATCAAAACGCCGGAAGGAGAAACCCAAAAAGTGGTCCCGCAGTTTATTGACGATTACACTTATACCTTGTCAAATGAGGACTACAACGCCGTAAAGGAAACCCGTATTATGACGGAATCCATAGAAGATGCCGAGATGACTTTTCTACTTTTCCAGCGTGGGATCGAGGTGTTTCTGGATGATACTCTGTTATACAGTGATTTTCAGACAAAGGAAAGGGATTCTCATGGCTATTTATTCATCGAAGATGGAGAAATCAAAGATGAGTGGCGCAAGATTATGATCGGCTTACCGATGGACTATCAGGGAAAGAAACTTACGGTGATCACCTATTTCCCGGAGGATGCGCAGTACCGTGATCCGACGGCCCCATATTTGAGCAGTGAAATTACGAATATTGCCATTGCTTCCACAGGTGTTGTAACTCCGGTTCTCTGGCTGATTTTTTAGGAATGATCTTATTGATATTAGCTGTTTTTTGTTTTATTTCCCTATCCCATGATAATCGGAATTGGAAGTTGATTTTACTATTTTTTATCTATTTGGGTATTTTTAGTTTAAATATCTATCAGTCTCAGATCGCCTATTACAGCGGATTACAGGGACGTATGGACCGATGGATTTTCAGCAAACTGCCTATAGACGCAAACAATCTTGGAATGGTTTTCCTTATTATCGCCGTGCTGCTCCTCTTGTTCCTCGAAATATGGGAAAGAAAAACAAAAAAAGAAAAAATGCCGGTTAAAGAGATTTTCCTATTTGCGCTCATCGGTTTTGTCATTCCCGTATTTCAATACTCCCGGGAACTGGGATCGGGCATAAAATCATATTTTCTAAGTTTGTTTTATTCCATAGGATACGGCGAATATAAACCTTTGATAAAATTGTGTTCTTCTGCGATTATCTATGCCGTCACCTTAATGTCCATCGTAGAATTTGTCCGATGGAGGACGATGGAGAGGCGAAAGACTTTAAGGCTTTTAGAACAAAGCAGATTTGCCAGGGAAAACTATGAATTGATCATGCAGGTGAATGAAGATTCCCGCAAAAGAAACCATGAGATGAAGCATCATATGCAGACGCTCTATGCGCTTCTTTCCACCAGGGAAACAGATCAGGCAAAACTTTATATAGAAAAAGAGATGAATGCGGCGGCGCTGTATTCATACCGGACTTACAGTGAGAATATAGTCTTAAACTCCATTGTAGGTATCCGGTTAAATCAGGCAAAAAAACAGGGAATTGCCGTGGAATACCATATTTATGTGCCGGATCAACTGAATGTGGAAGATGTAGATTTGAATATTCTTTTGTCCAATATGCTGGAAAACAGTACCGAGGCTTGTATGCGCATGGAAAAAACAAAGGAGCGTTATATTCGGCTGGAAATCCGAAAAAGAGAAAGTTTTTTGTTTGTGGAATGCGAAAACAGCATGGATCTAAAGGAGCATTTTTCCGGGGAACATAAGACCATAAAGAAAGATAAGAAAAATCACGGATACGGTTTGGAAGCCATGAAAGCGGTGGCGGAAAAGTATTCCAGCATTATTCAGATCGAACAGGAACCGGGGAAATTTTTAGTGAGAACAAATCTTTGTCTGCCAGACTAAAAAGAATAAAAATAAAAGCAAAAAATCCAGATGCAGGGCGCTACATCCGGATTTTTTGCTGACTGGAGTAAGCAATGAATTTATTCTGAAGATTTAGGTATTTGGCTTGGCTGATGGGAATTGTCTGCCCGTTGCTTAAGGTTAATTTGTACCGGGAGATACGGTTAATGTGCTCCATGTTTACCAGATAACTCTGATGAGAACGGGCAAAAACAGAGGCTGGAAGCTGATCTTCTAATTTTTGAAGGGAGAAGCGAAGCTCCTTCGTCTCTCCGGAAATCAGATGTACATAGGTTTTATGTCCGTACACTTCACAGTAGAGAATCTCATTAAGTTTTATCGAGACCAGTCCACCGGATAAATTCAAAAGAATCTGCTGTGGGATGTGCTTTTTTATAAAGATTTCCAAAGCGTAGGTGATCTGGGCGTCTCTTTTTATTCTATAATTTATCTTTTTTAATTCTGTCTCCATAGATTTTATTTCATCATTAATAATTATATACTGAAAAAACCAAAAAGGGAACTTTAAATTAGGACGGTTTTTCTTTGAATTGAGCCAGTACACAAAATTCAGGAAAAATACTCCCATAGAATCTTAAAAAATATTATAATATACTACGATACCTTTTCGAGCGCCGAAGGCCGAAGGATTTGTGGGAAACAGAGTATGAATTATGAATGAAAATAACAAGAACGTGGAGAAATAGAAAAGAATATGAGATACGAAGGAGATGTTTACCGACCGCCCAGTGAGGCAAGAAGTCTGATCATCCAAGTGACCATTGGATGCAGTCACAACCAATGTACATTTTGTACGATGTATAAAGAAAAAAAGTTTCGGATACGAAAAAAAGAAGAGATTTTTGCGGATCTTAAGGAAATGGCTTCCTGCTACGGGCATCTGCCGCTTCGGATATTTTTAGCAGACGGGGACGCCCTGATTTTAAAAACTGGGGACCTGCTTGACATATTGGCGTATATAAAACAAGAGTTTCCATTATGCCAGAGAGTGACCGCCTATGCCACCGTCCGGGATATTTTAACAAAAACAGACGAAGAACTAAGAAAACTAAGACAGGCGGGACTTTCCATGGTATATGTAGGAGCGGAATCCGGCGACCCGCAGATTTTAAAAGCGATTCATAAAAATATTACGGCAAAAGAAATGATCGCTGCTTCGCCAAAATTAAAGCAGGCGGGTATTTTACTATCCCTTACTCTGATTTCCGGTCTGGGAGGAAAAGAGCGCCTCCGGGAACACGCCGTGGAATCCGCCGCACTGGTCACAAAAATGAAACCGGATTATCTGGGTTTTTTAACCTTAATGCTAGATGCCGGAGCGCCGATCCTGAAAGAAATCCAGGAGGGAAGGCTCACTTTGCTCTCTCCGGATGACGTGGCCTGGGAGATGGAACTTTTTTTAAAACACACGGATTCACAGGGAACCGTATTTCGCACAAACCATGCGTCAAATTATTTATCGTTAAAAGGAACGCTCAACCAGGATATCCCGAAAATGCTCCAGATCATAGAAGCAGCCAGAGAAAAACAAAAATATAAGGAAGAAAACCTTCGGCGGTTATAAGAACGTGGATATTCTGTTTATCGTGTGTTATACTTGATTTACATTGATAAATAATCAGGAAGGGAGTGAAAATAATGAAAAGTACCCATGATATTCTTTACGAATTTTCGCAGCAAACAAAAAAGATAATGGGATCAAAGCTAAAAAAATTATTTTATATGGTTCCTATGCTCGTGGAGATTACGATGAAAATTCAGATATTGATGTTATGATACTAACAACTCT
Organism: uncultured Eubacterium sp.; assembly: GCA_964555015.1. Lineage (GTDB taxonomy): Bacteria > Bacillota > Clostridia > Lachnospirales > Lachnospiraceae > Anaerobutyricum. The sequence continues at coordinate 90,251 of CAZKQV010000004.1, read as the reverse complement.
TACTGATGATGAAATCGATAAAATTGAAACGGACATATTTGGTTTGGCTTTTGAATACCAAATGAAATATGGAATTGATATCAGTGTAATTATTAAAAATGAAGAGCATTTTAATTATTGGCTTGGAGCATTGCCTTTTTATGACAATGTGCAAAAGGAAGGAGTGCTGCTTCATGAATAATAGGCAAAAGGAATTAAGCGATTGTCTAGGAACCCCGCTTTTTAATTCTGTAAATGACGGAATCCAATATTATTTTGGAGAAGAGACAGAAGTCATAAGCAGGCGTTCCCTTTATGGCGGAGACATCAATGAAGCGTACCGGCTGGAGCTTTCCAGTGGAGAGTGCGTATTTCTAAAGAAAAATGCAGGAAATAAAATAAAAATGTTTCTTTGTGAGGCGCATGGGTTAAAGGCTTTATCGGCGGCCGGTGCGATCGGCATTCCAAAGATATACGGTGTGGGACGGGATCAGGAGGAAGGGTCTTCTTTTTTGCTGATGCAGTTTTTAAATGCGGGGACCAGAAGTCAGGATTACTGGGAGGTTTTTGGAAGAGAGCTTGCCATGATGCACTTGGCAAGCACCGATTCTATCGGCGAATTTAAATATGGTTTTTTTGAAGATAATTATATCGGATTGAATCCGCAGATCAATAAAACGATGGATTGCTGGACGGATTTTTTCCGAGAATGTCGTTTGATTCCGCAGATTAATATGGCGAAAGGGCTGTTGGATCCTTCCATGATGAAAAAACTTTCTTATCTAATAGAGCATTTGGAGCGGTATCTCGCAGAACCGGAAAAACCATCCTTGCTCCATGGCGATTTGTGGAGTGGAAATGCCGTCTGCGGTCCCGATGGAAAAGCCTGGATCATAGATCCCGCCGTTTATGTGGGAGATTCGGAGACGGATCTTGCCATGACGCAATTATTTGGGGGCTTTCCGGCGGTATTTTATAAAGCATACCATGAATGTAAGCCCATTGACGCAGGTTATAAGGAACGCAAGAAGATCTATCAGTTGTATCACTTGCTCAACCACGTCAATTTATTTGGCAGATCCTATCTTTGGGAGGTGGATGAGATATTAAATTATTACTGCGGATGACAGAGATTTCGGTTTAAAATTCGGAAAGCAGGAAACATATGAAAAGAAAAGCGCAGGAATATTTTTTTTATTTTATACTTTATTCCATCGTAGGCTGGATATATGAAGTATTTTTGGAAGTGGCGGTTTATCGTTGGGGATTTTCCAATCGGGGAGTTTTGTTTGGACCATACTGTATTATTTATGGAGTCGGCGCATTGCTTTTGATTTTTTTGCTGGGAGGGCTGCAAAGAAAAGTTTTCCCCATAGGAAAAATAAATGTGACTCCCATTTTGGTCTTTTTGGGCATTGTTTTGATTTCCACTGCCCTGGAATTGCTCGGAAGTTATATTATGGAATATACCGTGGGAGAATGGATGTGGGATTACCGAAGGTTTGCCTTTAATTTTCAGGGGCGCATTGCATTGAATCCAAGTCTTCGTTTTGGGATTGGCGGAATGATTTTCCTATATATTTTTCAGCCATGGTTTGTTAAGATTACCAGGGTATTGTCCGTAAAGGCATTTACCGTTTTAACAGGAATCATGGGCAGTGTGTTTTTGGTTGACGTCATAGCCCTGCTGATTCGCGTCACGAAATAGTCCGGTGATCCAGTGTCATTTTAGGAGAGATATTATGTTTCAAAGTGGTAAAAAGAACAAGGAAAAGGAGATCACAGAATTTTATAGAGTGATTTATGGGACGGCTTCCCATCCGGTGGTTCGGCAGATGAGAAAGTTTCCCCACCATGGTAATACAAGCTGTTATCGGCATTGCCTGGCAGTTTCTTATTATACGTATTTTCTGTGTACGCTGATGAGGCTGAGGGCAGAAGAAGCGGCAAGGGCGGGGATGCTTCACGACTTGTTTTTGTATGACTGGCATACCCACGCCAAAGAAACCGGAAGCCGCTTTCATGGATTGAAACATCCCAAGGTGGCCTTAAATAACGCTCAGGAGCATTTTAAGATCAGCGAGGTGGAAAAGGATATGATCTTAAAACATATGTGGCCGTTAACGGTCATACCGCCAAGATATCCGGAATCTTTTATCATAAGTATGGTGGATAAGTATTGCTGTATCATAGAATTTTTTGAAGGGTTTGGAAAAGAATAAGTGTAAAATAAAATGCGCCGCTCCGGGCATCTTACGGCAGTCCGGGACGGCGCATTTTGTATTTGGGACAGATTTTGTATTTGGGACGGCGCATTTTAAATTTTTATCGGTAATTGCAGCTTTCCCGCACAATGAGACGAAAAGGAAATTCCATTCGGATATGCTCCTGATGATTGCCCTGATAACGGTCTAAAAGAAGGTTGACGGCAAGATGCCCCATTTCTTTTTTGGGAATATCGATCGTGGTAAGCATAGGGGAAGATTTTTCCGCTTCCTGAATATTATCGATGGAAATGACAGAGGGCAGATACCCTCTTTTTTTTGTCTTTTTCAGAGCCTGCAATACCCCCAGAGCGGTACTGTCATTGGCGCAGAAAATAGCTGTTGGGCGTTGTGGATTATCTAATATGGCGTTCATCTTTGCAAAACCTTCTTCCATCGTATGGTTCGTAGGAAGAACATAGCCATGATTTAGAGGAATCTTGTGATTTAGCAGAGATTGATAATATCCAATATAGCGGGATTCATAGGTACAATTCCCGATATAAGCGATGTCCCGGTGCCCGAGGGATATGAGATATTCCACGGCAGTTTCAGCGGCTGCGGCGCCGTTGCAGGTGACCTCATCGTATTCGTGGTCGGTGGGATTGCGGTCGATTCCGGTGATGCAGGAATAGCGTTTTTTCAAAACCGGTATTAAATTCTCCGGGCATTTGCCAAGGATAATAAGGCCGGTATTTTCTTTCGGAGGAATCAGGGACAAAGGATTGCTTTGCTTTTCCCAAAGAAGCTTCTCGGTTGATTTATAAGGGACTTTTTCCATCTGGGAAGGCTCGCTTCCTAAAGTCATGATATCTGCGGCACACAAAATCTGCCCCAAAAGGCAGCCCTGTTTTAACAATTCTTCACGAATATGCTGAAAAATTTCCCGGAAAAAAGGATCTTGATCCATGGAATCAAAGCGGGTAAGAAAGATATCAACCGTCAAAGTGGGGGTATGCTCCGTTCCCAGTCTTAAGTTTCTTGCGGAAAGATTGGGGAGATGTCCCTGGTCTTTCGCGATCTCCCAGATCTTTTCCTGAAGACCTGGCTGCCGGCAGCGGTAGTCGGGATTGTTTAAAACTCTGGATACCGTTGCCACAGAAGTTCCCGCCAATTCTGCAATTTTTTTTAATGACATAATCGTAACTCCGTTCTATATATTACTTTCTGAGATCAGAAAAAATCTATTGTCAGTCGGCATTTTTTGTCATTTATCATCATGAAATCGTTTTCATAAATCGGATAAGAAAGTTTCTTATCATGAAATCGTTCTCAAAAATAGAATAAGGAATTTTTCTATTATGAAAATGTTTTCAATAAAATAGGGGTAAGTCCTATTATTTCGTTATGATTAATGGGAAATATAGCATAAAAATGTGGATTAAATTACTGAAATCGATATCAAAAATGAGTATTCTTGTCTGAATGAAAACCAGATAAAATATTATTTAGATGATATAAAATTGATTTAATTAAAGGAGGCAGAAATTAATGAAGAAGAAATGGATCGTAATAGGATTATGTCTTGTGTTCCTGCTGGCATTGGCAGGATGTTCTAAGGAAGAAGAAAGTAAAAGCGCTAAAGTGCTGAATATGGGATATTTTAACAATGTTACCCATCCCCAGGCTTTGTTAATGAAAGCGGAAGGAAGTCTGGAAGAATCTTTGGGTGAAGACGTCACCGTGAATTGGACGGCGTTTAACGCCGGACCGGCAGAGGTTGAGGCGCTCTTTGCCGGAGATATTGATATCGGTTATATCGGACCGGTTCCGGCGCTTACTGCCAACGTAAATTCTAATGGAGACGTGGTGATCTTGTCCGGAGCGACAAAGGGAGGCGCGATTCTGGTAAAAAGAAAAGGCACCGATATCAACAGCGTGAAGGATTTGTCGGGAAAAACCGTGGCAATCCCACAGATCGGCAATACCCAGCATTTGAATTTACTGGCGCTGCTTGAAGAAAATGGTCTGAAACCGGATACCGAAGGAGGAACGGTGAAAGTTTCTGCCGTTGCCAATGCAGACGTTGCCAACATGATGGAGCGTGGAGACATTGACGCGGCGCTGATTCCGGAACCTTGGGGCGCTACTTTGCTGAGCCAGGGTGCGGAGATGGTTTTGGACTACGATGAGATATATATGGACGGAGATTATGATGTGGCGGTAGTCGTGGCAAGAAAAGAATTTGTGGAAGAAAATCCGGAAATCGTAGAAGCCTTTTTGGAAGAACATGAACAGGCCACCGCACAAATCAACGAACAGCAGGAAGAATCCTTACAGATTATCAACAAAGAACTGGATGACGCCACGGGAAAATCTTTGAGTGAAGATATTATTACCAGCGCCTTTGAACGAATTGGCGTGGATACAGAATTAAATCGTGAATCCATCGCAGGATTTGCCGAAATCAGCAAGGAACAGGATATCATCGAAGAGATACCGGAAGAAGAAGATTTGTATGTGGAAGAGTAGCGGAGGAGAATATGTCTCTGATTTTAGAAGATGTCAGTAAGCAATTTGATAATAGTGAGAAAGCAACCCTTGAACATATCAATCTCGAAATCAATGAGGGAGAGTTCCTTTGCATTGTGGGAATGTCCGGATGCGGGAAAAGCACCCTGCTTAATTTGATCGCAGGTTTGGAAAGACCGACCGGAGGAAAAATATTACTCGATGGAAAAGAAGTCACAAAGCCTGGAACGGATCGTACTGTGATGTTCCAGGAACATGGACTTTTTCCATGGCTTACGGTGGAAGAAAATGTAAAATTCGGCATGAAGCTCGCCGGATTTTCCAGGGAAGAGCAGGAAAAAAAGGCTGCCCATTATCTTGATATGGTGCATTTGAGCGAGTACCGCAAGTATCCGATCCACCAGTTATCCGGCGGAATGCGGCAGAGGGCCGCCCTGGCCAGGGCTTTGACCATGGACTCCAGGATTTTGCTCATGGACGAACCGTTTTCCGCTTTGGACAAACAAACCTCCAACCGTTTGAGAGAAGAACTGCAAAGGATCTGGATCGAAACGGGAAAAACCGTTCTTTTCATCACGCATAGCGTAGAAGAGGCGGTTTATCTCGGAGACCGTGTGGTGGTACTTTCCCCGGAGGTAAAAGGAATCGCCAATATTATTCCCGTACCTTTAAAACGTCCCCGCCATGTTTATACGGAAGAATTTGTGGATCTGCGTCATCGGATCATGGATGAAGTGAGAGGAGAAGAGAATCGATGAGCGTTGTTTTATTTATTATTGCTCTTATTATACTGTGGCAGGGATGCTATTTCCTGGGAGTGGAAGCGCTCTCCCTTTGGAAATCCTATGCCATGCCGTCTCCCCTTGGCGTGGCGGAAAGCTTTTTTAAACTATCTTCCGGCGGTACTTTGTGGAAAGCAGTGGGAAATTCGCTCCTAAGGGGAATCAGCGGATTTGCCATAGCGGTACTGATCGGGTTTGTGCTGGGACTTTTGATTTACCGTTTTACCATCTTACAGAAAAATTTAAAACCGATCCTTCTGGGGGTGCAGACGCTTCCAAGCGTGTGTTGGGTTCCGTTTTCCATCCTCTGGTTTGGCCTTTCCAATCAAGCCATCCTTTTCGTGGTGGTCATGGGATCCGCCTTTAGCATTTCCATTTCCGTGGAAAATGCCATGAGAAATATCCAGCCGATCTACCGGAAGGTGGCGTTAACTTTGGGAGCGAACCAAAAACAGATGTATTTTCAGGTAATCTTGCCGGCCGCTCTGCCGGAGCTTGTCGCAGGATTAAAACAGGGATGGTCCTTTGCATGGAGAGCTCTGATGGCGGGAGAAGTTATGACAACTTCTATCGGGCTTGGACAGACCTTGATTACCGGGCGGGATCTGGCAGATATCAACCAGGTAACCCTGGTCATGCTGGTAATCGTCTTATTGGGAATCCTGATTGATAAATGCATTTTCTCTGTAATTGAAAAACATATCCTTAAAAAGCGGGGCCTCGCATAAATAGCAGTAAGCCAAAAAGAAACATTCAGGAAAATACGACTCTTTTGGAGTAAATGAAAAATGAAAAACTCTATGTGTTTGAGAAATTATATCAAATCATTCACATAGAGTTTTTTTAATAGCCAATTTTAGATTCAGTCTATAGATCCAGTCCATTCTACGATTCTGTATCAAGTCCCTTTGCTCTTCTTATGACAGCATGATATTTTTCCGGTATATCACTTTGGGGCATAGTTTTGTGAACATCACAGGTTCCTGCCGCTTTTGCCGTTTCATAATACCATTGCTTATAATCAAGCATAGCCAAAGTATCCTGTATCTGCTTTAACTGCTGCAGTGCGGTTTCCTTCTGTCGGGTAATTAGAGAAAGCCTTTGATCAATGGTGGAATCGCCTTCGATACACCAGTCAATAAAATGCTTAATCTCTTTGATTGGCATTCCGGTTTTTTTCAGGCACTCGATGGTTGTCAACCATACAAAATCAGAATCCTTAAACATACGGATACCGCCGCCGGAACGCTCTACAAAAGGTAAAAGTCCTTCTTTGTCATAATATCGCAGCGTGGAAGGCGCTACGTTAAGCCTTTTTGCCATTTCTCCAACCGTATAAAACATAGAATAAATCTCCTTAAATTTTTATGAAAACCCCTTGACTTAAAGTTGACTTTAAGTTGTATAGTGTAGTCGAGCTTGCAAGAGTATGTTAACAATCCACTACAGAAAAGTCAATAAGGAGAAAAACTGCTTCGGGAATTATTACACCCGGACAGGATTTGACTATCAGCAGCGGGAAATGATTACCTTCTGCTTTCTGGCAACCCAGGGCGGTTCAAGCTCAATAAAGGAGGATGATTAAAATGGAATATGTAACTTTATATAACGGCGTGAAGATGCCTCAGCTTGGATATGGCGTTTATCAGGTGACCCAGGAGGAATGTGAGAGATGTGTTCTGGATGCTCTTAAAGTAGGTTACCGTTCCCTGGATACCGCGCAGAGTTACTTCAATGAAGAGCAGGTGGGAAATGCCATTGTAAAATCCGGCGTTTCCAGAGAAGAAATTTTCCTTACCACAAAGGTTTGGATTGAACACTATGGGTATGAGCAGGCCAAAAAGTCGGTGCGGGAGTCTATGGAAAAGCTTCAGACCTCTTATCTGGATTTGATTTTACTTCATCAGCCTTTTGCGGATTATTACGGCGCTTACCGGGCTTTGGAGGAATTATACAAAGAAGGGAAGGTCAGGGCGATCGGCGTTTCCAACTTCTACCCTGACCGCTTGGTAGACATTGCCTCCTTTGCAGAAATCAAGCCGATGGTGAATCAGGTGGAAACACACCCATACAATCAGCAAACACTTGCAAAGGAATATATGGATAAATACCAGGTACAAATCGAGGCATGGGCTCCTTTTGGCGAGGGTCGGGGCGGTTTGTTTGAAAATCCCGTTCTTTCCGCAATCGGAAAAAAATATGGCAAAACCACAGCACAGGTCATGCTGCGCTGGCATTTGCAGCGGGGCGTGGTGGTTATTCCAAAGTCTACGCATAAAGAGCGGATGGAAGAAAACTTCCGTGTATTCGATTTTGCATTGAATGAAGAGGATATGCAGGCGATTGCCGCGCTGGATAAGGCGGAAAGCTCGTTCTTCTCCCACTACGATCCGGCAATGGTGGAGTGGTTTGTGCGAATGGTGGAAGAACGCAAAAACAATCATGACAGCTCCAAAGAAAAGAAGAAATGGTAAGGAAAGGATTTGAAAATGAAGGATGTAATGATATTAACCGGAGCAGGCCAGATCGGCATGGCGATCGCCCGGAGAATGGGCTATGGGATGAAAATCGTTATTGGCGATAAAAACCTCGAAAATGCTCATGTTATTGCTAAAATTATGAATGACGCAGGTTTTGATGCAGTACCTATGGAAATGGATTTGTCTTCCCGGGACTCCATCATAAACCTCATTACAGAAGCGAAGAAATATGGGGAAATCTCCATGCTGGTTAATGCGGCAGGCGTCTCACCCAGCCAGGCTCCGATTGAAGCGATTTTGAAAGTGGATCTGTATGGTACGGCGGTTCTATTGGAGGAAGTGGGAAAGGTGAAAAAAAAAGGTGGCGTGGGAGTTACCATTTCCAGTCAGTCCGGCTGGCGTATGCCTGCTTTGACAGCCGAGGAAGATGAAATGCTGGCAACTACGCCGACAGAAGAACTGTTAACTCTTCCTTTCTTTCAGCAGTCGAATATCCGGGATACCCTGCACGCTTACCAGATGGCGAAACGCTGCAACGAAAAGCGTGTTATGGCACAAGCTGTTAAATGGGGCAAACGGGGAGCACGGATCAACGCGATCGCCCCTGGTATTATTGTAACGCCGCTGGCGGTTGACGAGTTTAACGGGCCTCGCGGAGATTTCTACAAGAATATGTTTGCGAATTGCCCTGCGGGACGTCCGGGAACGGCGGATGAAGTAGCAAATGTGGCGGAGTTGTTGATGAGTGATAAAGGAGCCTTTATTACCGGTTCCACTTTCCTGATGGACGGCGGTGCGACTGCCAGCTATTTCTATGGAGCTCTAAAACCGCAGAAATAATAGGATACCGTTCAGATTTGGGTGGAATCCTTGGAATTTAAAAGATGATAGGAGCATGACTATGAACAGACCTTATATATTTTGTCACATGATGACGTCTCTGGACGGTAAGATCATGGGAAATTACATGGATACGCCGGTAAAAGGGGAGTGCCAAAAAGGGAGTCTTCGCTTGATTGCGAAGGCTCCCTTTTCCTTGTTTGTTTTACCAGAATCGGTTATAATAACAAAGTCAATAATAAGATGATGAAAGACTGAAAAGAGGTGCGGCTATCGAAATTCAAATTTTAGACTGGATACAAAATTTGCGAACTCCGGCAGGAGACGTTTTTTGGACGCAGATTACGAAATTGGGAAATGCAGGGTTGGTCTGGCTGATTCTTACGGCGATCTTACTTCTGATCCCAAAGTACAGAAAGACCGGAATCGTTGTGGCGGCCGCATTGCTGGTGGATTTCATTTTATGTAATCTGATCTTAAAAAACGCTTTTGCCAGAATACGTCCTTACGATGTGAAATCCACCATAGAGCTTCTGGTGGAAAGGCAGGTTGATTTCTCCTTTCCGTCGGGACATACGGCGGCTTCTTTTGCCTCTGTGACGGCCCTTTACTTAACCGGGGCAAAGAAAATCTGGAAACCCGCCTTGGTTCTTGGTATATTGATCACTTTTTCCAGATTATATTTGTATCTTCATTATCCCACAGATGTTCTAGGGGGAATTGCTGTAGGGATTCTTTCCGGGTATCTTGGCTATCTTCTGGTAAAGAGAATTGATGCGTATATTTTACGGAGAGCAAATGCGGGTGCAGTGAAAAATATAAAAAAACAGTAGGATGACAAAGGAGAAAGGTCATGAGAAAAAGCGGTATTTTGCTTCCCGTAAGCAGCCTGCCGTCCCGCTATGGGATCGGCTGCTTTTCAAAGGAAGCTTATGATTTTATTGATCAATTGGCGCAGGCGGGGCAGTCTTATTGGCAGGTACTTCCCCTCGGGCCTACGGGATATGGGGATTCTCCTTACCAATCATTTTCCACCTTTGCAGGAAATCCTTATTATATAGATTTAGACCGACTGGCGTCTTATGGATGGCTCAAAAAGGAAGAATGCGAGACAACGGATTTTGGGGCAGATTCCCGTTATGTGGATTACGGAGCCCTCTATCAAAATCGCGGCAAGCTTCTAAAAAAGGCCTATTTAAAAAGTAATATAACAGATGATCCGGAGTTTCATCGATTTTTAAAAGAACAATCCGGATGGATCACAGACTATGCCCTTTATATGGTTTTAAAAAAAGAAAATCAGGAAAGGCCGTGGACGGAGTGGGAAGAGGGGCTTCGTTACCGGGATGAGCGTCTTCTGGAAGAAAAAAAGGAACAATGGAAAAAGGAAATCCTCTTTTATGAATTTATTCAGTTTGAGTTTCAAAGACAATGGAAGGATTTGAGAAAATATGCGAATGATAAAGGAATAAAAATCATTGGAGATCTCCCAATCTATGTATCTTTGGACAGCGCCGACGCCTGGGCAGGCAAAGAACTCTTTCAATTTGACGAAGAAGGCCGTCCTTTCGCGGTGGCAGGCTGCCCGCCGGATGGATTTTCCGCATCCGGGCAGCTTTGGGGAAATCCTCTTTATGACTGGGCATATCATAAAAAGACCGGGTATTCCTGGTGGATGGAAAGGCTTGCCTTTAGTTTTACCCTTTATGATGTGGTCCGCATCGACCATTTCCGGGGATTTGACGAGTATTATTCCATTCCTTACGGAGCAAAAGACGCCGCAGGCGGACATTGGGAGACTGGACCGGGACTTTCCTTTTTTCAGAGGGCAAAAGAAGTGCTGCCGGGAAGGGAAATGATCGCAGAAGATCTTGGCTATGTCACGGACTCTGTTCGAGACTTGGTGAGAGACAGCGGGTATCCGGGGATGAAGGTACTGGAATTTGCCTTTGATTCCAGAGATACAGGCTGCGCTTTTGATTATCTTCCTCATAATTATATAGAAAACAGCGTGGTATATACCGGAACCCATGACAATGAGACTTTGGCGGGATGGTTTTGCAATAGTTTAAAAGATGAGGAAAGAAAGATGGTCCGGGATTATTGCAGCGATTATTATACTCCCGATCAGGAGATGTATCTTTCCATTCTCTGCATGGCGATGAGAAGCGTGTCCAAGCTGTGTGTGATTCCCATTCAGGATTATCTGGGATATGGCAATGAGGCCCGTATAAACAAACCTTCGACCACCGGAGAAAACTGGAAATGGAGACTGCTGCCGGGAGAGTTTTCCAAAGAACTTCAAGAAAAAATATTGGAAATTACCAGACGCTATGGGCGTTGTTCGGAATAAAAAGAAATAGATCAGGAGGATGATACCATGAGATTATTATTTATTCGTCACGGAGATCCGGATTATGAAAAAGATTCTCTCACAAAACAGGGTTGGGTGGAGGCGGAATGTCTTGCCGAAAGAATTTCTGCCCTGGACGTAAAGGACTTTTATGTTTCGCCCTTGGGGAGAGCGAAAGACACGGCGTCCCTCACATTAAAAAAGATGAACCGAGAGGCAAAGGAATGCGAATGGCTGCAAGAATTTCCGCCCAGGATCTGTCGTCCGGACCGAAAAGATCGAAAGTCCAATGTTTGGGATTGGCTGCCCCAGGATTTTGTGGAAGAAGAAAGATTCTACAGTAAAGATTTATGGATGGAATCTCCTGTGCTAAAAGAGGGTCATGTGGAGGAACAGTACCGTCTTGTCACTACAAAGTTTGATGAATTACTAAAAACATACGGATATGAGAGGGAAGGCAATCTATACAGAGTGAGAAAACCAAACAGCGATACTATCGTATTTTTTTGCCACTTTGGAGTGCAGGGGGTGATCTTAAGTCATCTTATGAATTTGTCCCCTATGGCCTTGCTGCAAAGTACCTGTGCGGCTCCAAGCTCTGTTACCACCGTCTACACAGAAGAGAGAAGAAAAGGAATCGCACAGTTCCGGATCTGCGCTTTCGGGGACATCTCCCATCTTTACGCCAGGGGAGAGGAACCCTCCTTTGCCGCCAGATTTTGCGAATGTTATGACAATGAGGATGAGCGCCACGATTAAAAGATAGTCCGGATTTATCATACGATATTCGTACAAAAATTATCAGATAATTGATTTATGGACAACAGATTTTGTCTAACATCTTGTATTTGTGGTCATAATAAGGTATAATACAAGAAATTGTTGTGGTGAAGCCTGCTGCTTATTAAAAATTCAATATGATCCTGGGCTGCATGGAATAAGGCCGGAATGTTCGCATAAAGCATTCTTTTGAAATAGCCATGCAAGATGATCATGCATACAATATGGTCATATTGAAATGTTGACGAATAAGGGAGGGAAATAGCATGAAGACGATAACTCAAAGATGGATGGTATCATATATGATCGCCGTCATTTTCATGGCATCAATATTTGGTTTGACACAAGTATGTAAGGTGCAGGCCGAAGAAGCTGCGGTGATCGTGGATGATTTGGACGCATCACAGGAAGCTACATCAGAGAGTGAAGCCAGCAAAGTGTCGGATGATTCCTCTACGGAAGAAAAAAAATCCGGGAAAGAGGAAAAGAGCACTACTTCCAAAAAGAAGACCAAAGCCGAGAAAAAGGACAGTAAAATTACCATCAAAGAATTTGATGACAAAGAGTATACCGGAGATCCTGTCAAGCTGACGAGAAAAAATTGTGAGATTTCCGGAAGTAAGGGAGAGGTAACCTTTACATATTATAAACTTCCGGAGGACCCGGAGGAGGACAGAACAAAGCTTAAAAAAGCTCCGGTTAACGCAGGAGATTACATGGTAAAAGCAGTTCTTTCCGCAGATGATGATTATAATTCCGCAGAGGATGAATACCGGTTCTCCATATCCAGTGTTTCCAATAGCTGGTCAAAGGAGCCGCAAATTGATGATTATGATTTCGGAGACACCCCGAATCCGCAGGCTGAGGCAGAGTATGGGGACGTGGTTTTCACATACAGCAGCAGCGAGAACGGCGAGTTTACGGAAAACAAACCGGACGCTCCCGGAGTTTGGTATCTGAAAGCCAGCGTTGCTCAGACAGATAACTACGACGGACTAGAGGCCATCATTTCTTTTACTGTAAACGCCGTAAAGCTTGAGAACGAATGGACCAAAGAGCCGGCGATCGAAGGCTGGACCTATGGAGCCAAGGAAAATGATCCGGTAGGCGAAGCGATCCACGGAGAGGTAATTTTTTCCTACAGCAGGGAAAAAGACGGAACCTACGAGAAAGAAGTAAAAAGACCTCTTAACGCCGGAACCTGGTATTTGAAGGCAGAGGTAGAAGAAGACGAAGATTACAAGGGAATCACAGAGTATATAGAATTTACCGTAGAAAAGGCAATACCGGATTGCGAAGCACCTACAGAGATTTTTAAAGCGGAGTATGGGCAGACCCTTGCAGATATCACCCTTCCGGACGGCTTTGCCTGGGCGGACAGCACCCAGTCTGTCGGAGGAGCGGGAAACAAAATATTTGACGCAGTATTTATTCCGGAAGATACCACAAATTACCAGACAGTAGGTAATATTAGCATCACCGTTTTGGTATCAGAAGGAAAAAATCAGTGGCTCAATGAAACTAACCCTGTGACTGTGGAAGGCTGGTCTTATGGCGAAAAAGCAAAACAGCCTTCGGCTCCTTCAAAGTTTGGAGAAGCCATCTTTACCTATAGTGATAAAAAGGAAGGACCGTTCACCTCAACCGTCCCTGCTGCTCCGGGCGTCTGGTATGTGAAAGCAAGCGTTCCGAAATTAGCGGATTATTATACCGGTTTAGAGAGTGATCCGGTTTCCTTCGAAATAAGCAAGGCGATTCCGTCTTATGAAGTGCCGGGTCCGTATACCGCAGTGTATGGACAGACTCTGGCAGAACTTTCCCTGCCGGAAGGATTTACCTGGGAAGACAGCGCACAGTCGGTTGGCGATGCGGGAACCAATATTTTCAAGGCTGTGTATACTCCAAAGGAAGCAGATCTGAAACACTACCAGATCGTATCCGGAATTGAGATTACAGTGAATGTGATCCAGGCGGAAAATGAATGGAAAAATAAAGATCAGGTTTACCTTAGGGGATGGGTTTACGGAAGCAATCCAAACGTACCGGACGCTCCGGCGGAGTTCGGAAACGATAAAGTCGTGTTTACCTACAGTGACAAAAAGGATGGCGAGTATAGCGAAGAAGTCCCTACAAATGCCGGAACCTGGTACATCAAAGCAACGATACCTGAGACAAAGAATTATACGGGATTGGAAAGCAAAGCGAACTCTTTTAAGATCACTCCAAAGGACGGCACAAAGCTTAGCATTCCAACTATAGACAAAGATACCAATTTGGATAAACTGGCCATAAAAGACGGCGACTATACTTTGAAAAAAGGAACGGATTATGATATTACCAAAAAACAAAGCGGAAATACCGTAACGGTAACCATTAAGTTTAAAGGAAACTATTCCGGAACCGTGACTAGAACGTATACCGTAAGCAGTTCCACCAAATCTTCTTCGGGAACGACAGCCGCAAACAGCAGTAATTCCAAAAAGACAGGAGACGACACGCCCCTTGCGTTATACGGCACTGTGCTCGTGCTGGCAGGCACTTTGATGATTCTCCTGGCAGTCTTAAAAATGCATAAACGAAAAGGATAAGATCAAGGATCTTTTTAGTGATCGTTCTATCTAAAATCATAACGTAAAGGCGTCCCTAAAACCATTTTCGGTTTTGGGGACGCCTGTTTTTATGACGGTAAGCCCGGTATCATAAGGATCATCAATCTTTTGTGTTGGATTTTTTATTTATTTTTCAAAAAAGAATCTGGCAGCGTTGCCAGAAAAAATACGGCCACTTCTTCCGGGGAAAAATGGGGATGCTTGAGGATCCACCAGCGCACTGTCTCGGTAAAGCTGCACACTACATGATCAAGCAGAAAGTCCGGAGGAAGATTCGTTTTTTCTGTTTCCAGATAATCAGGGAAAGTCATAAATAGATAATGTTTAAAATATTCCATAAACAGATCTCCGCCGGCGCAGCCAAGGATTCCTCTTAAATGGTTTTGATTTTCTTTTAAATGATAAAGAATATGGGTGATCTTTTTTTCAATGCCATAATTGTCCGTGGAAAAATCATGTCCTTTTTCCTGCTCTAAATTTTCAGAAAAGACATGATGGAAAATGTCGGTACACATTGTCCGGAGCAGATCATCTTTCGTCTCAAAATGAGCATAAAAAGTGCTTCTGCCAATATTGGCGGTATCAATAATTTCCTGTACCGTAATATGATTATAATTTTTCTTTTCTAATAAAGCTTCAAAAGCATGGAAAATAGCCGCTCTTGTTTTCTGCTGTCGTCTGTCCATCGCAAACTCTCCCATAAAATACTTTTTGTACAGATTAAATGAAATGTTCCGTATCTTACATTGTAAACATTTTGATTCTTGTTTTTCATAACTAACCAACTACAATAAATAGTGAACAAAATGTTCTGTAACATATGGATTGTATGTTATTTATAATACAATGTCAAGAAAGGAAAGTGTGATAATTATGTTAAAAAAGATCAATGATATTCTGGCTGGGATTCCCATGACAATGATCGGCTGTCTCTTTCTTATTTTAAGCTTTGTTCTGCCAAGAGTGGGAATTAGCCTGGCAGTCGATCCTGCCTGGGCAACGATCATCATCAGCGGTATCCCGCTGCTGTATCTGGCTCTTTGGAGAATGGTATATAATCCGGGCATCAGCAAAATCTCATCGGCTCTGTTGATCGTAATAGCCATGTTTGCCGCCATAGCCATCGGCGATATTTTTGCCGCAGGCGAGGTGGTATTTATCATGGCGATCGGTGCGATCTTAGAAGACATGACCACAGAGCGGGCAAAAAAAGGACTGAAAAACCTCATCAGCCTTGCTCCGACCCAGGGCCGGAAAATAACCGAAGGAAAAGAAGAAATGATACCGGCTAAAGACATTAAAACAGCGGATATTCTGCGTATACTGTCCGGAGAAACCATCCCGGTGGACGGTATCATTATAAAAGGAGAGACTTCCATAGACCAGTCCATCATGACCGGGGAATCCCTTCCGGTGGACAAAGAAATCGGAGAGGAAGTCTTTTGCGGAACCTTAAACCGATTTGGCGTCATTGATATCGAGGCGACAAAAGTGGGCAGCGACAGTTCATTACAAAAACTGATCCGGATGGTCCAGGAGGCAGAAAACAGACAGGCGCCAATGCAGCGCATCGCAGATAAATGCGCCACCTGGCTGGTTCCGGTAGCCCTTTTGATCGCCATCATTGCGGGACTGGCTACAGGAGATATCATCCGGGCTGTCACCGTTCTTGTTGTATTTTGCCCTTGCGCCCTTGTATTGGCAACCCCGACGGCGATCATGGCGGCCATTGGACAGGCCACCAAACACGGAGTGATCATCAAATCCGGCGAAGCGCTGGAAAAAATGGGAAAGATCAATACCATTGTCTTTGATAAAACAGGAACATTAACTTACGGCAGATTGGAAGTGTGCGATCTTTACACCTTCGACGATACCATCAGCCAGGATGAACTGCTGCGTCTTGCCGCCAGCGCGGAGGCAAAAAGTGAGCATCCTTTGGGAAAAGCCATTGTCTTAAGCGCTAAAGAAAAGGGGATCGCCATAGAAGAATCCGAGCAATTTAAAATGACGGCGGGAAAGGGAATCTACGCGCAGATCGCCGGCAAAAAGTTATATTGTGGAAACCAAAGATACCTCACAGAACACCAAATTACAATAGGAGAGAGCGCAAAAACAAAACTGGAAGAACTGCAAACCCAGGGAAAAGCCTGCATCCTTGTGGCGAGGGAAGGAATCTGCATCGGAGTCATTGCTCTGTCTGATGTGATCCGGCCAAAGGCAAAAGACGTGATAAAAGATCTCTCCGACATGAAAACAGAAACCGTACTGTTAACCGGAGACAATCAAAAAACGGCAGACTTTTTTGCGGGTCAGATCGGAATCACAAAGCTCCATTCCGAATTACTGCCGGAAGACAAAGTGGAAAAAATCCGAACAATGCAGTCCCAAAATATGCAGATCTGCATGATCGGAGATGGAGTGAACGATGCTCCGGCTTTAAAAACCGCCGATGTGGGAGTTGCCATGGGAAATATGGGAAGCGACATTGCAGTCGATGCGGCAGACATTGCCCTGATGAGCGACGATATCACCAAGATCCCATACCTGAAACGCCTTTCCAACGCAACCGTAAAAACCATAAAAGCAAGCATTACCCTATCCATGTGCATCAACTTCGTGGCAGTCACCCTCTCCGTCCTGGGCGTACTCACCCCAACAACCGGAGCCTTAGTACATAACGCCGGTTCCTGCTTCGTAGTGCTAATCGCAGCCCTTCTATACGACAGAAAATTTGATTAAAACGACTGCCTCGACAACTGCTTATGAAAGAAACACTTTCCGGCAGCGAAGAACAGTCCAAAACCAAAAAGGTAATTTAAAAAAGCAATTGATTATTCTAAGGAAAATGTCTTGCGAGTGCAGGAGAGACATTTTCCGAGAAAAATCAATTGCTTTTTAATTAAGGTTATTTTTGGACTCCCCCAGCTTCTTCCTCCAATCTTTTCTGCGCTGTTGCCAGCATCAATTTAATACGATTGATCTGGTTTACTTCGCTGGCGCCCGGATCGTAATCGATGGCTACGATATTGGAGTCAGGATACTTTCTTCGAAGTTCTTTGATAACGCCTTTTCCCACCACATGATTTGGGAGACAGGCAAATGGCTGGGTACACACGATGTTTGGAGCGCCGCCTTTGATAAGCTCCACCATTTCTCCGGTTAAGAACCAGCCCTCGCCGGTTTGGTTGCCCAGGGAAACAATTGGATTTGCGTAATTGGCAAGATCCTTGATATGCGGCGGCGGATCAAAACGGCTGCTCTTTTCCAGTTCTTTTCTGAGAAATCCCCGGTAAAGCTCGATGGCGTCAATTCCGATGTTGCATAACTTGGCAGTTCTTGAAGACTTGCCCAGATATTCGGACTTGAAGTTGGCGTTATATAAGCTGTACATCATAAAGTCCAGAAGATCCGGCATAACGGCTTCTGCGCCTTCTGCTTCCAGAAGCTCCACCAAATGGTTGTTGGCGTCCGGGAGGAATTTTACGAGGATCTCCCCGACGATACCAACCCTTGGTTTCCTTTCGTCGCGGATTGGAAGGGTATCAAAATCCCGGATGATCCCGCGGACGTTTTTCTTAAATTCCCCATAGTGTGCCTTTTCCAGTGATTTGATACAGCGCTTTTGCCAAACCTGGTGAAGATGGTTGGCAGAGCCTTTCACCTTTTCATAAGGGCGGACCCGGTAGAGGCAGCGCATAAACAGGTCGCCGTAGATCACTGCCTGGAGCATACGAAGAACCAACGGTACGGTGAGCTTAAAGCCCTCGTTTTTTTCGATGCCCTGTACGCTGATACTGATTACCGGAATATGCCCGTAGCCATTTTTCTCAAGACATCTTCGGATAAAGCCGATATAGTTTGTGGCGCGGCATCCGCCTCCCGTTTGGGAGATGATGACCGCCGTCTTATCAAGATCGTATTTTCCCGAGGTTAAGGCTGTCATGATCTGCCCGACTACGATGAGGGACGGATAGCAGGCGTCGTTATTTACATATTTTAATCCGGCGTCCACGGCCTTTTTCCCCATCTGCGGCAGCACATCGACGTTGTAGCCGCAGCGGCGGAATACCGGAGCCAGAAGGTCGAAATGGATCGGCGACATCTGAGGGACCAGAATGGTGTAATCCTTTCGCATTTCCTTGGTGAACTCCACCTTCGTGATATTGGCCGGAACGATTTTTGGCTCAATGTGTTTTTTATTCCGGATTCGAACGGCGGCAATGAGTGAGCGGATCCGGATCCGGGCGGCTCCTAAGTTGTTTACTTCGTCAATCTTTAATACCGTATAAATCCTGCCGGAGTTAGATAAAATGTCGTTTACCGCGTCGGTAGTTACCGCATCCAGGCCGCAGCCGAAGGAGTTAAGCTGAATCACCTCAAGCTGTTTGTTTTTCTTGGCATAATTTGCAGCTCCATAAAGCCGGGAATGATACATCCACTGGTCGGAGACGATCAAAGGACGTTCCACATGGCCCAGATGGCTGATGGAATCCTCGCTGAGTACGGCGATGCCGTAGGAGTTGATCAGTTCCGGGATTCCATGGTTGATCTCCGGATCGACGTGATAAGGGCGGCCGCATAATACGATTCCCATACCGCCGGTCTCCGCAAGCCAGGCAAGGGTTTCCTCTCCCTTGGTGCGGATATCTTTTCGCACCTGTTCCGCTTCCTGATAGGCAGCGTCCACCGCCTGGCTGATCTCTTCCCGGGTTACGTTATAATGAACCGAAAGCTCAGTGAAAAGTCTGTCCTTTAACGCTTCGGCGTTATCTAAAGCAAGGAATGGATTCATAAATAAAACGTCCGGGTCCATCAGCTCTTCCATATTGTTTTTGATATTTTCCGCATAGGAAGTGACGATCGGGCAGTTATAGTGGTTGTTGGCGTCCACGGTTTCATTTTGCTCATAAGGAATACAAGGATAGAAAATGGTCTTGATTCCCTTTTTCAAAAGCCACATCACATGACCGTGGGCAATTTTAGCCGGATAACATTCGGATTCACTAGGAATCGATTCAATGCCCAGTTCATAAATCTTTCTCGAGGACTTCGGAGAAATGATCACACGGAACTTTAATGCGGTGAAGAAAGTATGCCAGAAAGGATAGTTCTCATAGAGATTCAGTACCCTTGGAATACCGATCACACCCCGGGACGCCTCTGCCAAAGGGAGAGATTTGTACTGGAAAATCCGTTTGTATTTGTAGTCGTATAGGTTTGGAACGTCGGAATGCTGCTTTTCCAGTCCCAGTCCCCGTTCACAGCGGTTACCGGAAATAAACTTTCTGTTATTTCCAAAATCGTTGACCGTGAGGATACAGTGATTGTTGCAATGCGGACATCTGCTCATGGAAGTATCGTACCGGATGCCGATGATCTCTTCAAGGGAGAGCATGGAAGTTCCTTCGGATTCTTCCGCACGCTCTCGGGCGATCAAAGCGGCGCCGAAAGCGCCCATGATCCCGGCAATATCCGGGCGCACTGCATGGCAGCCGGAAATCCGTTCAAAGCTTCGAAGCACGGCGTCATTATAAAAAGTTCCGCCCTGTACGACGATTTTTTTGCCGAGCTGTTTCGGATCGGTCAGCTTGATGACCTTTAAGATGGCGTTACGGATGACGGAGTAAGCAAGGCCGGCGGAGATATCTCCCACGCTTGCGCCTTCCTTTTGGGCCTGTTTTACCTTGGAGTTCATAAATACCGTACATCTGGATCCTAAATCAATCGGTGATTTCGCAAACAGCGCTACTTTCGCAAAATCCTGAACGGTGTAATTCAAAGACTTGGCGAAGGTTTCGATGAAAGAACCACAGCCGGAGGAACAAGCTTCGTTTAGAAGAACATTGTCCACGGCATTGTTTTTAATTTTAATGCATTTCATATCCTGGCCGCCGATGTCTAAGATGCAGTCCACGTCCGGTTCAAAGAACGCGGCGGCGTAATAATGGGCCATAGTCTCCACTTCTCCGTGATCTAAGTTAAGAGCGGCCTTGATCAAAGCTTCGCCATATCCTGTAGAACAGGAGCCGTCGATCCTGGCAGAGGCAGGGAGCTGTTTCTTGATTTCCTTGATGGCCCGGATGGTAGTTTTTAACGGGCTGCCGTTATTATTGTCGTAAAAACTGTACAAAAGAGAACCGTCTTCGGCTACCAGAGCCACCTTCGTTGTGGTGGATCCGGCGTCAATCCCCAGATAACATTTTCCATGGTATGTACTAAGAGGCGCTCTTTTAATGTTAAAGCGGTTATGTTCCCGGATAAATTCATTATATTCTTCTTCATCCTTAAACAAAGGTTCCATTCGCTCGACTTCTACGGTAAGTTCGATGTCTGAATTAAAATCATCCAGCAGATCCTGCAGAGTCATGGAACAATACTGTTTGGCATTCATTGCCGCACCGGAGGCGGCAAATAGATGGGAGTGAGGAGGGTCGATAATATGATCCTCATCCAAAGAGAGTGTTCGGATAAATGCCTGTTTTAACTCCGGAAGAAAATGGAGAGGACCGCCTAAGAAGGCCACATGGCCCCGGATCGGTTTTCCGCAGGCCAGGCCGCTGATGGTCTGATTTACCACTGCCTGGAAAATGGAGACCGCAAGGTTTTCCTTCGTGGCACCCTCGTTGATCAAAGGCTGGATGTCGGTTTTTGCAAATACTCCGCATCTTGCGGCAATGGGATAAATGGTATCGTAGCCCTTGGCATATTCGTTAAGTCCCTTGGCGTCGGTCTGTAAAAGACTTGCCATCTGATCGATAAAAGATCCGGTTCCTCCGGCGCACACGCCGTTCATACGCTGTTCAATTCCGTTGGAAAAGTAGATGATTTTTGCGTCTTCGCCGCCCAGCTCAATGGCAACATCTGTCTCTGGGGCATAATCTTCCAATGCAGTTGCAACGCACACCACTTCCTGACAAAATGGTATGCGAAGATATTCTGAAATTGCCATTCCTCCGGAACCGGTTACAGTCGGATTGACCGTGAGATTTCCGTGCTGCTCGTAGGCGTCTTGGAGGAGATCTCTGAGAGTTTCTTTAATTTTAGCAAAATGTCTTCTGTAATCAGAAAAGATAATATGTCTGTGTTCATCTAAGATCGCCACCTTTACTGTGGTGGAACCGATGTCTATTCCTAATGTATATTTCATGATTTGTCATCTCCTTATTATGAAGATATTCCCCATAAACATCAACATATTATAAACGAATATATGCACATTTGCAAGGGTAAAACATACCATATATAGTAAAGAAAATTGTGGAGAGGATAAAGAGATTGGATAATAAAATTTTCATGCATATTAATAGGAAGTGTCCGGGCAATGTCCATGTTGTGGAAACGGGGGATACCCTTTATTCCATCGCAAAAATGCATCATACCAGAGTGAGGACTTTGTTGTTCTTAAATCCTTTTGTGGATATTTATAATCTTCAGCCCGGAGAAGAAATCTGCATACCGGAGGAGAAAAAGCCGGTTATGCCGGAAGTGATGCCTTACGTTGTAAAAAATGATGATAATTTGGGAAAGATTTTAGAAGCTACCGGCATGACCTTTGAGGAGTTAAGCGCCAATAATCCGATGCTTAAGGAAATTGTCATTAAACCGGGTACAATTTTGTTCATAAAGAGGAAAACTGAGGGGGAATCGGTTTGACAAAGTAATATGAATTATTTATAATAAAAACATCGGTTTTCAGTATGTAAGGAGTCCGCAGTCGGACTCTTTCTTCGTTGCCGGCTTTGAAGATTGTCCGGAAGGAGGAAATTCTCATGATTAGAATTTTCAAAACAATGGATGGGAAGGTAGTTCAACTCCCAGAAATTGAGAATAATACCTGGGTCGCTCTGACCAATCCTACGTTGGATGAATTAAAATTTATTTCGCAGCAATATAATATCGATCTTGACGATCTGCGAAGTCCTCTGGATGAAGAAGAGCGTTCCCGTATCGAAGTAGAAGAAAACTATACCTTGATCGTCCTGGATATACCAGTCACGGAAGAACGTAAGAATAAAGAATATTTTTATACCATTCCTTTTGGTATCATTTTTCAGGATGACATTATCTTCACCATTTGTCTGGAAGACACCCCGGTGCTGGGCGTTTTTATGGACGGGCGGATGAGAGGAGTCAACACCTATAAGCGGACAAGACTTCTTTATAAGATGCTCTATCATAATGCGACGATGTATTTGCAGTATTTGCGTATTATCGATAAAAAGAGTGAGGAAGTGGAAAAGAAACTCCATATTTCTCAGCGTAATCAGGAGCTCATTGAGATGCTGGAACTTGAGAAGAGCCTTGTCTATATTACCACTTCTTTAAGAGGTAATGAACTTGTTTTGGAAAGGCTGATGAGAAATACTTCCATTCCGCGTTACGAAGAGGATGAAGAACTTTTGGAAGACGTTATCATCGAGAATAAGCAGGCCATTGAGATGGCCAAGATCTACAGCGATATCTTAAGCGGAACGATGGACGCCTATGCCTCCGTAATCTCCAACAATCTGAACATTGTCATGAAGTTTTTATCGGTGGTGACCATTGTGCTGACCGTGCCGACCATTGTTACAAGCGCATTTGGTATGAACGTGGGAGGAATCCCTTTGTCCGATCATCCCCTTGGATTTTGGATCATTGTGGGAGTCTGCCTGCTGCTGACCCTGATTACCGGTATTGTCATCGGCAAGAATAAATATTTAAAATAAGGGAATATTTAAGGAGGAAGACCATGAATTGGCTGCAAAAACTGGAACGGAAGTTTGGAAGATATGCATTGCAGAATCTGCCGTTATATATTGTCATATTATATGCGGTGGGAGTTGTTCTTGAGATTATGTCTCCGGGCATTTCTGTGAATTTTTTGGCGCTGAATCCGTTTATGATTATACATGACGGACAGTTTTGGCGGATCTTTACCTTTTTATTAACTCCGCCAAGTACAAGCATTATTTTTATTATTTTCGTTCTGTTGTTTTATTATTCCATCGGACAGTCTCTGGTTCAGGTGTGGGGTGCGTTCCGGTTTAATATGTATGTGCTCATAGGAGTGGTCGGAACGATCCTGGCGGCGTTTCTCGTTTATTTTGTGACGGGATCACCGTATATTTATATGGACACCTATTATCTGAATCTTTCCATGTTTTTAGCTTACGCTGCCATTTTCCCGGAAATGAGCGTATATCTTTATGGGATCATTCCCATCAAGGTGAAGTGGCTTGGAATTATCGACGGAATATATTTGTTGTATATGTTTATTGTCGGAGGATTGGGAACCCGTATTGGGATCATAGTAAGTATGCTCAATTTCCTCCTGTTTTTCTTTAGCACAAGGGATTACCGCAGAATTTCCCCAAGGGAGTTTAAGAGAAAGCAGAAGTTCAAAAAAAGCGTGCAGACGGGAGCCGGACAGGCCAGACATCGATGCGCCATTTGCGGGAGAACAGAACTGGATGATCCGTCTTTGGAATTTCGCTACTGTTCTAAGTGCAACGGGAATTATGAATATTGCAAAGAACATTTATTTACCCATACCCATGTAAAATAATGGACGGGATCTAAAGTGATGGAGGGATTTTTGTGGTTATCTCAGACAATTGTCTGATCGGGGAATCTGTTTCGGAAAAAGCGGAGAGTATCATAAAAGCGCTAAAAAAGAATGAATGTACCCTGGCGCCTTGGTTTGCAGTAACGGATGCACCGGACACCGATGAAATTCTTTTTATTTTATCCTGTCACGAGCTTGGGAAGAAGATTTACGATAAAGAACATATGAAGCTTTTATCCATAGCCGGTTCCAGGGAGGAAGCGCTGACGATGGTTACTACGATGATTCAGCAAGCGTGCGATCAGAACAAAATTTTGGATTTAAAACAGTTTTTTATAGATTATTAGGTCTGTGACCGGCAGGAGGATTGATTTGTTAACTATTATTTTTACCATTTTTAAAATAATAGGGGTAATCTTATTACTGATCTTGTTACTTCTTGCCCTGATATTACTGGTCCCGATCCGTTACCGTTTTTCCATTGAGAAAGAGAGGGAGTCTCTCCCCGATGGGGCGGTTTATGTGTCGTGGTTTATGTTTTTATTCACCCTTCGGATAGAATACATAAATCAGAAGTTTCGTTATACGGGAAAGATTCTGGGACATCAGATTTTGGGGAATCAGCCTTCTTTTTTAGAAAAAAAAGAAGAAAAAGAACAAAGAAAAGCAAAGAAAGAGAAAAAAAAGAAACAGGAAGCGAAGCAAAAAAAGAAAGCCAAAGCGAAAAAAGCATCTGCGAAAGAGGAAGAGACTTCAATAGAAGATGCGAAAAGAGAGAACCCGGCAGAAAAAGGCACATTACAAAGCGGGGCGGAAGAAAGGGTTGCTGCCGAAGAAGAGACAGAAAAAGGCGCGACCAAAGAAGGTGCATCACAGAAAGAGTCCGAAGCAAAAAGTGCGGACAAAGAAGACGCGGCAAAAAAGGACAAAGCGAAGACGGATAAAAAAGGGATAAAGGACCGGATCGGCAGTCTTTCTGAAACCATCGCGGAGTGGAAAGAAAAATATGAGGAGTATCATCTTTCAAAACTGATCCCTTTCCTAAAGGATGTGGCTCTTCGGCTGCTAAGGCATCTCCTTCCCTATCGGTTAAAAGGCGACCTGTCCCTCGGTTTTGACGATCCGTCCCTTACGGGATATGTCACCGCCGCCTTAGCCCTTGGGTATCCGGTTTATGGAAAGTCGTTTTGTTTTTATCCGGATTTTCAGGAAGAAGTATTTGAGGCAAATTGTAAAGGCCGTGGAAGAATAAGGATAATATATATTCTATATCTTTTGGTCATATTACTTTTAAATAAAGACGTAAGAACGATCATTTTTGATTAACAAGTAACAGGAGGAAATTATGGCAAACAATAATACTTTTGATCAGACAGTAAATTCTTTATTTCACGGACTTGACAACATTATGTCCACAAAAACGGTGGTAGGAGAGCCGGAGGTTATCGGCGATACGATCATCCTGCCCCTTGTTGACGTATCTTTTGGAATGGGCGCGGGCGCTTTTAACAAGGAAAAGTCTTCAAACGGCGCCGGCGGTATCGGAGGAAAGATGTCTCCGTGCGCAGTCCTTGTGATCAATAAAGGAGAGGCAAGGCTTGTCAATGTACGAAATCAGGATGCAATCACCAAGGTCCTTGATATGGTTCCTGGCACTGTAAATAAAATCACTTCCATTATTCGGGGAGAAAGCAGCCCGGTCGATGAGGATGTGGAAGAAGCGGTAAAAGGAAAAATGGACCAGGAAGAATCGATTTGATAATCCGATAAAATATTTTTGTATTTTTCTCTTGCATTTTGTACTTATTTCTGATAGTATAGATTCGTTGTAAGTCTGTCAGACTTAAGTATAATCGCGAGGAGGTGCTATCATGGCAAGATGCGCTATTTGTGACAAGGGTGCTCATTTTGGAATTAAAGTGAGCCATTCTCATAGAAGATCTAACAAAATGTGGAAATCCAACATTAAGTCTGTAAGAGTGAAAGTGAACGGAGCTTCCAAAAAGATGTATGTTTGTACTTCTTGTTTGAGATCAGGCAAAGTAGAACGTGCCTAGAAATCTTTTGAGAGTAATGAGGGAATCGGAGATTCCCTCTTTTTTCGTGTATACTTTAAGACGTTAATATTTAAATTCAGGGCATTAACATTTAAATAAGAGATATCCGATCACCACGCTTACCATAAGCAGAAAGAATTTAAAAAGCAGACTCGTTAAAAAGAAGCTTAAGATCAGTCCCATGGAAAAACAGATCAGTGAGTAGCCGAATAATTTTTTCATGACTGTTCCTCCCGGATTCGTGATGTTATAAATCCTGCCTTGCAGGAAATATCAGGTTGTCGGCCTGATGATATAAGAGGTTTCATGATATAATATGATGGATTTGAAAAAATGTGTAAGAAAAAAACAGGAGAATATAGTTTCTTTTTTGCGGTAAACAGGTTATACTATAAAGAAAAAACAGGAGGGACCCTTTATGAAAAAAGGACAAATGGAGACTGATTTAGGCCAAATTATAATAGATGAAGAAGTCATTGCAAAGTATGCGGGCATCAATGCAGTGGAATGTTTTGGTATTGTCGGTATGGCCTCTGTTAATATGAAAGATGGTCTGGTTAAGCTTCTGCGGCGTGATAACATCTGTAAGGGTGTATCGGTGAAGATCAACGATAATAAGATAAAGATAGATTTTCATATTATCGTAGTTTATGGCGTGTCCATTGCTACGGTCACAGAGAATCTTATTAACAATGTCAAATATAGAGTAGAAGAGTTTACCAACATGAAGGTTGAGAAGATCAATGTTTATGTAGAAGGCGTACGTATCGTAGACTAATCTTTAATATCACGGAAGAATGTAGGAGGAAGAGACGTGAATACCCACACGATAGATGCAAGGACAATGCAAAAAGCCTTTCTTTCCGGGGCTAACCGCATTAATCAGCAGAAAGAATATATTAATGAGTTAAATGTTTTTCCTGTTCCGGACGGGGATACGGGGACGAATATGTCCCTGACCATAATTTCAGCAGCCAACGAAGTAAAAAAGTTGGAAGAACCGACCATTCAAGATTTATGTAAGGCGATCAGCGGAGGCTCTTTGAGGGGCGCCCGCGGAAACTCCGGCGTTATTTTATCCCAGTTGTTCCGGGGATTTACCAAAGCGGTTTCCAAGAAAAAAGAGCTGACACAAGACGATATCAGCGAGGGCTTTAACAGAGCGGTGGATACGGCCTATAAGGCAGTTATGAAACCGAAGGAAGGCACGATCTTAACCGTGGCAAAGGGAATGGCGGAAAAAGCGGAAGAACTTTTGCTGGAAGAGCTGGAACTGGACGCTTACTGCGAGCAGATCGTGGCCTATGGATATGAGGTTCTTGCGAAAACTCCGGAGATGCTCCCGGTCTTAAAGGAAGCGGGCGTAGTTGACTCCGGCGGACAGGGCTTGATGGAAGTAGTGCAGGGAATTGTGGACGCACTGACCGGAAAGGTTTCGGAAGTATTTATTCCGGAAACTTCCGTGGGAAGCAAGACCATCTCTGCCAAGGATTTAGAGCAGGGATCCGCAGCCGATATTAAGTTTGGCTATTGTACGGAATTTATTATTATGCTGAACAAACCTTTGACCCAGGAAGAAGAATCCGAACTGAAAAAATTCTTTTTATCCATCGGGGATTCTCTTGTTCTGGTGGCAGATGATGATATCTGCAAGGTTCATGTACATTCCAATCATCCGGGGCAGGCGTTTGAAAAGGCGTTAACTTACGGTGCATTATCCAATATGAAGGTGGATAATATGCGTCTGGAACATCAGGAGAAGCTGATTAAGAACGCAGAGAAGGTTGCAGCTCAGCAAAGACTTGAGGAAGCAAGGCAGGAATCCTTAAAGTCCCAGGAGAAAAAAGAACCGCCGAAGAAATACGGATTTATTGCGGTATCTGTCGGAGAGGGTCTTTCCGATATTTTCAAAGGACTGGGAGTTGACTATATTATAGAAGGCGGACAGACCATGAATCCGAGTACGGATGATATGCTGACTGCCATTGAAAAGGTGAATGCAGAGCATATTTTCATACTGCCGAACAATAAAAATATTATTTTAGCGGCAGAGCAGGCGAGAGATTTAACCGAGGACAAAGACATTATCGTGATCGGCACAAAGACCATTCCGCAGGGAATCGCAGCGATGATCGGTTTTATGCAGGAGTCCGATGTGGAAGATAACCAGGCCAGCATGACGGAAAGTTTTCAGTATATTTCCAGCGGACAGGTCACTTATGCGGTGCGGGATACTATGATCAACGGTATGGAAATCCATAACGGCGATATCATGGGAATCAATGACCAGGGTATCCAGGCGGTAGGTTCTGATATTAAGGATACCACCATGGCCCTCCTTAAGAGCATGGTTGATAAAGATTCCGAGTTCATCTCAATATATTACGGCGCGGACGTGACATTAGAAGAAGCAGAAAGCTTAGCAGAGGGAATTGAGGCCCAATACCCGGATGTGGAAGTGGAAGTCAATCATGGCGGACAGCCGATTTATTACTATATGCTTTCTGTGGAATAAAATAAAACCAATTTTAAAAGCTGCCGCATTTTGCGGCAGCTTTCATAAGTTTAGGTATGACGGCCGATCCGGGATAAAATAGATTGATGTATATGGAGATAATATGGCGGTAAAGGTACGAAATATAAAAGGAATTGGCGAAAAAACAGAAAAATATCTAAAAAAGCTCCATATTGAGACGGTGGACGATCTCCTCCATCATTATCCAAGGTGTTATATCACGTATCCGAAACCGATTTCGGTCTGTGAAGTGGAGAAAGGACAGCGATGCTCCGTAAAAGCGGTGATCGCTTCCCCCGTTCATCTGCGGTCTTTTGGAAAACGAAAGCTTTGCACTTGCCTGATCGCAGATCATTCGGGACAGCTTTTCGTCCGTTGCTTTAATATGCCCTATTTGAGCAAAACCTTGCATCAGGGAGAAGAATATGTTTTTACCGGCACGCCGGTATTTAAGGATGGCCGTCTCATGTTCGAGCAGCCGGAGATTTCTCCTTTGGGAAAGTATGGGCAAAAGATGGCAACCTACCAGCCGATCTATCCTCTGACTGCGGGACTGAATAACACCACTTTGAGAAAGGCGCAAAAAGAAGCGTTTCAATTCTATGAAGGAGAGGACTATCTTCCCGATACCGTAAGAGAGTATTATCAGTTGGAAGAGGAAAAGAAGGCGCTTTATGAGATCCATTTTCCCACCAGGCAGGAATCTTTGATGGAAGCAAAGCGACGGATTATTTTTGATGAATTTTTCCGTTTTTTCAGCGCCATGGAGCTGCTTCGGGAAAAGGAGCATCATGCCTTAAACCACTACCTGATTCCTTTTAGCGAAAAGGAACAGGACTTTATAGACGCCCTGCCTTATGAGCTTACCAACGCCCAAAATAACGCGATCCAGGATATTTTTCACGATCTCTCCGGAACCATGGCCATGAACCGGCTGGTGCAGGGAGATGTGGGATCGGGAAAGACGATCGTGGCGGTGACTGCCATGTATGCGGCAAGAAACAGCGGCTATCAGGCGGCGATGATGGCTCCTACGGAAGTGCTGGCAAGACAGCATTATGATAATATTGTGTCCCTTCTTGCCCCTTATGGGGTAAGTGTCGGTTTGCTGATCGGTTCCATGAGCCAAAAGGAAAAGAAAACCGTAAGGAGCGCGGTGGAACAAGGAGAGATTGAAATTCTGATCGGAACCCATGCGATCATCCAGGATAATGTTGTTTTTTCCAAGCTTGCCCTGGTGATCACCGACGAACAGCATCGTTTTGGCGTAAGGCAGAGGGACGCTTTCCGAAAAAAAGGGGAAGATCCCCATGTGCTGGTGATGAGCGCCACGCCGATTCCAAGGACCCTTGCAATGATCCTTTACAGGGATTTGGATATCAGCATTATGAATGAACTGCCTGCCTCCAGGCTGCCCATCAAAAACTGCGTTGTGGGTCAGTCTTACCGGCAGACTGCCTGGAATTTCATGTTAAAGGAACTGGCGGCGGGGCATCAGGCGTACATTATCTGCCCGATGATCGAAGAGAGCGACGCCATGGATCTTGAAAATGTCACAGAGTACGAAAAGATGCTCTCGGCCCAGATCTTCCCGGAATACTGCGTAAAGGCGCTCCACGGCAAAATGAGCGGAGAGGAAAAAAATTCTCTGATGGATCAGTTTGCCAAAAATCAGATTCAGGTTTTGATCTCCACGACGGTGATCGAGGTGGGGATCGATGTTCCCAATGCGACGGTGATGCTCATTGAAAATGCGGAGCGGTTCGGCCTTGCCCAGCTCCATCAGCTAAGGGGGCGAGTCGGACGGGGAAAAGCCCAGTCTTATTGTATTTTTATGTCCGGTTCTTCCAAGGAAGAGGCCATGGAACGTCTGTCCATCATCGGCCATTCCAATGATGGGTTTGAAATTGCCAATGAAGATTTGAAACAGAGAGGACCGGGGGAGTTTTTCGGAACCTCCCAAAGCGGCGTTATGAGCTTTGCTTTAGGAGATATTTATGCCAACGCAGACATCTTAAAAGAAGCCAGGGAAGCTGTGGATTATTTGAAAAATACGGATTATGATTTTAGAAGGCTGCATCCTTATTCTTTGGAAACAGACCTGGAATTTGCGAAGAATCTCTAAACAACGGAGGAACGACACTTATGAAAAGAAATCCACGCAACAATTACAACAGATTGCCGATGGAAAATGCTTTTAATGTAAGAGAGCTTGGCGGCTACGGAGCTTCGGGGGGAAAGATTACAAAGTATCATCAATTCCTGCGATCGGATAATCTGTCCAATATTACAGAAGAAGATAAAAAGTTTTTAATGGATTACGGCCTAAAAGCAGTCATAGATTTAAGGGGAGGGGAAGAAGCGGTCATCTATCCGGATCCTTTCCGGGACCATCCCGCAGTTTCGTACATAAATCTTCCCTTCATTACGAGTAATGTGCTGGATATGAGAACGGTAAAAGAAAAAGGATTTCGGCCGGATGATTTATATATTAAGTTGACAGAATATAAAGAGATGGTCTTAAAGATCATGGAATTTATTTTAAAATTTCCCAAAGAGACGGTGCTGTTTCACTGTCAGGCGGGAAAGGACCGGACCGGAATTGTCGCCATGATCCTTCTGGGAGTCTGCGGAGTATCCAAAGAGGACATTATAGCCAATTATGAAGTGACCCACACTTACTTAAAAGATCATGTGAAGCTGCAGTTTGACCGGGGATTGGAGGAATTACAGTTTTCCCGGCCGGAGTGGATTGAGAGCGCTTACGATCATATTGTGGAAGAATATGGAAGCTTTTCCCTCTACCTTCGGGCGGCGGGGCTTTCCAGAAAGCAGATCAAGCAATTAAAAAAGAAATTAATGGATTAAACCTCAAGATATAGTAAAAGGACCTGCGAATTATGTCAGATGTTTTACTTTCATCTTGACAAAAAGACAGGATATTATAAAATAAAACGGTAGGTATATTATGCCATATATAGTGTAAGAGTTAGGATGGTTTCGTGATATGAGAGTGATTGCCGGAAAGGCCCGACATTTGAAATTAAAAACAATGGAAGGCATGAACACACGGCCGACCACAGATCGCATTAAGGAAACTTTGTTTAACATGATATCCTTTGAGGTGGAAGGCAGCAGATTTTTAGATTTGTTTGGCGGAAGCGGAGCGATCGGAATTGAGGCGTTGAGCCGCGGGGCGTCGAAGTCATATTTTGTCGAGAATCATGGGAAGGCGCTGTCTTGTATTAAGGATAATTTAAGGACGACCGGTCTTGCCTGCGACGCGGTAGTGATAGGCAGCGACGTGATGAAGGCGATCGAGAACCTGGATAGACAAAAGGAATCCTTCGATATCATTTTTATGGATCCGCCCTATGGCAGACTTTTTGAGAAGAAGGTTCTTCTAAGGCTGGATCAATCTTCCCTGTGTGGGGAGAACACTTTGATCATCGTGGAATCTGATCTGGACACAACCTATGATTATCTTGACGATACCAGATTTATCATTACGAAGATAAAGCGATATAAAACGAATAAGCATACATTTATTCGCTGCAAACAGGCATAATAGGGAAGGATAAAATAATGGCAGTAGCAATTTATCCGGGCAGCTTTGACCCGGTTACTTATGGGCATCTTGACATTATCAAAAGAACTGCTGATGTTTTTGATAAAGTAATTATCGGTGTTTTGATCAATCACGCTAAGAACCCTCTGTTCTCTATTGAAGAAAGGGTGGAGATGATCAAGGAGGTAACCAGAGACATCCCTAATATCGAGGTAGTATCTTTTGGCGGTCTATTAGTAGATTTTTGTGAAAAAATGGGAGTAAATGTCATCGTAAGGGGAATCAGAGCAGTTTCTGATTTTGAGTATGAGCTGATCATGGCGCAGACCAATAAACAGATCAGTCCCAACGTGGAAACCATGTTTTTTGCCACAAATTCCAAGTATTCATTTCTAAGTTCCAGTATAGTTCGGGAACTGGCATTATTTGACGGAAATATCAGTCAATTTGTTCCGCCGGAGATCTGCGAAAGAATACATCAGAAGAATAAGAAGATCAATGTTGACAAAAACAGTATAGAGATTTTATAAAGGGAGGTCGCATATGGCATCATCTATGAACATTGAACAATTAATTGAAGAGATCCAGGTATATATTGATAACAGTAAGTCGGCAGGGGTTTTAAGCGGCGGAAGCATGGTTAAGATCAATCGCGACGAGCTGATTTCTATGTTGGATGAGATCAAACTACAGCTTCCGGATGAGATCAAGGAGTCAAAGCGTATTATTGAGTCTAAGGAGAGCATTATCGCCGAGGCAAAGGAACAGGCGAGCAAGATGATCGAGGACGCTGCCAAGGAGGCAAGCCAGATGATCGATCAGAACGAGATCGTCGCCCTTTCCAAGATGAGAGCACAGGAGATTGACGCCGATGCCGAGGCACAGGCAAACAAGAGGATCCGCGAATCCAAGGAGAAAGCCCAATCCTTGCAGCTTGGGGCATTGCAGTATACGCAGACGGTGCTGGGCGGCCTGGAAGATCTGTACAGCAGTATCATAGAACAGGAGAAAAATTACTTTAACTCCATCATCGCAAAGCTCCAGGATGAATACAAGTCTGTTCAGGAGAATAAATACGAGATCGATATTCAGTTAAATGGCGCCGGCTCCTTTTCCAGTGCAGGAAAGCACAGCAGCCAGCCTAGATCCGGAAGAAGCAAAAAAGATTCCGACAAATAATCCATTTATGTAATATGCCATAAACAGGCCAGTATCAAGACGGATATGACGGCCTGTTTTATTTTTATGGGGAGATATTTTCCCATGTTAAGATCGCATCCGGAAACGATCGACCGAATCTGCCCGTAACAGCAGATCCCTCCCAGAGATAAGGCAAAGGCCGCCCAGATGCATCGAAAAAAGACACAGACCGAATCGATATGACTTAAAAGAGAGATACCGGAGGTCACTTCTAAATTGGATAATAGAAAGAGAAAGGGAAGATGATTCATAGAGTGTTCTTCGGCAAATCCAAATAAAATCGAAAAGATCATAATATATAATCCGATCACAAAAATAATATGTAACGAAGAATCTAAAATATCCGTAAAAGATTCTTTCGGGGCATTCTGATACTGAAAGAGGACAGAATGCCTTTTTTGAAAATGAGGATCAAAGAGCATATGACAGCCATAAAGAAGGAACGGGGACAGATAGAGGGCTAAGAGCAAGGCGCACCATTTTCCCGCCGGAAGATCAAGCAAAGAGCAAACATATCCGGCAAGAAACATCGGACTGACAAAGGAACACAAAGGGAGCAGAACTTCCGCCTGTTCTTTTGGCAGGATATGATTTT
The DNA here is from genome assembly GCA_964555015.1 of uncultured Eubacterium sp. Lineage (GTDB taxonomy): Bacteria > Bacillota > Clostridia > Lachnospirales > Lachnospiraceae > Anaerobutyricum. Next base: position 56,207 of record CAZKQV010000004.1, on the reverse strand, counting down.
CGTAACCGGCCCTTACAAAAATTGCTCCGGTGGGATATCCGCAGATCAGTCCGATCGTCATAATGGGAAGAGTGTTTGCCAGGGTATCATGGCTTCCCAATATTTTGTAAAAAATTTTTCGGATATCATCGATGATGCCGTAGTAAAGCCACAGCTTCGACAGGATGATATAAGGAAGAAGAACGGGAACCAGCAGTTTTCCCCAGAGCAAGATCCCTTCATAGGCAAACCGGGAGATCATATGATTGTGGAGAAGAAAAAATATGCCTGTTATAACGGCGATCAAAAGAGGGAGGGTCTTTCCGAAAGATCGAATCATAGTATACCGTCCTTATGCTAAGATGGAGCGCTATGGTGTGTGAGCTCTTTTTCCTTAATACAAGATATGCTAAAAAATCTGTTTCATGCAGGGCGAAACCTATTGTAATTTATTCAAATATTTCTTGACAAAGAAAATAACGGTGTGTATAATACCAAGAGTATGAGTAATGAAAGGTAGCTGATATTATGATAATCAATATATCGGAGATCTTAGCAAATCCATCTGCTCAGAAAAGTTTTAATGTGAATTTGGATTTATCCGGGATATCCTTTAAGGGAAGGACCTTTCCCGTTTCGGAAAAGTCCCCTTTTTGTTTGAATATTTCACGGGAAGATAAGATACTTCATATTTCAGGCGCCACGGAGGTTAAGGTTTTGATCCCTTGCGACCGGTGCCTTGATGATGTAGAATTCACATTTCCAATCTCCATAGATGAGAGCGTGAAGCTTGACGGAGATTCAGGTGGAGATAACGATGAATTATATTACATCGATGGTTGTATGCTGGATGTAGACAAGCTCGTCTGTGATGAGATTGTGGTTGCACTTCCAACGAAAGTTCTATGTAAAGAGGATTGCAAGGGATTGTGCAGCGTTTGCGGCACAAATCTCAATCATGGTTCCTGTGATTGCGACACAGAGACATTGGATCCAAGGATGGCAGCTATAAAGGACATCTTTTTGAATTTTCATGAAGACTGAACCGGCATATACCAGACATCAGTAAAATATATGTAAGAGGAGGTGTGACCATGTCAATTTGTCCAAAAAATAAATCTTCTAAGGGAAGAAGAGACCGTCGTAGAGCAAACTGGAAGATGTCTGCTCCAACATTGGTTAAGTGCAGTAAGTGTGGAGCTTTAACTATGCCTCACAGAGTGTGCAAAGCCTGCGGTTCCTACAACAAGCGTGAAATCGTTTCCGCAAACTAATAACCGATTTGAGTGACGATGGGATGTTTTGAAGAATAGAAGACAGATTCTTCAAAGCATCCCATTTTTTACCTTATAGATTGATTTGCTGCTGTAAGCTAAAAAATGGGATGCTTACGATAGGAAGGTGAGATTATGGAATATAAAACAACGATTGCTTTAGACGCCATGGGCGGAGATAACGCTCCGGGCGAAATTGTTAAGGGAGCTGTTTTAGCGATCCAGGAGAATAAAGACATCAAAATTCATTTATTCGGGGATGAGACGGCCATAAAGAACGAATTAAAACAATATCAGTACGATGAAAATCAGATTGCGATCACTCATACAACGGAGGAGATCGACTGCAATGAGTCTCCCGCCGCTGCCATCAAGGGAAAGAAGGATTCTTCCATGGTTGTGGGATTAAAGTCTGTCAAAGGCGGAGAGTGCGACGCTTTCATTTCCGCCGGAAGCTCGGGGGCCGTTCTCGTGGGCGGACAGGTTCTTGTGGGAAAGTGTAAGGGAGTAAAAAGAGCGCCCCTTGCGCCGGTGATCCCTACCGTAAATGGAGTTTCCCTGCTCATTGACTGCGGCGCCAATGTGGACGCCAGACCGGAACATCTGGTGCAGTTTGCCCAGATGGGTTCCATCTATATGGAAAATGTTGTGGGAGTAAAAAATCCGAAAGTGGCCATTGTCAACATCGGAGAAGAAGAAGCAAAGGGCAACGCCCTGGTAAAAGAAACCTATCCTTTGTTAAAAGCCTGCGATACCATTAACTTTGTGGGCAGCATTGAGGCAAGGGACATCCCGGCAGGGAAGGTGGACGTAATCCTGACAGAGGCGTTTGTCGGAAATGTCATTTTAAAACTGGAAGAGGGCCTGGCCGGCGCCTTGATCGGAGTGATCAAGGAAGGGATGATGTCAAGCACCAGAAGTAAGATCGGCGCCCTCCTTGTAAAACCGGCGCTAAAGGAAACCCTTAAGATATTCGATGCCACAGAGTACGGCGGAGCGCCTTTATTGGGACTTAAGGGCCTGGTGGTGAAAATCCACGGGAACGCCACCGCAAAGGAGACAAAAAATGCGATTTTCCAGTGTGTGACTTTCCAGGAACAAAGGATCAATGAAAAGATCATGGAGCATTTGACGCCGGCAAAAAAACAAGAGACGACAGCGGGGGCATAACATGAAACCGATGAGATTACAGGATCTTGAAAAGAAATTAGAGTATTCCTTTCAGGATAAAAATAAGCTGCTGCTGGCCATGACCCACAGTTCCTATTCCAATGAGAGCAAAACAAAGAAAAAAGAAAATAATGAGCGGCTGGAGTTTCTGGGAGACGCGGTTTTGGAAGTGACCGTATCCGATTACCTCTATCGCACCTATCCGGATTATCCGGAAGGCAAGCTCACCAAGCTCCGCTCCGCCCTGGTTTGTGAGTTTACCCTGGCAAAAACGGCAAGGGAAATCCAACTGGGAAATTATCTGCTTCTTAGCAAAGGGGAAGATCTCACCGGAGGAAGGGAGAGAGATTCCATATTATCCGACGCCTTTGAGGCGGTGATCGGAGCGATCTATATGGACGGAGGGATGGAATACGCCGCCGCCTTTATTCAAAAACAGCTCCTTACGGATATCGAATCAAAGACTTTATTTTACGATGCAAAAACCATCTTACAGGAGATGGTGCAGTCTGCCGATAGCGAGCGCTTACAATATCATCTGATCAAGGAATCCGGTCCGGATCATGATAAGAAGTTCCTGGTTGAAGTGTTGATCAACCAAAAGCCATACGCCAAGGGAAGCGGCAGAACCAAAAAAGCGGCGGAACAGATGGCGGCTTATGAGACGATTTTATTATTGAAACAGCAATAGGTGAACTATGTATCTGAAAAGTATTGAGATTAATGGATTTAAGTCTTTTGCCAACAAAATAAAATTTGAATTTCCCCATGGACTTACCGGGATTGTCGGACCAAACGGCAGCGGAAAAAGCAACATCGGCGACGCCGTGAGATGGGTGCTCGGGGAACAGAGCGCTAAGCAGCTTCGGGGTTCTAAGATGGAAGACGTAATTTTTGCCGGAACCCAGAATCGGAAACCCATGGGTTTTGCCTACGTTTCCATGGTATTTGACAACAAGGACAGAAAGATCGCCCTTGACTATGATGAAGTCAAAGTGGCAAGAAGAGTCTACCGTTCCGGGGAAAGCGAATACCTGCTCAACGGCTCTTCCTGCCGGAGAAGGGATATTGTGGAGATCTTTTATGATACCGGAATCGGAAAAGAAGGATACTCTATCATTGGCCAGGGGCAGGTGGAAAAAATCCTGAGCGGTAAGATCGAAGACAGCCGGGAGCTATTCGATGAAGCGGCGGGAATCGCAAAATATAAAAAGAACCGGTCCATCGCAGAAAAAAATCTGGAGCAGGAGCGGGATAATTTATCCAGAGTGACGGATATCTTATCCGAACTGGAAAAACAGGTCGGTCCGTTGGAAAGGCAAAGTAAAAAGGCAAAGGTATACCTTAATCTAAGAGACAGAGAAAAAGAGCTGGATATCGGGCTATTTTTGCACGATTTTGACGTCAATCAGGATAAGAAAAAAGAAGCCGAAGGCAAGTATCAGATCATACGGGATGAAATGTCTCGTGTGACGGCGGATTACGAAGAAAAGAAAAAGAAAAATCTTGCCATCTCTAAGGAGGCGGAAGATCTTGACAGCCAGATCCAGGAGATGGAAGGGCAAAGAGAAGAATACGCCAAAAGGGAAGAAGAGCAAGGCGCCGTCATCACAGAGCAGGAGCACACCATCGACAAAAACCGGCTGTCCATGGAGCATTATTGCGATTTAAAATCCCGGTCGGCAAAAGAAAAAGAAGAAAAAGAAGAGCAGTACCAATCGGTTCTTGAAAAGATCGAAGAGCAGACCTTGCTTCTTGCGGATTACAGGGACGCCTGTAAGATCCTCAAGGTGGACGCCGAAAAAAAACAGCAGGAAAAAATAAAGATCGAAGGGAAAATTGCTGCAAGGCAGGATACCTTTTATGATTATCTTAACGCAAACACCGACGCCAAAGAAAAGCTCAGCCGTTATGAGGCGATGGAAGAGCAGTTGGGGATCCGTAACGCAGAGTACAGCCGCCGTCTTCTGGGATTAAATAACGAGCTGAATGACTATAAAAATCGTTCGGTGATCCTGGAGAGAGAATTGGAGGAGGCTCACCAAAACTGGGAAACGGCGGATCAGGAATATAATCAAGTAAGCCAAAGCTGTGAGGAGATGGAGCGCAGGCTTTCAAGTCTCCAAAAAGAGGTGGATGCAGGCAGACAGGATTATTTAAGAAAACGATCCCGGTATGACACTTTAGTTTCCATTAACGAAAAGTATGAAGGCTATCATAAGTCCATACAGCATATTATGGAGCAAAAAAAGAAGAATCCGGGAATCATCGGCGTGGTGGCTGATATCATACATATTGAAAAACAGTATGAAACTGCCATAGAGATCGCCCTGGGAGGCGCTCTGCAAAATATTGTAACGGAAAACGATCAGGTGGCGAAAGACTTGATTCGTTTCTTAAAAAACAACCGGTTTGGGCGGGCGACCTTTCTCCCTCTTACCAGCATACAAAAGAGAAATTCCAGGATCAATCCGCTGGTGCTTAACGAGGAAGGTGTGATCGGGACTGCCAGCAGTCTGGTCAAACGTGAAAAGAGATTTGACGATCTTGTGGAATCCTTACTTGGCAAAACCGTGGTGGTGGATCAGATTGACCACGCCATGTTCCTGGCAAAAAAATATAACTACTCCTTAAGACTGGTGACGCTGGGAGGAGAACTGTTAAATCCAGGCGGTTCGATCACCGGCGGGGCTTATCGGTCCTCCAGTAATCTTTTGGGGCGTAACCGTGAGATCGAGGAGATGCAAACCGCCTTAGAACAGGCCAAAGTATTTTTGACGTCTAAAACAGAGGCGGTAAAGAATTTGACGGAGGGTCTGGAAAAGGAAAAAGATAAGGCCGCAAGGCAAAAAGAGACCCTTGACCAACTGGTGATCACGCTCCACGATTACCACACCCAGCTTCCGGATCTAAAGGAAAAAGAAAAAGACTTAAGCGCCAAAATCTATTCTTTAAAGAAAGATCACGCTTCCCTTAAGGAGCAGCTTGCACAAATTAAAAAAGAAAAGGAAGTTTTGGCGAAGGATCAGAAGCATTCGGAGAAAGCCCACGAGGAAAACCATGAGGCGATCGCCCTTCTGGAAGAAGAACTTTCGGTTATCGCAAAGGCTGCGGCGGATTTGGACAACCAGTTAAATGAAAAGATCCTGCAGATTTCCCAGTGTGAGCAGCAGATACAATTTTATCAAAATGAAAAGGAACGTCTGAAAAAGGAATGCGCAGCTCTAAACGAGGCCATTGGTTCCGGGCAAGAGCAGATCCATAATTTAGAGAAAGAAAATCAGATCCTGGAAGAAAAGCTGATCGCCCATAAAGAAAAGAGAAGCGCATGGCTTAAAAAAATAGAAGAGGCTTACGCTGCTTTGGAGGAATACAGGAAAATGCGGCGGGATCTTACGATCCGGCAAAACAAAAGTTATCAGGAGTCGGAGCAGCTAAATGAACAGCTTCGCCTTTTGGAAAAAGAAGAGAGCAGACTTTCTTCCCAGATGGAACGCTACAGTGAAAATCTCGAATCCCTCATCAATTATATGTGGGATAATTATGAGATCACTTATAATTACGCCAAAAATCTCAAAAGGGATCCGTGGAAGGAAAGCATGATTTCCGAGTATCGAAAAGAGAAAAAAGAGATCGGAAGCCAGATTAAGAAGCTTGGTTCTGTCAACGTCAACGCCATTGAAGAATATAAGGAAGTGGGCGAACGCTATTCCTTTATGAAGCAGCAATATGAAGATATCAAAGAATCCGAAGAAAAACTGGTGCATCTCATTGAAGATCTGAATAAGGCCATGGAAAAGCAGTTTCGGAACAGTTTTCAGGATATTCAGGATACCTTCACGAAAGTATTTGCAGACTTATTCGAGGGAGGCACGGCAAGCCTTGAACTGATGGATTCCTCCAATATCTTAGAGTGCGGAATCCGGATCGTGGCGCAGCCTCCGGGAAAGAAGCTGCAAAATATCTTATTGCTTTCCGGAGGAGAAAAGGCGTTAACTGCCATTGCCCTTTTATTTGCCATTCAGAACTTAAAGCCTTCTCCGTTTTGTCTGTTGGATGAGATCGAGGCGGCCCTGGACGACGCCAATATCGTCAGGTTTGCAAAATATTTAAGAAAGCTTTCAAAGGACACACAGTTCATTATCATTACGCACCGGAGGGGAACGATGAGTTCCGCCGATGTTTTATATGGGATCACCATGCAGGAAAAGGGAATTTCAACTTTGATATCGGTCGATCTGATCGATAAGCAGTTGGCTTAGATCCGGCGAAAAGTTTAGGAAAGAGAGTGAGAAAGATGGAAGAAAAAAAGGGTTTTTTTAGCAGATTGATGAGTGGTCTCACCAAGACCAGAAAAAATATCGCCAATGGCCTTGACGCGATTTTCAACGGGTATTCCCAGATCGACGATGATTTTTATGACGAGATTGAGGAAATCCTGATCATGGGAGATCTGGGCGTAGAAACCACCGTAAAGATTATCGAGGATCTGAAAGAGCGGGTGGAAGAAGAGCGCATCAAACTTCCGAATGACTGCCGTGAGATCCTGATCCGCCTGATCAAAGATCAGATGGCGGTGGATGAAACAGCCTATGAATACGAAAATAAAACTTCCGTCGTTTTGGTCATTGGAGTAAACGGCGTGGGAAAAACCACCACCATTGGAAAGCTGGCTTCACAGTTGAAGCAAAAAAATAAAAAAGTAATTCTCGGCGCAGCGGATACTTTCCGCGCCGCCGCCATTGAACAGTTAACGGAATGGGCCAACCGCGCCGGAGTGGACATCATTGCCCAGCAGGAAGGCTCGGATCCGGCGGCTGTGGTCTTTGACGCCTGCCAGGCGGCAAAATCAAGACACGCCGACGTTTTAATCTGCGATACCGCAGGGCGTCTTCATAATAAAAAGAACCTGATGAAAGAGCTGTCTAAGATCAAAAGAGTGATTGAGCGGGAATTTCCGGAAGCCTATCTGGAAACCCTCATCGTGTTAGACGGCACCACCGGGCAAAACGCCCTGGTGCAGGCAAGACAGTTTAAAGAAGCCACGGACATTTCCGGTATCGTTCTTACGAAACTGGACGGAACTGCCAAGGGGGGAATCGCCATCGCCATTCAGGCAGAGCTTGGCATTCCGGTAAAATATATAGGGATCGGAGAGAAAATTGACGATTTACAAAAGTTTGATTCCGATGCATTCGTGAACGCGATCTTTGAGAAACCGAAGGAGGAATAAACCATGGAGCAGTTATCCCTGGAAAACTTTGAAAAAGCATATGAAACAGTGCAGAGAGTGGTTCTGCCCACCAATTTGATCAAAAGCGATTTTTTCAGTAAACAGACTGGAAATAAGGTGTTTTTTAAGCCGGAAAATCTTCAGCTTACGGGAGCTTATAAGATTCGGGGAGCTTACTATAAAATCAGTACATTAAATGAAGAAGAAAAAGAAAAGGGCCTGATCACCGCCTCAGCCGGGAATCACGCCCAGGGAGTTGCCTATGCGGCAAAGGCTTACGGCGTTCCGGCAACCATCGTGATGCCGACGACCACCCCTTTGTTAAAGGTGAACCGGACGAAGGAATTGGGAGCCAATGTGATCCTTCACGGCAATGTTTACGATGAAGCCTGCGAAAAAGCGTTGGAACTGGCGAAAGAACACGGTTATACCTTTGTCCATCCTTTCGACGATCTGGATGTCGCCACAGGTCAGGGCTCCATTGCCATGGAAATCATCAAGGAACTTCCGACGGTGGACATCATCCTGGTTCCGGTGGGAGGAGGCGGTTTGGCGACAGGAATTTCTTCTCTTGCCAAAATGTTAAATCCTAAGATCAAGGTGATCGGTGTGGAGCCGGCAGGAGCGAACTGTCTGCAAAAATCCCTGGAAAAAGGAGAGGTCACGACCTTAGATACGGTCAACACCATCGCCGACGGTACTGCCGTAAAGACGCCGGGAGAAAAAATCTTTCCGTACCTGCAGGAAAATCTCCACTCCATCATCACCATACCGGACGATGAACTGATCGTCGCGTTCCTTGATATCCTGGAAAACCACAAAATGCTGGTGGAAAACTCAGGTCTGTTGACGGTTGCGGCCTTAAAACACCTTCCGGCGGAGAATAAAAAAGTGGTCGCCGTCTTAAGCGGAGGCAATATGGACATTATCACCCTCTCCTCCGTGGTGCAAAACGGTTTGATTCGCCGTTCCCGTATTTTTACGATCTCCGTTTGTCTTCCGGACGTGCCGGGGCAGCTTAATAAAGTGTCAAAGATCATCGCCGAGGAGAAGGGAAATATCATCAAATTGGAGCATAACCAGTTTATCAGCGTAAACCGCAACAGCTCCGTGGAATTGACCATCACCATGGAAGCCTTTGGCGAGGATCATAAAAACCAGATTAAAAATGCGTTAAGCAAGAACGGATATCAGCCGGTGGAAAAGAATCCAAGCGCCTTATATTAATGAGGACTTTGGCCCTTTTTCATTTTCCGAAAGAAAAGATAGCATATCAAAAAGCCTGTTTCATATATTATAAGAAACAGGCTTTTTCAATGGTAAGGAGATGGAAACGATGTTTCCCTTGTTTGTTTTTGGCGGGCAGATCAGAGAATACTTAAAAACAATAAGCAAAGAATATTTCGTCACGGAGGTGCGTCTTCGGTTAAACCAGCCTTTGGGCGTTGCTGTGGAAGAAGGATACCGGTTTGTCCTGCGGACAGGGGCTTTGGCTGCTTCTTCCAAAGGAGCTTATATGGTCACGGAAAAAGATCTTGCGATTCTTTTTCAAAAACTGACCCAGTTTTCCGTTTACGCATTTTCAGAAGAACTGGGGGAGGGATTTCTAACCTTGCCCGGCGGACACCGGGTGGGAATCTGTGGGAAGATGATCTATCAGGACAATGGGAAAAAGGTCTTAAGAGATATCACTTCCTTTAATATAAGGATTGCCCATCAGGTTACGGGATGCGCCGACGATTTTTATTGTCATCTTTTAGAGAGAGATTCCTTTTTAAGCACCTTGATTTTCTCTCCTCCCGGCTGCGGAAAAACCACCCTTTTAAGGGAGCTGATCCGGAGGATCTCCACCGGGGGATATGGCGGGAGGGGGCAAAATGTGGGAGTGGTGGACGAGCGCAGTGAGATCGGAAATTATGGAAGGGAAACTACCGGATTTGACTTAGGTCCCAGGACAGACCTTTTAGACCACTGCCTAAAATCCCGGGGGATGTTGCTGCTGCTTCGCACCATGAGCCCGGAGGTGATCGCTGCCGATGAGATCGGAGACGTAGAGGACATTGAGGCCATAAAGTACGTCCGGTTTTGCGGATGCAGTTTGCTGCTTACGGTCCATGGAGAGCATTTGGAAGAGCTTCTTAACCGGCCTTATTTGGGGGAGTATTTAAGAAGCCACCCTTTTCGGCGTTATCTTAGAATTTCCGGCAGAGATTGTTTTACCAGGGAAATTAAGATCTACGATGAAACCCAAAAGGAGATATGGAGAGGAACCGCAAAAGGAAGGATAGAGCGGAGCAGGGAAAGGACGTTATTATGATCGTGAAACTAACGGGATGCGGATTGATCTTACTGGCGGGAATATTGACCAGTTTCTATCTGTTAAGACCCTTTTCTCACAAGATCCGTCTGCTGGAAGAGGGAGAATATCTTTTTCGGCTCATGGAATCGGAAATTCGTTATCATAAGGAAGTTTTGCCGGAACTATTTTATCAGTTAGGGAAAAAGGCTAAGACCCCGTGGCAGATTTTTTTTTGCAGATGCATAAGCGGCTGAAAACCCAGCAGGACGTTTTGTTTTGGGAGATTTATGAGGACCGGATGGAAAGTCTTATGAAACCCTACCTTACCGAAGAGGAATATTTGTTATTTTTGCAATTTGGCAAAAACCTGATGTCCGGAGACCTTACCTTTCATAAAGAACAGGAACAGCACATGACCGGAGAGCTTAGAAAATGCATTGAGGAAGAAAAGGAAGTATTCCGGAATAAAACAAAGGTGTATCGGGCGCTTTGTTTGTTTGCCAGCGCTTTGATCATGATTATACTGGTATGACGATGGGTTATACTTGTGACGATAGGCTTACGTATTTGAACATCCGGAGGGACTATGACCATTTCGCTTATTTTTAAAATATCAGCAGTAGGGATCCTGGTTACCATACTGACGCAGGTTTTAAAACACGCCGGAAGGGACGAGCAGGCTTTTTTCGTCACTCTTGTGGGATTATTTCTTGTGCTGTCCTGGATCATTCCCTGCGTCGAAGAGTTATTTACACAAATTTATGGTTTATTTGAACTTGCGTAGCCTTCGGCTAGAAAGGAGAGGTTATGTCCATCGTAAAAATTGCCATGATCGGAATCGGCGGGGCAATCCTCGCCCTGATCGTAAAACAATTTCAAAAAGAATACAGTATCTTTGTTCTTTTAGGAGTCTGTCTTTTACTGCTTTCCTTCCTCACTTCCAATGTCACCGTTGTGATAGAGTTTATGGAAAATATGGGAGAAAAAATCGAGATAAGCAGCGTATATCTGAAACTTTTGATCAAGCTGATGGCCATTGCTTACATTAGCCAGACTGCCTCCGGGATATGCAGCGATCTGGGATATCAGTCCATAGCATTTCAGGTGGAGACCATAGGGAAAATATCAATTTTGATCCTAAGCCTTCCGATCATTTCTTCCCTCCTTGAGACCATCGAACAGATCATCACGGCGGGGAATTAATTATATGAAAAAGTTTTTGCAGTATTCCTGGATTTTTGCCTCGGCGCTCCTTTTTATGCTGTTGTTGGGAACCAGAACGGTTGCCGCTGCGGAAGCGGCCAGCGAGGACTCTCAGATCGATATTGATGAACTCACCAAAGAGATCAACCAGTCCATGGGAGAAGAAGCGCCAGATTTTTCAAAAATATATTCTTATATAACGAAATTTAAATTCAAAGAGGTTCTTATTTTGCTTGGGGAGTGGCTTGCAGACAGTTTTTCAAAAGAAATCTTAAGCTCCGGCCGTTTTGTCACCCAGCTTGTCAGTATTTTACTTTTTTCAATCTTATTTACCAATGTGGCGGATTCTTTAAAAAATTACAACATAGCGGATAATGTTTTCTTAATTTCTTATTTCACCCTTTTTTTGATTATAATGAGTAACTTTAAATTGATCCATCAGATTTACGATACAACGATAATCAATCTATCCCGTTTTATAAAACTGATGATCCCGGTTTACTCCCTTGCAATCTCCTTAACAGGCAATATCACCACGGCCGCCTTAAGCTACGAATATTTTATGGTGGTCGCGCTGCTTATCAATTATTTTGCGGTCAATATCATTTCTCCCTTGGTCAACTATTATCTGATCCTGGAGCTGGTCAATCATTTTTCCGATGTGAAAAGGATTTCCAGATTATGCGAGACGATCTATCTTTTTATCTCCAAGGGGACGAAGCTTTTATTTTTTGTGATCTTTGGCTTTCATGTGCTGGAGCTTATGCTGGTTCCCGCCTTTGATATGTCAAAACACAGCGTGTTCAATAAGCTGATCGGAACCATTCCCGGCGCGGGCTCCGCAGCCCAGGCGGTGACGGGGACCATTTTGGGTTCGGCGATTTTTATTAAAAATGCCCTTGGGGTTTCTGTGATGATTTTTCTTTTTGTCCTCATGATAATCCCCATTTTAAAGATTGCCCTTTATTCCCTGATGTACTTGATCATATCCATTATTCTGGAGCCGATCTGCGACCAGAAATTCATCGGGTGTATCAGCGCGGTACAAAAAAGCGGATGGCTTTATGTAAAGCTTCTGGGGCTGTGCTCTGTGCTGTTTCTTGTGTCTGTCGCACTGTGCGCAGTCAGCACAAATCAATTATAATAAAGCGCAGATCAGTGATAACAAAGCGGTGGCAACAGATCAGTTATAAAGGAGGAAGATCACGGAATATTTAAAAAACTGGATACGGACAATACTCTATATTAATGTGCTGGTAACACTTTGCCAGGGCCTGATCAAAAATACAAAATATGAAAAATATATTCGTTTTTTCACCGGCTTTTTGATTATGCTAAGTCTTTTAAAGCCGCTGATTGACTTTAGCCAAAACAAAGATGCCTTAGACGCTGCGTTCATAAAAAATGTTTTTCAAAATGAGTTGGCGGTGATCGAAGGAAATGAAGAACTAAATGAGATGAAGCAAAATATCAAAGAAGAATATGAGATCGCCTATGAGAATCAGATCGCCGCTTTTGCAGATCATCTGGGACTTACCGTGACGGACATAAAGATCCGCCGCAAAGGGGACGAAGCGGCCCTGGAAGAATGCCAGATCCGGGTGAAAGATACCGGGGAGGATTCCCTTAAGAGCAAAATGGAATCTTTAAAAAGAAAATTAAAAGAAGTCTATAATTTGGAGCAAGATAATATAGATATAGATATAGGGGAGTAAACATGGACAAAAAAGAACAAAAAAAGATTTCCTGGAAGGATTTTGGACCGGAGAAAATTATTTTGTTGGCAGCGGCAGGAATTTTTTTACTGGTTTCTAATTTTTCCTTTCCTGCCAAAGAAAAAACAGCTTCCGCGGAAAAAACACAAACGAAGTCGGAGAGCATTTCAGAGAACGACCAGTACACAAAACAACTGGAAAAAAATTTAGAGGCGCTTTTGTCACAGGTAAAAGGTGTGGGAAAGGTGGAGGTGATGATTAAATTAAAAGCATCGAAAGAAACGATTTTAAATAAAGACAGCAGCAAAGAAGAATCCACAAAAATATCCGAAAAAAACGCGCAGGAATACGACAGCAAAGTGGAAGAAGAAACCGTATTATCGGATGCTCAGGGAAACGCGTCTCCGTATATCATAAAAGAGATCGAACCGGAGATCGCAGGAGTTATCATCACTTGCGAAGGAGCGGATAATAATCTGGTAAAATCTGCCGTGACAGACGCGGCCAGCGTTTTATTTTCCTTACCTTATAGTCGTATAAAAGTCTTGAAAATGGAGGATGATAAATGAAGAAGAGATTAAAAAAGAATCAGATTGCCATTACTTCTTTAGCGATCATGATTGCCATAGCCGGATATTTAAACTTTACCAACGTGGATGTTTTTGAGGAAGCTTCCGTGACGCCCGTGAAAATGGATACGGTGACGTCCATTGACACAATGGATATCTCAGACGGGGATTCTCTGGTCAGTGAAAAGGTGGACGATGATGCGGCAGAAGCGACGGAAGAAAACAAAGAAAAGGCGGGGGAAGCCGTGTTGACCCAGGCGGGCGTGCAGGAATACGTCGCCGGGGCCAGATTGGACAGAGAGCAAAATCATTCCAAGACCAAGGAATCGTTAAACGATATCATCAACAATGATTCCGTGGAAGAAGAGTCCAAGAAAGAGGCGGTGGAAGAGCTTACGAAGCTTACAAAAGTGATAGAATATGAAACAAGTATCGAACAGCTCCTTGCCTCGAAAGGGTTTGAAGACGCCGTGGTTTCCATCGGGGATAATACCATTGACGTGATTTTAAATTATGAAGATCTAAGCCAGTCCGAGAGAGCGCAGATCGAAGATATCATCACAAGAAAAACCGGGTACAGCATCAGCCAGATCGTGATCAGCCGGATGCAGGCTACGGAGAGTTAAGGCTCTCGTTTTTGTTCTTGCAAAACCGAGGATGTTTGATATAATGAAGTATATTGAGATAAAAGGAGGTTCCTCATGGAAAAGGATACAAATAATTCAGTTTATCAGATAGACGAGATTGGCCAGGTACAGATAGCGGATGAAGTGGTTGCGATCATCGCAGGACTTGCCGCAACAGAGATTGAAGGCGTAAGCAAGATGTCCGGCAACATTACGAACGAGATCGTGAGTAAGCTTGGAATGAAGAATCTCTCCAAGGGAGTGAAAGTGTCCATCACCGATCAGGTGGTCACGGTGGATCTAAACTTAATCCTGCACTATGGAGTGAATATTCCTAAGGTATCCCAGGAAGTCCAGGAGAGAGTGAAGTCTGCCCTTGAGACTATGACCGGGCTTACCGTTTCCGAGGTTAATGTCCGTATCGCCGGTATCCAGATGGAAGATGAAGCGTAAGAGCATATGAAACACGAAGGATAGCGGAGGATCGATATGGGGATGTCCAGAAGAAAGCTTAGAGAAAGCATTTTTCTCTTTCTTTTTCGTATAGAATTTAACACTAAAGAAGAATTGATGGATCAGTTTGACTGGTACTATGATCAAAAGGAGGATGTGAGTCCGGAAGATATCGATTATATCCGTGGGAAACTGAACGCAATTCTTTCCTTTCAAAATGAAATAGACGACGTGATCCTTCATATTTGTAAGGGATGGCGTCTGGAACGCCTGGGTAAAGCGGAACTTGCCATTTTACGCCTGGCAGTTTATGAAATGAAGTATGACAATGATATACCAACCAGCGTGGCGATCAACGAAGCGGTTGCGATCACAAAGATCTATTGCAGCGAGGAGGCTCCTCGCTTTGTAAACGGCGTTCTTGCCAAGCTGGCATAGACAAGAGGGAGTTCTTTAAAAAGTGGCGTATACATTATTGTTTTACGCCACTTTTTTACAGTGGCAATATTATGAAACAAATATTTTCCGTGTCGCAGGTCAATGCTTATATCCATCGGATCTTTGAGAGCGACTATGCGCTGAAACGAATTACAATAAAAGGGGAAGTATCCAACTGTAAGTATCATTCCTCGGGTCATATTTATTTTTCCTTAAAGGACGAAAGAAGTGCGATCAAGTGCGTGATGTTTCGCGCGGACCGAAGCGGCGGCCTTACCTTCCGCATGGAAAACGGACAGCAGGTCACGGTGAGCGGGCGAGTCGCAGTATTTGAGAGGGACGGAACTTATCAGCTCTACGCCAAGGAAATCCAGGCCCTTGGCGCCGGCGAGCTGTATCTGAAGTTTGAACAGCTAAAACAAGAATTGCTGGAAAAGGGATACTTTGATTTTGAACGAAAAAAACCCCTTCCCCCTTATCCGGAAAAGATCGGGATCGTCACCGCCTTAACGGGAGCTGCCATAGAGGATATCAAAAGCGTGGCCCTTCGGCGGAACCCTTATATCCAACTCTACTTATATCCTGCCAAGGTGCAGGGAGAGGGAGCGGCGGCTTCCATCGCAAGGGGAATCCGCTATTTTGACTCCTTTGGAGTGGATGTGATCATCATCGGAAGAGGCGGCGGTTCCATGGAGGATCTGTGGGCGTTTAACGAGCGGATCGTGGCCGACGCCATTTACCATGCCAACACCCCGATCATTTCCGGGACGGGCCATGAGGTGGATATGACCATCGCCGATTACTGCGCCGACAAAAGAGCCGCCACCCCCACTGCCGCCTGTGAGGAAGCGATTTACGACGTATATGCCCTGATGCAGGAATTGGATCACTATTATGATGCGTTAAACAGGCATCTGTCGTTTCGGCTGGGGCTTTATAAGGAAAAATGCAGGGATTATCAGAGGATACTGGAAGCCCATCATCCCGGCAGGCAGATCGAAAGACAAAGGGCCGACCTGGCCTTATATAAGGAACGGCTTGAAAAAGCGCTCCTTGGGAAGGTGGGACAATACCGGCATCAATGGGAACTTTATTGCAGCAAGTTAGACGCCCTCTCCCCGACGGCAAGGCTAAAGGGCGGATTTGTTTACGCCCATGACAAAGAGGGGAAACCGGTTGCTTCCCTTAATGATGTGACGCTCAATCAGAACTTTTACCTGACCTTTCAGGACGGAGAAGCGACGGTGCTGCCTACAGAATGCCGCTTTTTAAAGGGCGGGGAAGACGGATCCGAAAAGAAGGAGCAGCGATAAAATGGCAAAGAAATTTTTAATCGAAGACGCATTCCTGGAACTGGATGAGATCATCGGGGAGCTGGAAAGCGATAAGATCAGCTTAAGCGATTCCATGGAATTATACAAAAGAGGAGTAAAGCTGCTTGGAAAGTGCAGCCAGTCCCTGGATAAGACGGAAAAAGAAATTGTGATATTGCAGGAGGAATATCATGAATAAAACAATAAGAGAGGAAATTACAGAAAAAACAAAAGAAATAGAAGAGATCATTTATTCTTATCTGCCGGAACCATCAGGATATGAAAAGACGGTGGTTGAGGCGATGAATTATACCATGAAGGCCGGGGGAAAACGGCTAAGACCGATGCTCATGCAGGAGACCTACCGGATGTTTGGCGGGGAAGATCAAAAAATCGTGGAGCCTTTTATGGCGGCCATCGAGATGATCCACACCTATTCGCTGATCCACGACGACCTGCCGGCCCTTGACAACGACGATTACAGAAGGGGAAAAAAGACCGCCCATGTTGTGTATGGGGAAGATATGGCGATCCTTGCGGGAGACGCCCTGTTAAACTATGCCTTTGAGACTGCCTGTAAGGCTTTTCGGGGAGGGCAGGAAGACATCACCGTGGCCCGCGCCATGAAGATCCTTGCCAAAAAACCGGGGATTTACGGAATGATCGGCGGCCAGACCGCCGATGTGGAGTGCAGCAGCCACAAGATGGATCTTGATACCCTTCTTTTTATCCATGAAAATAAAACGGCGGCCTTGATTGAATGCGCGATGATGATCGGGGCGATCCTTGCGGGAGCGTCCGCCGGGGAAGAGGCCGCCATCGAAAAAATTGCAAAATATATCGGGATCGCCTTCCAGATTCAGGACGATGTTTTAGATATTACCGGCACCAGCAAGATGCTTGGAAAACCGACGGGAAGCGATGAAAAAAATCAGAAACAGACTTATGTAACTTTAAAGGGACTAAAACAGTCCAAAGAAGATGTGGCAAATTATACAAAGGAAGCCATCGCTCTTTTTGATCAACTGGGCAGAGAAAATCCGTTTCTTCGCAGATTGTTAATTTCCTTGATCGAGAGAGAGAATTAAAGGATAACCGGATTACGGAGGATAACTCATGGGAAAATTACTCAATAATATAAATCAGGTTAATGATATCAAAAAGATTCCTGAGAAGTTTTATCCGGCTCTGGCTCAGGAAATCCGGGATTTTCTCCTTGAACACGTCAGCAAGACCGGAGGACATCTGGCGTCGAATCTGGGAATTGTTGAAATTACAATGGCGCTCCATGTCTGTCTGGATATGACAAAGGATAAAGTGATCTATGATGTGGGACACCAGTCCTATATCCACAAGATATTGACGGGGCGCAAAGAAGAATTTTCAACCTTGAGACAAAAGGGAGGCTTGTGCGGTTTTCCAAAAAGAAAGGAAAGCCCCTTTGATGCTTTCGGAACAGGGCACAGCTCCACTTCCCTGTCGGCGGCCCTCGGCTTTGCCATGGCAAGGAGTCTTAAAAAAAGCGGGGAGACAATTTGCGCAGTGATCGGAGACGGCGCTTTGTCGGGAGGACTTGCCTATGAAGCGTTGAACAACATCTCCTCCTTAAAAAAGAACAAGGAAAACCTGATCATTATATTAAATGACAATAAAATGTCCATCGCCGAAAATGTGGGAGGAATGAGCAGATATTTAAGCGATCTTCGCTCCCGCAAAGAGTATGGAGATTTCAAAGATAACGTGGAATCGGCGTTAAACAACATTCCGGTTGTGGGGGCAAGCGTTGCCAAAACCTTAAAACGCTCCAAGGATTCCATCAAACAGTTGTTTGTCCCGGAAATGTTTTTTGAAAATTTAGACATTACTTATTATGGCCCTGTGGACGGGCATAATGTCCGTGCGATGGTCCACGCCATCAATACGGCGAAGGGATATCCCGGACCGATCCTGATCCATGCCATAACCCAGAAAGGGAAAGGATATGCTCCGGCGGAAATGAATCCGGAACATTTTCACGGGCTGGGCGCCTTTGACCTGGAAACCGGCCTGCCCCTTAAAGTGAAAGTGAAAGAAAGTTATACCGATATTTTTTCCCGCTCTTTGACAGAGCTTGCGAAAAAAAAGAAAGATTTGATCGCCATCACAGCGGCGATGCCGTCGGGAACCGGGTTAAAAGCCTTTAAAGAGCAGTTCCCGGACCGCTTCTTTGATGTGGGTATTGCGGAAGAACACGCAGTAACCTTTGCGGCGGGGCTGGCGGCGTCGGGATTAAAACCGGTGGTGGCGGTGTATTCTTCTTTTTTACAAAGAGCCTACGACCAGGTTTTGCATGACGTCTGTATCCAGAAACTGCCTGTCGTCTTCTGCGTGGACCGCTCGGGTCTGGTGGGAGCCGACGGGGAGACTCACCAGGGGATCTTTGATATTTCTTATTTGGGGCATATCCCGAATCTGGTCCTCATGGCTCCGAAAAACGGCTGGGAATTGTCCGCCATGGTTGCGTTTGCCGCAGAATACGACGGTCCGGCCGCCATCAAGTACGCGAGGGGAAGCGCATTCACCGGACTTGGCGAGTGCTGCGAACCCATCGAACTTGGAAAAAGCGAGTGGATTTTCGATGGCGAAGAGGTGGCGGTGATCTCGGTGGGCAATATGATGGAAGAATGTGTAAAAGCGGTGGAACTACTGAAAGAAAAGGGAGTGAATGCCGCGCTGATCAACGCAAGGTTTTTACATCCGTTGGATGAAGCGCTCTTACACCGGGTTGCCAAAGAGTTTCCTTATATCGCGACCGTGGAAGATAATATCCTCTCCGGAGGATTTGGCAGCATGGTTTCCGGATTTCTTCATCACCATGAATATGACAACCATTTGATTAATTTTGGGATACCGGACTGTTTCGTGGAACACGCCACGGTTGAGCAGCAGCGTAAGGAGCTGGGAATTGACGCCGCTTCCATCGCTTCTATGATTATGCAGAGGATGAATCAATGAAAAAAAGATTAGATGTTTTGCTCTTTGAAAAGGGCTACGCTCCCTCCAGGGAAAAGGCAAAAGCGCTTATCATGTCGGGAATTGTCTACGTCAACGGCCAAAAGGAAGATAAGGCGGGGACAACCTTTGAAGAAGATTTTGTAAAATCCATGGAAGTCAGGGGCAATACATTAAAATATGTCAGCCGGGGCGGACTGAAACTGGAAAAAGCAGTGGACGTCTTCGGTTTTTCCCTGGAAGGAAAAACCTGCATGGATGTGGGAGCGTCTACCGGAGGATTTACGGACTGTATGCTTCAAAACGGCGCGTCGAAGGTTTACTCTGTGGATGTGGGAAGAGGACAGTTAGACTGGAAGCTTCGCAACGATGCGAGAGTGATCTGCATGGAGAAGACCAATATGCGCTATGTCAAACCGGAAGACATCGGCGAGCTTGTGGACTTTATCTCCATTGACGTGTCTTTTATCTCCCTAAGTAAGATTTTGCCGCCAGTTTACGCCTGCCTGAAAGAAGGAGGGGAAGTGGTGGCGCTGATCAAACCTCAATTTGAGGCGGGGAGAGACAAAGTGGGGAAAAAGGGCGTGGTCCGGGATCCGGCGGTCCACAAAGAAGTGATCGAAATGGTAATGAACTTTGCAAAAAATCTCGGATTTGCCTTGCTTGCCCTTGATTATTCCCCGATCAAAGGCCCGGAAGGCAACATTGAATATCTTCTTCATCTGAAAAAGGCAAAAGAAGATGACCGCATTGAGTGCAGTTTGATAAAAGAAGTAGTAAACCATTCCCACCATGCATTATCCCATGGGGAAGCATAAACGGATAATAAACAGCGGATGGAGATAAACATATGAAACAGTTCTATATCATTGCCAACAAACAAAAAGACAAAAATCTCGAACTATCAAAAAAAATATATCGCCATTTGAAGGAGAGGGGAGCCGTCTGCCATATCTTTGATCAGTATGAGAAGCATTTGACCACAGATATTCCCATTCCGGAAGGCACAGAATGTATCCTTGTGCTGGGAGGGGACGGCACCATTTTAAATGCCGCCGGTAAGCTGATCGGGTGCAATATCCCCCTTCTTGGAATCAATCTGGGCACTTTGGGATTTTTGGCCGACATCAACCACTCTGAGATCGTGACAGTTCTTGACTGCCTGATCCGTGATGATTACCAGATTGAAAACCGGATCATGATCCGCGCCAGAATCCTTCGCCAGGGAAAGTGTATGAAAGAATATACCGCCTTAAATGATTTCGTAATCAGAAGTCAGAGCGTGTCCGGGATGCTTCGCCTTACCATAAGGATTAACGGAGTGGAGATCCAGGGGTATCGGGCAGACGGAGTGATCGTGGCGACTCCTACCGGATCAACGGGATATAATTTGTCGGCGGGAGGGCCGATCATCAATCCGACGTGCAGCAATTATGTAGTTACTCCGGTATGCCCCCACTCTTTGACGGGACGAAGCGTGATACTTTCCAAAGAAGACTCTATTGTCATTGAACTAGAAGCGATCCGCGGGGAAGAGGAAGAAGAAAGTATCATTTTATCTGATGGGAAAACAGGTATTTTATTATATCCGGGCGATCAGATTGAAATCTGCAAAGCCAAAGAAGTAACTCCGTTTATTAAATTGAAAGAGATCAGTTTTGTAAAAATCTTAAAAGAAAAGTTATATTAGCGCAAAAAGGGACAGCTTATTACTTCTGAAAGCGAGGAATATATGAAGGGAAAACGCCAGGAAAAAATTTTAGAACTTATTTCCACTTATGATATTGACACCCAGGAAGAATTGTCGAGGAAATTACAGGAAAACGGATTTCATACCACCCAGGGAACCATTTCCAGAGATATCCGTGAGTTAAAGATCACGAAGATCCCGTCGTCGGGAGGACGGCAAAAGTACGCTCCCATGATACAGCATGACGTTCATGTTTCCGATAAATACCGAAGGGTTCTCTCCGAAGGTATCCTACATATCGAAAGCGCACAAAATATCTTAGTAGTAAAGACGGTTTCCGGAATGGCCATGGCTTGTGCGGCAGCCATCGACTCCATTGGGATTCAGGGGATTGTGGGCAGTATTGCCGGCGATGACACGATCATGTGCGTGGTAAAAGAATTATCCATGGTAAACAACGCCATTGAAGAATTAAACCGCATTATCAAAAAATAAAAAAATTGCATGGAATTGGCAAGAGAAAGTAAATGCAGTAACTATTATTTAAGGCAACAGAAAGGATATTGTAAAACAAATGCTTATCAATTTACACGTAAAAAATCTTGCGCTGATTGAAGAGGCGGAAATTGATTTTGATCATCATCTGAATATCCTTACCGGAGAGACCGGGGCGGGCAAATCCATCCTGATCGGCTCCATCCAGTCCGCACTCGGAAATAAAATTCCAAAAGAGATGATACGAAGCGGATGTGACAGCGCTTTGATCGAACTGATCTTTCATACGCAGAGCGCAGCGGTGCGGGAAAAATTAGAAGAGCTGGCGATCCCTTTTGAAGAGGGAGATATCATCATTCAAAGGCGCATCACCAACCAGCGGGTGATCAATAAAATAAACGGCGCAGCAGTGACTGTGTCAAAATTAAAAGAAATTTCTCCGCTGCTCCTTGATTTAAGCGGGCAGCACGAAAACCAACTTCTTCTTTCTCCAAAAAATCATTTGCTTATTGTGGATAATTACAAAAAAAGTGAGATTCTTCCTGTAAAAAAACGGGTAAAAGATTTGTATCATTCCTATCAGGAGCTGCGAAATCAATACGAAAAGGAACAAATGGACGCAGATAAGCGAACCAGAGAGATGGAGTTTCTCAAATATGAGATCAAGGAGATCAAAGGAGCCTGCCTAAAAGAAGGAGAGGATGAGGAACTTTTTGCCCAGTATCAGTTGATCACTCACAGTAAAGATATTTTGGAAAACTGCAAGATGCTGTATGATCTGACTGGCGAAGGTTCCGGAGGAGCCGGAGATTTGATCGGCAAGGGAATGCGTTATCTGTCCGAGGTTACTTCCATTGATTCTTCCAGCGCCGGACTTGGCGAACAGTTAGAGACCATCGACAGTCTCTTAAACGATTTTAATCGGGAATTGGCAGATTATATGTGTTCCATGGAGTTTGACGAAGAAACGTATCAGTCCATCACCAACCGCCTTGATTTGATCAGCCATTTAAAATCAAAATATGGAGATACGGTTGCAAAAATATTGGAATATCAAAAAAAGAGCTTGGAAAGATATGAAAAGCTTGCGAATTTTGAAGAATATATCGCTCAGTTAAAAAACAAAGTAAAAAAGGCAAAAAAAGAGCTGGAAAAAGCGGCGGAAGAATTGACCAGACTTCGAAAAAAAGCCGCCCTTCCCTTAACCGAAGAGATCAAAACCGCCCTGCAATCTTTGAATTTTAACGACGTGAGATTTGAGATAGACATTCAGGAAAAACAAAGCTGCCAGGCAGACGGCAAGGATGAAGTGTGCTTTATGATCTCCACCAATCCGGGACTTCCCATCGCTCCCCTTCACGAGATCGCTTCCGGCGGAGAGCTGTCAAGAATCATGCTGGCGATCAAGTCCATTTTGGCGGACGAAGACCAGATTGAGACCTTGATTTTTGACGAGATCGATACGGGAATCAGCGGAAGAACGGCCCAGAAAGTGTCGGAGAGATTGGCAAAAATGGGAAGAAACCGGCAAGTGATCGCCATTACCCATTTGCCGCAGATCGCCGCTATGGCGGATACCCATTATCTCATTGAGAAAACCAGCGACACCCATTCCACTATAAGCAGTATCCATAAACTGTCCGAGGAAGAGTCGGTTTATGAGCTGGCCAGGATGTTAGGCGGCGCCCAGATCACCAATGCGGTTTTGGAAAATGCAAAAGAAATGAAAAAATTAGCATCAGAAATTTTGTAAGTAAAATCTGTCTGTTTGAAAAAAATAATGCCTGCCATACTAATAGCAATGAAATAAGTATGGAGGCATTTTTTATGATATCGAAATTAAGAAGGCTATATTATCTTTTTGTGATTATCATTATGTTTCTTGCAATCAATCAGGGATATCACATAAAAAGCACAGAGGATAATATATCAAAGCAGGAAGACAAAACCTTAGAGACAATACAAAGGATTTCCAATGAAGAGCCGCAAAAAGTTTATGTCAGCGGAAAACCGGTGGGGATTTATCTAAAAACCGACGGTATCCTCGTTTTAAACACCCAGGAAGTGGAGTGCGGCAGCGGGGAAACCGTGAATCCCTGTCAAAACAAATTAAAATCCGGAGACTATATTTTAAAATTTAACGAAACAAAGATCAAAACAAAAGCCCAGTTTGTTTCCCTGATTCAAAAAAATAAAGAAAAAGACGTTATTTTGACCATTTCCCGTAAAGGGGAAGAAAGGCAGGTAAAGGTCAAACCAGTATACAATCCTGAAACTAAAACATATCAAATCGGTGCATGGCTTCGGAATAATACCCAAGGCATAGGCACGATCACTTATATTACCCAAACAGGAGAATACGGAGCGTTAGGACATTGTATCAGCGATTATGATCTGGGCGTTTCCATGGAGTTAAAAGAAGGATATATCTATAAAGCCAGCATTTCTTCCATATTAAAAGGAGAATCCGGCAGCCCGGGAGAGGCCATCGGAAGCATAGATTATTCCCCGGAAAACTATATCGGAACCATAACCGGAAACACAGACTTTGGAATCAGAGGAAATATCACCAACCACGTAAAAGATTATGAAACAAGCAGTTTAATGGAAATCGCCAGACCATCCGCGGTAAAAAGCGGTAAAGCTCTTATAAGAACCAGTATTAGCGGAGAAGTGAAAGACTATTCCATAAAATTGACAAAAAATAAAATAAAAAGCAGAGATGGGCAAAAAGCCCTCGTTGTGGAAATTACCGATGAGAACTTATTAAAACTGACTGGAGGAATCGTCCAGGGGCTTTCCGGCTCTCCGATCATACAAGACGGAAAGCTAGTGGGAGCCGTCACCCATGTGCTGGTGGAAGACTCCAGCAAAGGATATGGGATATTTGCCTGGGATATGAAAAAATAATATGACAAATAAAAAAGACCCGGGATCCGGGTCTTTTTTACACTAAACTAAAAGAATACAGTACGTTATTACTGTTAATAAAGGAGAAGAATCAGATAATTAATATCTTCATCTAGGATTAGTATACACTAACAGAAATTAGATGTCAAGAACTTTTTAGAGAAATATTCATTGAAAACAAATGTTCTTTATGTTATAATGACACAAGCGAAATGTGTATTATGTATTAAGATGATATGATAAGTTGTATTATAAGCTGAAACAATAAAAAATTGGAGAGTATTATCATGAAAAATAAAACGAATGAGTCTGCTGAAAATTATTTAGAGACAATCCTTATGCTCAGTGAGAGACTTCCGGTGGTACGCTCTGTCGATATTGCCAATGAACTAGATTTTAAAAAATCCAGCGTGAGCATTGCCATGAAGAACCTTCGCGAGAAGAATCACATTACCATGACAGACGCCGGATATATTTATTTAACGGAATCCGGCAAAGAAATTGCGGAGATGATCTACGAACGCCATAAACTGCTTACCAAGTGTCTTGAGAAGCTTGGAGTAAACAGCGAGATTGCGGCGCAGGATGCGTGTAAGGTAGAGCACGTGATCAGTGCGGAAAGCTTTGAGGCGATTAAGAGATATTATAACGAAAAGTTATAAACCGTTTTTTGTTATAAACAGATTTTCTGGGTAGATTTTCATTTTCTAAGTTGCCATGTTTATTTTGAGCATTTTGAGCTGTTATTTTTGGAGCTGCTTTGCAGCTGTGTTTTATAAAGAGCTGAAAAAACAGCTCTTTGTTTCTTTCATTTTTAGAATATGATATTGGGGGTAACTTAACGTATACTTTAGGATTAAGGAGTGATGAAAATGAACAATGTTACAAAGGATGTTTTCTATGTAGGAGTCAACGACCATAAGATAGATTTGTTTGAGGGGCAGTATATTGTGCCAAATGGTATGGCATACAATTCCTATGTGGTAAAGGATGAAAAGATCACAGTGTTTGACACAGTGGATGCGAAGTTCACAGAGGAATGGCTTTCAAACATTAAAGAGCTTTTAGGAGAAACCGCTCCGGATTATCTTGTTGTCCAGCATATGGAACCGGATCATTCTGCAAGTATTGCGGCATTTAAGGAAGTTTATCCGGATACTGCCATCGTCGGCAACACAAAGACTTTTACATATATAAAACAATTTTTCGGAACAGATTATAAAGAGAACCAGTTAGTTGTAAAAGACGGCGAGACTCTTTGTACGGGAGCGCACACCTTTACTTTCGTCTTTGCTCCTCTTGTTCACTGGCCGGAAGTTATGATGACATATGACAGCACAGACAAGATTCTTTTCTCTGCGGACGCCTTCGGAAAGTTTGGCGCTCTGGACGTGGAAGAGGATTGGGCTTGTGAAGCGAGAAGATATTATATTGGAATCGTCGGAAAGTACGGCAGACAGGTACAGGCTGTCCTGAAAAAGGCTGCGGCTCTGGACATCCAGATCATCTGCCCTCTCCACGGCCCGGTTTTGACAGAGGATCTTGGCTACTACATTAATTTATATGATATCTGGTCCTCCTACGGTGTGGAATCCGAGGGAACGATGATCGCTTATACTTCCGTATACGGCAACACCAAGAAGGCCGTGATGCTTCTTGCAGAAGAACTTGAGAAAGCTGGATGCCCGAAGGTTGTGGTAAACGACCTTGCAAGATGCGATATGGCAGAAGCGGTAGAAGACGCTTTCCGCTATGGAAAATTAGTTCTTGCCACTACAACATACAACGGAGATATTTTCCCATTCATGAAGACCTTTATCGATGAATTGACGGGAAGAGGATATCAAAACCGTAAGATCGCTTTCGTGGAAAATGGTACCTGGGGACCGGCGGCAGCAAGAATTATGAAGGCAGCCTTCGAAAAGAGCAAGGACATCAGCTATGCCGATACTGTAGTGACCATCAAGTCTGCGATGAACGACGCAAACAAAGAACAGATCAAGGCGCTGGCAGAAGAAATGAAGTAATTTCATTTAAAAATATATAAAATATCATTATAAAAATTAAAAACGCATTCCATGATTCGATCAAATCAGACATGGAGTGCGTTTTATTTTTTCGCTAAAATTTCCGTGGACTACTGGCCGCAAATTAATATGTACTTTAATATATCTTTTAGGTATTGATTCAGAAATTGTTGCGTGGAAGAGTAATCTGAAAAAAGCTCGCCAAATTCCAGATAAGTTTTATTGGCCGCAAATTCCCTTTGGTAAAAGGTTTTGCCCTGATAGGTTTGGGGATCCAGGGAGATCCCGTGGCGGCTGCATTTTGGCGGAATGGGGAAAAAGATCCCTTCCAGACGGCTGTAACAAGTGGCCGCCGTTGCGTTTTGGCGGTTTTGACGATCAACGTAACATCCGATACTTTTGTGGACGGCATAATCTTCCTGGGGAAGATAATAATAATTATGGTAATCTTTATAGTAATGCTTCATGACAGTTTCCTTGCAGCAGATCGTGATGATGAGCTGATCCTCTTTTCCCTCGATGGCATAATCCTCCTGGAAAATGAAAAAGGGAACGGGAAGCGGAAAGGGGAGAAGGCAAAGGAGGCGGACGCCCTCTTGCTCCTCTTTGGATGCTAGAGAAGGAACATCAATGGACGTCAAAGGGAGAACGTCTTTGACCGTCCACTCTGACTGAAATAACTTTTGATAAGCAAAAAGAGCGCTTATTTCTCCCATACCTAAAATATCTTCATAATTGTGTAATAAAAGAATGTGCAGCAAAGATTCTTCCGGTCCTGTTAGGTATTGTTTATAAAGACGGATCAACTGCCCTCCATCGTAGCGGTCTTTTCGATCGATTCCCATAAATCTTTCCCAGTTTTTTTGTTTCCCCTTTTCAAGACCGAACGCTTTTTGGAAAGGGAGAAGATTTCGGTATAAATCTGTGGAATTTGCCCCCTTAAGTTCTTTATCGGAAATTTCATGGAGAGCAAAATGTTTTGCTAAAAAAGGAAGGTCAAAGCGCTCTCCGTTAAAGGTGATCAGGTTTAGATCAGAAAAAATTCCCTGGCAGAGATCATGACAGTAGGTAAGGAAGGCAAGCAGCATTTCTCCTTCGCTTTTTCCATCGTTGTTAAACCACTGTGTAATTTCCATCGTCTTTTCGCAGATGACGCCGCACCCGATCAGATAAATAATGGATTTTGTCCTGTGAAATCCGGTGGTTTCTATATCAAGAAAAACATTGGCTTTAAAATCCGGCGTATCAGGAATACTCCGGGAAGGGAATGAGTGACGTTTTATGAGCATGGAAATCTCCTTCTTATCGTTTGTTTTGGAAAGTTTATTTTCAAGATACCAAAGCGGGCAAAGAATGTCAAACCCTTGTGAATGTATCAGTTGTTTTTTGCTGTTAAATGTGATATCATTTTTTAGAATATAAGTTCGTTTTTATCGAAGGAATTTCATAAAAATGATGGAACAGGAGACAAAAAGTTGATCGCTTATATTAAGGGAAAGGTAGTACACAAGGATAGTGACTCTCTTGTTTTAGATAATCAGGGTATGGGATATCTGATCAAAGTCCCGTCATCCGTGGCAGAGAGGGTTTCCATGGAAGAGACGGTTACCATATATACGTATATGTATGTCCGGGAAGATCAATTGTCTTTATATGGTTTTTTAAAAAAAGAAGAGCTTTTGGTTTTTGAGAAGCTTCTTGGCATTAATGGGATCGGCCCGAAAGCCGCTCTTTCCGTACTCTCTACATTGACGGTGGAAGAACTTTATTTCGCTGTATTTAGCGAGGATATCAAGGCAATTTCCAAAACGCCGGGAATTGGCCCAAAGGGAGCCAAACGGATGGTGATGGAACTTAAGGATAAGCTGTGTATGGAAGACTTAGACAGCATGGAAGGAATGGCTTCCATTGAGGATCCGGGAAGCTGCGCAGGGCTTGACGAGGCGGAAGAAGCGGCGCAGGCTTTGATCGCCCTTGGCTATGGAAGCGGAGAAGCTTACAGGGCGGTGCGCTCTGTAGAAGGAGATGCCGATATGACCTCAGAGCAGTGGTTAAAGGCTGCTTTAAAATATTTATTATAAAGTATTGATTACCGGAATAAGAAAATCAATCGGCGCGAGAGGTAACTATGGACAGAATAATTACGACAGAAATCATGGAAGAGGACTACAGCGCGGAAAGCAGTCTTCGTCCTCGGTCCCTGGATGAATATATTGGTCAGG
The DNA here is from genome assembly GCA_964555015.1 of uncultured Eubacterium sp. Classification (GTDB taxonomy): domain Bacteria; phylum Bacillota; class Clostridia; order Lachnospirales; family Lachnospiraceae; genus Anaerobutyricum. The sequence goes on along the minus strand of CAZKQV010000004.1, from coordinate 27,600 downwards.
AACAAGTAAAAGAAAATTTAAGAATTTTTATTGAGGCAGCAAAACTTCGCCATGAAGCTTTGGACCACGTACTGTTTTACGGACCGCCCGGCCTTGGAAAAACCACCCTTGCGGGAATTATTGCCGAAGAGATGAACAGCAATCTAAAGATCACTTCTGGTCCGGCCATCGAAAAACCGGGAGAGATTGCGGCGATCCTCAACGGTCTCTCCGACGGAGATGTACTTTTCATTGACGAGATCCACAGATTGAACCGACAGGTGGAAGAAGTTTTGTATCCTGCAATGGAGGATTATGCCATAGACATTATGATCGGCAAGGGGGCGACCGCTAAGTCCGTCCGCCTGGATCTGCCGAGATTTACCTTAGTTGGTGCGACGACCCGGGCAGGAATGCTTACCGCACCCTTAAGAGATCGGTTCGGCGTGGTGAATCGGCTGGAATTTTACAGTGATGAGGAACTTAGGGTGATCGTGATGCGATCCGCCGGATTATGTAAGGTTACCATTGAGGCGGAGGGCGCGTTGGAGATCGCAAGAAGAAGCCGCGGCACGCCGAGATTGGCAAACCGTCTTCTAAAAAGGGTGAGGGATTATGCGCAGGTTCGCTACGACGGCCACATCACGAAGGAGATTGCCGACGAGGCGCTTAACCTGCTGGAGATTGATTCCCTTGGACTAGACGGCGTGGACCGTAAGATGCTCCTTACAATGGTTCATAAGTTTTCAGGACGCCCGGTGGGCCTCGACACCCTGGCGGTGGCGATCGGAGAAGATGCGGGAACAATAGAAGATGTCTATGAGCCTTTTTTGATACAGAGAGGATTATTAAAGCGAACTCCCAGAGGAAGAGTATTGACCGGAGGAGCATACCGGCATTTGGGATTGGCAGTTCCTGAGGAATTATACTAAAGAAAGAGAGGGAAATCATGGATAATAAAACCAAATTATCGGTTGTAATTGATGGAAAAGTATATTTGCTGGCTGGGAGTAATGAGGCAACCATGCAGAAAGTAGCTTCTTATGTGGATTCTAAGATCCGCCAGCTTAAGGCAAAAACAGGATATAACAAGTTATCTCCGGAGTACAGAAATATTTTACTTGCCTTAAATATCTCCGAAGAATTGTTTAAGCAGCGGGAAGAGTCGGAAGTGTATGTCCAGGTAAATGCGGAGCATGAACAGGAGATCTATCAGCTTCAGCAAGATATTGTCGATAAGGATATGCGCATCGAAACGGCCAACAAGCTGGTAATAGAATATAAAACAAAGGTAAATGAATTACAAAAACGAATCATTGAATTGGAGACAAGAAATGGTCTGCATTAAGAAGTATCGTCTGCCGGAGCTGTTGGCTCCGGCGGGTTCTTTTGAACATTTGACTTCTGCGATAAAAGCGGGGGCCGACGCAGTGTATCTTGGCGGAAATCAGTTTGGCGCCCGGGCTTATGCCGGCAATTTTACACGGGATGAGCTGATCCGGGCAATTTATTATGCCCATTTTTATGAAAAAAAGGTTTATCTAACCATTAATACATTAATGAAGGAAAAAGAATTAAAGGATCGTTTATATTCTTTTCTTTTTCCGTTTTATCAGGCAGGACTCGATGGCGTAATTGTTCAGGATATGGGGACTGCTTCTTTTATTCGTAAGCATTTTCCGGATCTCCCCATCCACGGAAGTACCCAGATGACGATTACGTCCGGGGAAGGCGCTTTGGCGGCGAAGCGTATGGGGATGCAAAGAGTGGTTCTTGCCCGGGAGTTATCCTTGCCGGAGATTGCCGCCATCAAGGAAAAAACCGGAATGGAACTTGAAATCTTCATTCATGGAGCGCTTTGTTACTGCTATTCAGGGCAGTGCCTTTTAAGCAGCGTATATGGGGGAAGAAGCGGGAACCGGGGAAAGTGCGCCCAGCCTTGCCGTCTTCCTTATGAGCTGTTTGAATCGGACGGCAGGAGGCGAAAAACCGATGGGAATTATTTATTAAGTCCGAAGGATCTTTGCTCTTTGGAGCTGCTTCCTGAAATAATTGCCGCCGGAGCAGACTCCCTGAAAATAGAAGGAAGGATGAAAAATCCGGAATATGTGGCGGGGGTTACGGAAATTTACAGAAAGTATCTGGATTACTACGGAGATCTTTCGGAGAAAGAAAAGTATCGTGTCAATAAAAAAGATACCGAGAATCTTAAAGAGCTGTTTTCCAGAAGCGGTTTTTCTTCGGGATATTTTGAGCAGCACAACGGAAATAATATGATGTCCGTAAAACGGCCCAACCATCTTGGAAGAAAAATCGGAGCCATCGAGAGCGTGAAAAAAAATAAAATCACCTTCATTCCCAATTCCGCTGTCCATGCCAGGGATATTTTAGTGATCCCGCTAAGGGAAAAGTCCAAAGAGGAGACGATCCTCACCGTGCCAAAGGAACTTGACGGTTCGCCTGCGGGCGCCAGAGTGACCATGAATGCATCCGGAATGCGGAATCTGGCGCGGGGGATGGATATTTACCGGAGAAAGAACACGGAGCTTTCGGAGCATATTCAAAACGAAATGATAAAAAAAGAACCAAAACGGCCGGTAAAAGCAGCGATGGAAGTAAAAAAGGGAAATCCCACGATCCTTTCGTTGCGCTCGGGAGAGTGGGAAGTGTCTCTAAAGGCAGATCCTCCGGAAATTGCTTCCGGCAAAGGGATTTCCAAAGAAGATATTTTAAAACAGCTTAAAAAAACCGGAACTGTGCCTTTTGCTCTAAAGGAGGCAGAGATTGATCTGGAAGACAACCTCTTTCTTCCCCTGTCGATGATCAAGGGGCTCCGCCAGGAAGGGTATGCCCGTTTGGAAGAAAAAATAAAAAAGGCGGGATGCAGAAAGGTTTTTTATGAGAATCCATCAAAACATAATTTGCCTTTCCAAGAAAATTATGATATGATAGGCCCTAAATTAATCCTGACGGTTTACAGCCTGGAGAGCCTTCGGTATTGTCTGCTGCATTTTAAGGCCGACGGCTATTGCCTTCCTATGGATTTTTTTGATTTGCCGATGCTGAAAAAAGCGGCGGATTACCTCAGGACCCATCAAAAAGAAGTCTATTTTTCACTGCCAAGGATTGTAAGAGAAAAGGACTTTTCCAGTCTTTCCTTCTTGTTTGAAGACTGTTTTAAAGACTGCGGCGGATATTACGTTCATAATATCAACGAAGCAGAATTTCTTGCCGGGGGCATGGATAAAAGGGATTTCCGGGAGAAAATGAAAAAAAGGACGGTGGTTTTTGCCAGTTCCCTGTATCAGTGGAACTCCGGCGCCGCCAGGGAAGTCTTAACGCTTTATCAGAAGGATTTTGGTAAGATCAAGTCCGAATACCCTATGGAGCTTTCCTTCCGGGAAGCACAGGAAGCCTTAAGCCAGGGGATGGACAAAAGGGATACCGAAGTCTTGTTGTACGGACATTTTCCGGTGATGGTCTCTGCCCAGTGCGTGAACCGAACCACAAAAGGATGCACCGGGATTCCCGAGACGCTGTGGCTTGGCGATTCCAATCACAGAAGGCTTCCGGTGACCACCCATTGTAGGGGCTGTTATAATCTGATCTGGAGCGATCAGCCAAGAAACTGGTTTTTATCCGATGAGATCACGGAAAACAATTGTCCGGGCAGGGTTCGGATCGATCTGTTTCACAGGGATAAAAGCCAGACCGATAAAGTCATGGAACAATATGGAGCATGGAAACAAAGGATATTTGGAACAAATATTTAGTATTATATAAACAGGCAGGTGAGACAGTTGCTAAGTGTTATATCAAGTTTATCAAATTATATTATTCTGATCATGTGCGCAATTTATGCCGTATCAAGCTTTACGGTTTTTTTGCCTTCTTCCCCCTATAAACAGATTAAGAGGATGGACAGGCAGGAATTGTTCATGTTTATTTTCCACTTTCTCTGTTATGGCGTGCTTTTCTTAAAGACGTTTGATTTTCAGATCATCATTTTATACGCTGTACAGGCAGTATTTTTTAAGTTTTTGATATTTATTTACCATCATTTTTATAAAGACTGTTCCAGGATTTTGATGAATCATACCTGCTTTTTGCTTCTGATTGGTTTTGTTATGCTGACAAGACTGGATAAATCCCTTGCCATCAAGCAGTTTGCCATCGTCGCCGTGGTTTCGATCGTCGTGTTGATCGTGCCGTGGATTTTAGAGAAAGCTACCTGGCTTAAGAATCTCCAGTGGTTTTATGGAGTGGTCGGTCTGCTGTTTCTTTTGACCGTGTTTGTCATTGGGGCGACCATCAACGGTTCCACAAACTGGATTTCCCTTGGTCCCATCAAGATTCAGCCTTCCGAATTTGTTAAGATCACTTATGTATTTTTCATTGCGGCCATGCTGGAAAAAGCCCGGGATTTTAAGAGGATCCTTATCACCACCATTTTTTGCGCCTGTCATGTGATGATCCTTATTTTGGAAAAGGACCTTGGAGCCGCGCTTTTGTACTTCTTTGTATATATTTTCATGTGTTATTGTGCAACCGGCAGGGGGATTTATGTGTTAGGCGGACTCGGCCTTGGAGCGGTGGCTGCGAGACTTGCCTATGCGCTGTTTAGCCATGTGCGGGTTCGTTTCAATGTGTGGAGTAATCCGTGGGCGTCTCCGGACGGAGAAGGATATCAGATTACCCAGTCTTTATTTGCCATAGGAACGGGAGGATGGTTCGGTCTTGGACTAACGCAAGGCCAGCCGACGGACATACCTGTGGTGGAAAGTGATTTTATTTTTTCCGCAATTGCAGAAGAATTTGGGCTTTGTTTTGCCATCTGCTTGATTATCATTTATCTGGGAATTTTTATTCATTTTCTGACCATTGCCATGGATGTACAAAATCGCTTCTATAAGCTGCTTGCCTATGGTTTTTCCATTACCTTTATTTTTCAGGTTTTACTGACCATCGGAGGCGTAACGAAGTTTATCCCGTCGACGGGAGTCACCCTTCCGCTGATCAGTTACGGCGGAAGTTCCGTTTCATCTACCTTGATTATTTTTGCCATTTTACAGGGTGTCTTCATTCTTGCCTATAAGGAAGAGGACGAAGAAATGATACCGGAAGAATATCTTACCCAGGATGGAGGAGAAGAATATGTCGAAGAAATTGACGAAGAAGACGAAGAAGATGGAGAAGACAGAGAAGAGGAAGCCGGAAGACGAAAATCTTCAAAAAGAAAATAGTCCGAAGAAAAGAAGGGGAAGAAGGGTCCCTCTGCGAAACAGAGAGTCTCTGGAAGCAATGTTTACGGCGAAAAAGGGAAAAAAGACAAAGTCGAATTTATATATGGCACAGACTGTGATCCCCATTATCCTTATTTTTATTGGCCTGGTAGTTTATCTGGTACGCTTTATGATCTATGACAGCACGGCGGTGATCACAAGCCCTTTTAATAAGAGAACCTCTAAGATCCAGGAATCTGTAAAACGAGGGAAAATCATGAGCGCCAACGATAAAGTGCTGGCGGAGACGGTATCTGAGGACGGGCAGGAGGCAACCAGAGTTTATCCTTATGAGAATATGTTTGCCCATGTGGTGGGGTATTCCAAACATGGAAAGGGCGGAATAGAGTCTGCCTATAATTATCAGCTTTTAACTTCCCACACTGATGTGATGACACAGATTAAAAGCAGCATCAAAGGAGGAAAGAAAGAAGGAGACACGGTGTTTACCACCCTGGATACCCGTCTGCAAAACGCAGCCTACGAGGCGATGTCGGGTTACAGAGGAGCCGTGGTCGCCATAGAGCCAAAAACCGGAAAGGTAAGGGCGATGGTTTCCAAACCGGACTTTGATCCCAACACCCTCGATGAAGAGTGGGAAAGTATCTCTGCGGACTCTGAGAGCGGCGTGTTAGTGAATCGATGCATCCAGGGAGTGTATCCTCCGGGATCCACCTATAAAGTTTTGACCGCCCTTGAATACATCAAAGAAAACCCAGACGATTACAATGACTTTTCCTACAATTGTACGGGAGAGACTATCCTAAACAGCGTACACATAAGCTGTTACCATGATCAGCAGCACGGAGAAGAAAATCTTTCCCAGGCGTTCGCCAAATCATGCAACACCGCATTTGTGACCATCGGAACCTCCCTTAACAAGAAGAAATATATCAAACTCAATGAGAATTTACTCTTCAACACAGAGATTGACTTTGATCTTCCTGTGACAAAGAGCTCATTCGAATTGACAACCAGCTCAGAGGAAAGCGAGATCCCTCAGACCGTCATCGGACAGGGAAAAACCTTGATGACGCCATTCCACAACGCCCTTCTTATGTGCGCAGTCGCCAACGACGGCGTTTTGATGAAGCCGATCCTTGTGGATAAGATCGAGAGCGTGGAAGGCAATGAAGTCTTTACCGCCAAAAAAGAAGAGTACAAAGAACTGATGAGCAGCGAAGAATCGAGCATATTAAAAGATCTTTTAAAAGACGTGGTGGAAGACGGAACAGCTTCCGTGCTGCAATCAGATATGTACACGGCGGCAGGAAAAACCGGAACCGCAGAGAACGAAAAAGAAGAGCCTCATTCTTGGTTTGTGGGATTCTCCAATGTGGAAGATCCGGATCTGGTAGTCTGCGTGATCGTGGAAAATCAGGGAGCCGGCAGCGAATATGCTACACCAATCGCCAAAGAAATATTTGATTGTTATTATAACAACGGTTTAGAGATGGAGTTACAATAAGTTACAGTATTTGTTACCGTAAAATTATCCTTTAAAATAAACTACGGTTGTCTGGAGAAAAGAAAATATTTCAAGAGCAATGCCTTCTGAGCGCCGAAGGCCGAAGGGAGCGAAGCGTCATTGCGATGAAATATTTTTTTGCGAACAGACATTGCTGTTTATTGATATTTGACGGTAACTTGTTAAAAAACGATCACTTGAAATGAAAGGGTATCTTTGCTATACTGGTATCAAGTGTAGGACACACCAGATTGTTTGCATAGGAGGAAATGAAATGATTAAGGCAACAAGCTGCGGTGGTGTGGTAATATTTAGAGGAAAGATACTGCTTTTGTTCAAAAGATATAAAAATCGATACGAAGGTTGGGTACTTCCCAAAGGAACGGTTGAGGAAGGTGAGGAATATAAAGAAACGGCGTTAAGAGAAGTAAAAGAAGAGACTGGTTCGAAAGCCTCCATTATCCGCTATGTCGGTAAGAGCCAATACACTTTTAACACTCCTCATGATGTAGTAGTCAAGGATGTACACTGGTACTTGATGATGGCAGATAGCTATTACTGTAAGCCCCAAAGGGAAGAGTATTTTGTGGACGCGGGATTTTATAAGTATCATGAGGCATATCATCTTCTTCGTTTTCCCAATGAAAAGCAGATATTAGAAGACGCCTACCAGCAGTACTTGGATTTGAAAAAAGCAAATCTCTGGGGCAATAAAAAATATTTCTAAACAAAAAAGGATATCCGAAAAGTCCAAACGGGCTTTGGGGTATCCTTTTTTCGTGCAGATATTCTAAAGAAAGAGTTCGTTTAGTATAAAATATAAAATTTAGTCTTGTTATAATAAAATATCAGAGAAAAATAGTATAATTCACGAAAAAGGTGAACGATTATGGAAAAAGCAAAATGGGAATTTTATAAAGGAAGCAGAGAAAACTGGTTCTCACATGATATGTATAACTGGATGGAGCCGGAAACTTTTCGGGAATATCCTATTCTCCATAAAAATTGCACTGCAGGAAAAATCCAGCAGATTCTGGCCCCGTTTTTGAATCTTTTGGTGATCAGCGTAAAGTATTACGAAGAGGGAAGCTACAAGGAAGCAGAAAAACCCCTTCTTACCAATATTCCTTCTTTCTATCTGGTAAGGATAAAGGAAGTCATTTCCGCAAGGCACACGGCCAATATCAAGCTCTTTTTGCCCCTTCGGTGGAATCAGAGATTTATGGGGATCGCCGGAGCAGGCTCCAATCTGGAGACGGACTGGGACAAAGAACAGACTACGAATATCACCTCCTGGCCGATGGCAGTGCGAAACGGATTTGCCTGCGTGGTAAATGACGGCGGCACGGGAATGTTCGTGGACGCTTCCTGGGGATTTAAAGAGGACGGATCTCTGGAGTGGGATATGATTGAGCATTGGGCTTTCCGGGGCACACACCAGATCAGCGCTGCGGCAAAAGCAGTGACAGAGGCTTTGTACGATGAAAAAATATATAAGTCCTATATGCACGGAACTTCCGGGGGAGCAAGGCAGATCATGGCGCAGGCTCAAAAGTACCCGGAAGATTATGACGGGCTTTGGGCGGACGGGCCTCTTTTTGATTATTATAATACGATGTTTGCCTGCCTTTGGAGCGCCCTGGTGTTTTACAACGAACCCCACAAAGTAGAGACGGAAAAATACAAAGCGGCAAAGGCGCTGGCAAGAAGACAGGCAGATTGGCTAAAAGGACCCTTTGATCTAAAGGATGAGAGATGGCAGAGATTTCTCAAGCAGCTTCCGGGACTTAACACAAAAGCAGGACCGATTCGGCCAGCAGATATCAAAGTGATGTTAAAAGTGTGGAACGGTCCGGTGATGTCCGACGGGACAAGGATCACTTACGGATTTGGCCCGGAGATCACCCAATGGCCGGTGGGGCCAAGGCAATTTGGATATTTAAGGATCAAAGAAAATGGCAGACCATCCCTGATTCCTTTTGCCCTTCAATTATTAAGGTGGGCCTTAAGGGATCCGGACTGGGATTTTTCGACCTGTACTTATCAGGAATTTGAGCAGATCTATAAAGAGCATAAAGAGGAATTTTCCCCATACTCTTGCTATGAACCGGACCTTCGTCCTTTGGCCGGGGCGGATGCGAAACTGATCGTCACCCACGGCACCGGGGATCATATCGTACCAAACCAGTTATCCCTGAAATATTATAAAATGGCCTGTTCCTATTTTGCCTCAGAAGAAGAAATGAAAAAGAATTTCCGGATCTTTTTCCCAAGGTTCGGCGGACACGCCCTGTATGACTGGGACGGCCCAAACGTAATAAACGCCTCCGGTCTTCGCAATCTGATGGATTGGGCGGAAAAAGGACAGGCTCCCAAATGCCTGGAAACCATGAACTATGATTTTGAAAATGACCGTGTGATAAAAAGGTCAAGCGTAGAGGTATACTCATTAACTTAATGAAGGGGAGAAGACAATGGCTGAATTAACCTTAACCGTGCCGGAAGAAGTGGGACTGTCATCAAAAAACCTGTCCTGTATTGAAAATGTGATGGAAAGAGCGATTCAGGAAAAGGTGATGAAAGGGGCGGTCACTTTAGTTGCCCGCCATGGAAAAGTGGTGCAGCACGAGGCCTATGGGGAGGCCAAAGAAGGGATTCCCATGGAAACCAACGCAATTTTCCGTCTCGCTTCCATGTCAAAACCCATCGGGGCGGCGGCTCTTTTGCAGCTCTTTGATCAGGGAAAAGTCATGCCGTCGGACAAGGTGTCGGATTATATTCCCGCATTTAAAGATATCAAAAAGGCGGTGGCAGACGAAAATGGAAAGATCAGACTTCGCCCGGTAAAAAGAGAAATCACCGTCCACGATCTTCTCACCATGCGCTCCGGGATCACGGCAAAAAAAGCGCTTCTCGGGGAGCATAAAGAAGCAAAATACTGCGCGGGAGAATACGAAAAAGCGGGGATCATCGATACGATGCATCCCTTAGATCAGACCATAGAAGAAGTAACCGGGCTCCTTGCAAAAATGCCTATATCCGGAGAGCCGGGAGAGCGGTGGGATTATTCCAATCTGTCCTCCATCGTTGCCGGCCGGATCGTGGAGATCGTTTCCGGAGTAAATTTAAGGGACTATCTAAAAGAAAATCTTTTTATTCCCCTGGAGATGTCTGAGACAGACTTTTTCCCCGAGGAAAAAAATTGGGACCGCATACCGGACGTCTACGCCTGCCACACGATGGAATGTCTAAAAGGATTGGACGTTCCCGGAACCGACGATACGCAGCTTCCCTTTGCCCCGGTCAAAAAATATTATAACATTGCGGCGGGCCTTACCGGAACAGTGGAAGACTATTATCATTTCGCTCAAATGCTGTGCGACAAAGGCAGGTACAAAGGAAGAAGAATCCTAAGTCCCAATGCGGTAAACCTCATGACCACCAATCATATCGGAAGTGAGAGAACCAGTCTTTACGGGCATGGTTGGGGGTATATGGTAAACGTGGAAGAAGACTACAACACAGAGTTTAACTATATGGGGATCGGCTCCTACGGATGGCACGGCTACTGGGGCAGCGTGTTTAATGTCTGGCCGAAGGAAGATCTCGTCGCCATATTTATCTCACAGGTTTCTCCGGTAGATCCATCCTGGAAAATACAGGAAAGATTTTTGAATGTGGTGGCTAATTCGCTGCTTTAAAGACAGTCTGCAGGGATATCCGCAGCTTGAAATGAAAACAAAGCCGACGATTTAAAATTTAAAACAGATAAGAAAAACCATCGAAAGCTCTTCTGAGAAAAACGAAGGAACTTTCGATGGTCTTTTATTTGTATTTTTTAAATGCAGCGGACGGTTATTTTCCAAGCGCCGTCTTTTGCGCTACTTCCGTTGGCTTATCATAACAAGCGAAGGTTTCTTCCACCAATTGAGGATTTGGCTTTGGCGTTAAAACGCTGACAACCGGAACGATCACAAGACCTGCGAGCATTGCGATGGAACCGCAGTTGATCGGCGACTGCATCACGGTTGGAAGGATTTGCGGAGCCAGCATATCAACGATCATGATCCCGGCGCCGAAGATAAAGGAGACCCAACAGGAAGCCGCGGTGGTTTTCTTCCAGTACAGGGAATACAAGAACGGAGCGAGGAATGCGCCGGCAAGGGCTCCCCAGGAGATTCCCATAAGCTGTGCGATGAAGGTTACGGAACTCTTATACTGTATCAATGCAATGATCGCAGAGATCGCAATGAACACTACGACCAGCACGCGGATGAACAATACCTGTTTTTTCTCACTCATGTCCTTGATAAAATTATCCTTTAAAAAGTCGATGGTCAAAGTAGAACTTGACGCGATGACCAGGGAGGATAAGGTGGACATGGAAGCGGAGAGTACGAGGATAACGACCAATGCGATGAGCAGTGGGCTTAAACCGCTTAACATGGTAGGAATCACAGAGTCAAAACCATTGGCAACTATGTCTATCTGATCGGAGAATAAACGTCCAAAGCCGCCCAGGAAATAACATCCTCCCGCAACGATCAAAGCAAAGAAAGTGGAAATGATCGTTCCTTTTTTGATGGCCTCTTCATTTTTGATGGCATAAAATTTTTGTACCATCTGAGGAAGTCCCCAGGTACCCAGTGAAGTTAAGATCACCACAAACATAAGGTTTAAAGGATCCGGTCCGAAGAAGGAGGCAAATACGCCGGGAACGGTGCTGGTGGCCGGATCTGTAACCTCGGCAAGTCCCTGGTATGCCGCCATAAATCCGCCTTTGCTGTGCAAAACCGCCGCAATAACGGTCACAATGCCGAAAAGCATAATGATTCCCTGTATAAAGTCGTTGATGGCGGTCGCCATATAACCTCCGGCAATGACATAGATGGCGGTTAATACTGCCATGAGAATAATACAGACAGAATAGTCAATATTAAACGCCATTCCGAATAACCGGGACAGTCCGTTATACAAAGAAGCGGTATAAGGAATCAAGAAAATAAAAATAATCACGGAAGCGAAAATCTTTAATGACTTGCTTTGAAATCTCTCACCGAAAAACTGAGGCATGGTGGCGGAATCTAAGTGCTGGGTCATAATACGGGTTCTTCTTCCCAGTACAACCCAGGCTAAAAGGGAACCGATGACCGCATTGCCAATGCCCGCCCAGGTTGCGGCAAGACCATATTTCCAGCCAAACTGTCCGGCATAGCCGACAAATACCACGGCGGAAAAATAGGAGGTGCCATAAGCAAAAGCAGTTAACCATGGTCCTACGGACCTTCCGCCCAAAACGAAACCGTTTACATCGGTTGCGTTTTTTCTGCAATAGAGACCGATGCCGATCATGACTGCAAAATAGGCAATTAAAATAATGAATTTCATAGTTGCTCTACCTCTCTTTTTTTTTATTTTTTTCACTTTAACACTTTGATTCGTTAACAATGAAAACTATTAAGACCTTAACATAGAACCGTCTAAAAGTCAACAAATCGACATAAATATGCAAAATTAATTCGGCATAATTTTACAGAAGGAATCCCGATATTCCGGATTTTTTTACGGTTAACTCTGATGGGAGAAAAAAGGTATTTTTTGGAAGGGGGAGACTGAAATAGGAATAAATTGTCAAATCATGCCTTATTTGCCCGATACTTGCGACTTAAAGAAATTGTATTCTATCTATGATAAATGTATAATTGCAATGAAATGTATTGGAATTTACAGGAGGATGTTGTATGTCAAAAATTAATGTTGCAATAGCGGATGATAACGAAAGAATACGTTTGAATTTAAAAAACATTGTATCAAAAGAACAGGATATGACGATAGTAGGGAGCGCGTCGGACGGTTTGGATGCGGTCGCTATGATTAAAAATACACAGCCGGATGTAGTTCTCCTTGATATTATAATGCCGAAAATGGATGGTCTTGGCGTTTTGGAAGAGATAAAAAATGACAAACAGATGAAGGCAAAACCTGCTTTTATTATTCTCACCGCCATGGGAAAAGAATTGATCATGAAGGAGGCCATGGAACTAGGCGCTCACTATGTGATCTTAAAGCCATTTGATCAAAAATCACTGATTAAAAAAATACGTCTTGTGAAAGACGGAAAAAAACAGGAACCGGAAAAAAATGATTTTATTATGGTACAGGAAAAAGAAGGGGGAGATTACGGCTATCAACTGGAAGTGATCGTGACAAACATCATCCATGAAATCGGGGTGCCGGCCCATATCAAAGGCTATCAGTATTTGAGAGATTCCCTGATCATGTCGGTAAAAGATATGGATATCTTAAATTCCATTACAAAACAGCTTTATCCGACTATCGCACAGATGCATCATACGACTTCCTCAAGGGTAGAAAGAGCGATACGCCATGCCATTGAAGTGGCCTGGAACAGAGGAAAAATGGACACGATCGAAGAACTTTTTGGATATTCCATTCATGCGGGGAAAGGGAAACCGACAAATTCGGAGTTTATTGCCCTCATCGCAGATAAGATACGTCTTGAGTATAAAAATAAAATCGATTTTGAACAGATTCCATAGTGACAGGAGGCGTAAGATGGAAAGAGGTTATCAAAAGGTTGGCGAATATATTACGATATTGATCGCAGATCATTCCGGTTATGGAAGCCGGGAATTAAAAGTAAAGCTGCAGGAAAAAGAAGATCTCCGTCTTTTGGGAATTGCAGATAATGGGAAGGAAGCCTGCGAGATGATCCGGAAATGGAATCCGGATGTGGTTCTTCTCGATGCGGATTTGCCGGTTATGGACGGTTTTCAGGTGATAGAGAACATTCGAAGAGAAAATAGAGGAAATCCCGTACCAGTCTTTATTATGATGTCCGATACGGGAAATCAATCCATGATTGAAAACGCCTGCCGTCTGGGCGCGGATTACTATATGATGAAACCGGTGGGACCGGATATGGTCATCCACAGGATCCGGAAAGCGATCTATGGGACGGAGGAGAAAGAAAAAGAAAGTCTGGATCTGGATCAGACGGAGCCGGAAGAAAAAGGGAACCTGGTACATAATCTGGAAACGGACGTTACGGCGATCATTCGGGAGATCGGAATACCGGCCCATATCAAAGGCTATCAGTATATCCGTGAGGCCATCATGATGACGGTTTCTGATATGAATCTGTTAAATTACATTACCAAGCTCCTTTATCCGACCATTGCAAAAAAATACAAGACTACCTCAAGCAGCGTGGAAAGAGCGATACGCCACGCCATTGAAGTGGCCTGGAACAAAGGCCAGATCGACGTGTTAGAGGAAATGTTTGGATATACCATCAGCGCAGGGAAGGGGAAACCGACAAACTCAGAATTCATCGCCTTGATATCGGACAAGCTGAGGCTCCAATATCGGATGAACGCCTGAAACGAAAGGATAAGGCTAAATTATAATTATATGTTGGTTATCCGGCGCCTTTTATGCTATACTTTTTTATAATCAACTCATACGCATCAACTCCTTGGTAAGTCCGGGCCGGGAAGCCCGCTCATTGCGATAAAAGAAAAAGAGTTGGATAATTTTTAAGTAGGAGAAACGAAAGATGAAAAAAGTTTTGTATGTCGCATCGGAAAGCGCGCCGTTTGTGAAAACAGGAGGGCTTGGCTCGGTACTCGGCTCCCTGCCCCGTGAAATCAATCAAAAAAAATACGATGTTTCCCTGGTGATTCCCGCATACGAGTGTATCAAAGAACCGTGGAAAAGCAGGATGAAAGAGTTATTTGTCATTCCGGTATCCCTTGGCTGGAGAAAGCAGCAGGCTCGGATTTTTACATTAAACTACGAGGGGATCTGCTGTTATTTCATAGGAAATGACACCTATTTTTGCGGAGATTCCCCTTATTCAGACATATGGATGGATATTGAGAAGTTTTGCTTTTTTACCAAAGCGGTATTGGAAATGATCAGCTATCTGGATTATGAGCCGGATCTGATCCATTGCCATGACTGGCAGACGGGGATGCTCCCGGTTTACCTGAATTTCTGGTATAAAAAGAGCCCGTTTTACCGAAATATAAAAACGATCATGACCATCCATAATCTAAAGTTTCAGGGGATCACAGAGATCGGACGGATGAAGGACATCACCGGCCTGCCGGACGAGGCTTTCACCTTTGATAAACTGGAATTTTACGGCAGCGCCAATATGCTAAAGGGAGGAATCGCCTGCGCCGACTGGATTACGACGGTCAGCGAAAGTTACGCAAAGGAAATTCTTTCCGATGAATATGGGGAAGGTCTTGCCCCGTCTCTGAAAGAAAGAGAGCGTTGTCTAAGCGGTATCGTCAACGGGATTGATTATAAGGTTTACAACCCTTCGGAGGATCCCTGGATTGAACAGACTTATACAGTCCGCACCGCAAAGAAAAAGAGAAAGAACAATAAGACGGCGCTCCAGCAATTTGCCAATATGGTTGAGGACGAAAGAGCCCTTGCCATTGGGATCGTCTCACGGCTAACGGATCAAAAAGGTTATGAACTGCTTGATAAAACCATGGACCCTCTCTTTGAAAAGGGGGCACAGCTCTATGTACTGGGGGCCGGAGAGCCGGCGGTCGAGAAGATCTTTGAAGATTACCGCGAAAAATATCCGAATCAGGTTTATTTTAATCGGTGTTATGAAGATAAGATTGCCAAATATATCTATGCCGGATGTGACGTAACGCTCATGCCGTCAAGGTTTGAACCCTGCGGCTTAAATCAGCTTATGGCCCTTCGCTATGGATGTGTGCCGGTGGTCCGGGAAACCGGCGGACTAAAGGATACCGTATCGGAATGTGTGCCGGAAGAAAAAAAAGGAACCGGATTTTTATTTGAGTCTTATGACAAAGACACCTTGCTGGAAACCTTACTCCGGGCTTACTCCCTTTATGAAGGAGACGAAGAATCATGGAAGGAAATGCAGGAACGGGGAATGCGAAAGAACTATTCCTGGAAGACGTCGGCAAGGATCTATGAGAAGCTCTATAAAGCTCTCATAGATCAAAAAGAGTGTACAAAAAGAGTGCAAAAGAAGCGCAAAGTTTAAAGAGTCATCGGACTTCTTTGATATCTGAAATATCCGGTGCAATGTTCATAGAATAATTGGTGTGGTAAATCACAAACCCCGGCTTAGCGTGGGGCGGTTTTTTCAGATTGCGCCGCTGCGTGTAATCAATCTCCACTTTAGGGGCCTTTCTTCCCTTGGAATAATATGCTGCCAGCCTTGCCGCCTCCTCATAGGTGGTATCTGGCAGATCTTCGGCGGTTTCCAGTTTTACAATAACATGGGAACCCGCCATTTTTTTTGCGTGGAACCACATATCCTTTCCGTTGGCAAATTTAAAAGAAAGCTCGTCATTTTGGTAATTATTTTTTCCCACATACATATGAAAACCGTCGGAAGACAAATAATGAAAAGGTTTGCTCTTAGCCTTAACCTTTTTTCGATTCCGATAATGCCGCTTCAAATATCCAAAGTCTTCCAATTCTTCACGGATCATGGTCAGATCGCCTTCATCCCTTGCAATCTCCAAAGAATTACTGATGGATTCCAGATGCTTAAGCTCATCCCCGGTCTCTTCCACCAAAGTGACCAGGGCCTGGTAAGTCCGTTTTAACTTTCCGTAACGGTCATAATATTTTTTCGCATTTTCTAAGGCGTTAAGCGTCGGGTCAAGGGGAATCGTGATTTCCTTCCCTTCGTCATAATAATTAAGACAAGTAAGCTCCTTTTGGCCCGGGACCGCCTCATATCCGTAAGTGTGGAGAAGGTCTCCATAAATTTTATATTTTTCTCTTTTGTCGCAGTCTCGCAGTTGTTTTTTTTGCAGATCGTATTTTTTGGCGGTTCTCTCCGTTGCAGTGGTGATGATCCTTCGAAGATCGGCAGATTTTTGCCGGATTCTTGTCACCGCTTCTTTTTCTGAATAATAAGCTTCCAAAACCCGGAAGATAGAATCGTATTCCCGGATGGTCTTATCCTGATACATCGTTAAGAAAAAAGAAGAAAATTCAACGGGAGTCTCTTTATCGTATATAATGCAGGGATGAAAGCTGCCGGAAGAGAGCAGATCCCAAAGCCTTACTAATTCTCCGTATAGAGTGCGCTGTTCCTTCTCGGATAAGCCGGCGGTGGGAACGGAAGAGTCAATACCTGCCCGGCAGCATAATTCATTGGCCACCACGGGACTGATGCCGGACAAAGTAGAATAAAGGGCTTTTTGGATGCTGGATGGAGAAGAGAGCAGCGTACCCTCCATCCATTCCGGACTAATCTCCCAGATGGGAATCTTATTATGGGCAGGAGGAGCGCAGTAGTCCCTTCCCGGGAGAACTTCCCTTACGGAACTGATCATATTAGAAATATGCTTAATGCTGTCAATGATCTTATTTTCTTCATTTATAAATATAATATTACTGTGTTTTCCCATAATCTCGACAATGAGCTTCTTTTGACAAGGATCTCCCAGCTCATTTAAATGTTCTATGGAAATTTCTATGATGCGTTCCATTCCCGGCTGCTTGATGGAAAGAATCCGGCCGTTACTGATATGTTTTCTTAACAGCATACAAAAATTCGGGGCAGTGAGGGGATTTTGTTTATTCTCACTGGAGAGATAGACCAGAGGAAGACTGGCGCTGGCTGAAATTAAAAGCCGATAGGTTTCTTTATTATTTTTTATGATAAAAAGCAGTTCGTCGGATTCCGGCTGATATATCTTATAGATCCGCCCTCCGATCAAATATTGATTCATCTCATATACGATGCTGGCAATTACCGTTCCGTCAAAAGCCATAGAATGATCCTCCTTATATAAATAATCGCCTTGGCTGATCCCCATCATACCACAGGTAATTCCTGTATGTCAAAGATCACAGATTTGACTTTTTTCCTTTACTATGCTAAACTGTCTACACTTTATGTAATGATAGGAAGTGGAGGTTGCTATGGATCAAAATATTAAGAATGCTGAAATTCGTACCATTTCGGAACAAGTAATCTGGAAAGACAGAAAGCACCATCTCTGGTTTCCGCTTAGCCTAACTTCCTACCGTGTGGAAGAGGGAAGATTATATGTTAATACAGGCCTGTTGTCATCCAGGGAGGATGAATGCCTGCTGTACCGGATTTTAGACATCACTATGACCAGAACCCTGGCGCAGAGATTGTTTGGAACCGGCACCATCGAGCTTAATACCCGCGATCAGTCTACTCCGGTCATTCGCATTGAGAATATCAAAAGACCAAGAGAAGTAAAGCGTCTGCTGAGTGATCTGATTGAGAAGGAGCGGATCTCGAAAAGGATAGTAGGTAAGGATATGTACGGAGCTTCCGGCCGCTTGGACCACGATCTTGACGGGGACGGCGTACCGGATGATATAGAGTATTGATAAGGATTTTGATGACAGGACTGTTGCAATTTTTTTGCGGACAGTTCTTTTTCTTGACAAGATAGTTTTGGAGGACAAAAGGAAAATGATTGAGAAACTGCTCCATACGCCGGAGGGCGTGCGCGATATTTATCGTGTGGAATGTAAAAAAAAGGCGGCCCTGGAGAGGGCGCTCCATGAGGTATTAAAATTATACGGTTATCAGGACATTGAAACGCCGACCTTTGAATTTTTTGACGTGTTTAACAGCGATACCGGGACGGTGAGTTCCCGGGAGATGTTTAAGTTTTTTGACCGCTATAATAACACTCTGGTTTTAAGGCCGGACATGACTCCGTCCATCGCCAGAAGTGTGGCAAAGTATTACAGCGATTGTGATTATCCCCTTCGTCTTTCCTGTAAAGGAAACACCTTTTTAAACCGTCAAAGTTACCAGGGGAAGCTATCAGAGATCACCGAGGTCGGCGCAGAGCTGATCAATGACGATTCTGCAGAGGCGGACGCAGAGTCCATTATTATGATGATCGATTGTTTTCTTGCGGCGGGTTTATCGGAGTTTCGTATTGACATCGGGCAGGCAGAATTTTATAAAGGGATTATGGACGCCTTAGACGTTAGCGGGGAAGTAAAGCAGCAGATTCATGAATACATCGAGAATAAAAATTCTCTGGGGATGGAGATGCTGGTTTCCGATCTTGATATCAAAGAGTGCTACCGTAACATTTTACTCGAATACAACGACTTATATGGCGATGTGTCCATGTTAGAGCGGGCCAAGGAACTCACGGTCAATGAAAGATGCCAAAACGCCATCAAGCGGCTGGAAGAAGTGTATGAAGTGCTTTGTTTTTGCGGATACGAAAAATACATAAGCTTTGACCTTGGCATGGTGAACCATTTTGACTATTACACAGGCGTGATCTTCCGCGGATATACCTACGGAACGGGAGACGCCATAGGAAAGGGAGGAAGATACGATAATCTTCTTGCCAGATTCGGAAAGGAAGCGCCGGCGATCGGTTTTAGTATTCCGGTGGATCATTTGCTTTCGGCCATGTCCAGACAGGGGATCAAAATATCCATAAAGAGTGATGATTATTCTGCGCTGCTCTTTTCTGCAAAGGATAAAAAAGAGGCCTATCTCCTTGCCATGGATTTAAGAAAAAGCGGCCTAAAAACAGAATTTTTCTCCATGAAAGAGGGGGAGAGCGTCAAAGATTATATCCCGTTTTTTAAAGAGCAGGGAGCGGCAAATATATTTTATTTATCAGAAGATAAGCTAACGATTCACGATCTGATCCGAAATCAGAAAAAGGTCACATCATTAGAAGAGTTTAGAAAGGGGTGCTAAGATGAGATATCTTACCTTTGCCCTGGCCAAAGGGCGGCTGGCTAAAAAAACGATGGCATTATTTGAAGAGCTGGGAATCACCTGCGAAGCAATGAAGGATGAGAAGACCAGAAAACTGATTTTTGTCAACGAAGAATTAAAACTTAAATTTTTCTTGTCCAAGGCTTCCGACGTTCCTACTTATGTAGAATATGGCGCGGCAGATATCGGCGTGGTCGGGGAAGATACGATCTTAGAAGAAGGCAGAAATCTTTACGAGATGATGGATCTTGGATTTGGAAAGTGCAAAATGTGTGTCTGCGGTCCGGAATCTGCCAGAGAAAGACTAAAACATGGCGAGCTGATCCGGGTTGCATCCAAGTATCCTAATATTGCCAAAGATTATTTCTATAATAAAAAGTTCCAGACCATTGAGATCATTAAGTTAAACGGTTCTGTGGAGCTTGCGCCGATCGTGGGGCTTTCGGAAGTGATCGTGGACATCGTGGAGACCGGTTCCACACTGCGGGCCAACGGATTGACTGTCTTAGAAGAAATCTGCGATCTTTCGGCGCGTATGGTAGTGAACCCGGTGAGCCTGAAAATGGAGCAGGAGCGGATTCACACATTGATATATAATTTAAAAAAGCTTACGGCTGCACTCTAACTCGATTTTGATCGGCTGCATTTTAGCCGGCTGTATGATCGATCAGTGATATTTTAGATTGATATGGTATAGATTACAATTAATATAGATAGATTACAATGGAGGAAATCAATGAAATTTGTAAAGGCAAATCGGGAAACCACAAAGAATATATTAAATGATTTGTTAAAACGAAGTCCCAATAATTACGACCAATATGCAGACAGCGTACAGCAGATCATCAACGATGTAAAAGAAAATGGCGACGGGGCGCTTTTTTCTTACACCAGCAAGTTTGACGGCTGCGATCTGAGCAAGGATAATGTGCAGGTGACAGAAGAAGAGATCAAAGAAGCTTACGCCAAGGTGGATCCTTCTCTGGTTAAGATCATGAGAAAAGCATTGGTCAATATCCGTTCTTACCACGAAAAACAAGTAAGAAACAGCTTTATCGACACCAAACCAGACGGAACGATTTTGGGACAAAAAATCACTGCCCTTGCTTCCGTCGGAGTGTATGTCCCGGGAGGAAAGGCAGCCTATCCGTCTTCCGTATTAATGAACATCGTACCGGCGAAGGTTGCAGGAGTGGAAAAGATTGTGATGGTGACGCCGCCGGGAAGAGACGGCAAGGTGACGCCGGCGACTTTAGTTGCGGCCAAGGAAGCCGGAGCGACTCATATCTATAAAGTGGGAGGGGCGCAGGCCGTTGCCGCCCTCGCCTACGGAACAGAGTCCATTCCAAAGGTGGATAAGATCGTGGGCCCTGGGAACATCTATGTGGCCCTCGCCAAAAAAGCGGTTTACGGACACGTAAGCATTGACTCCATTGCCGGGCCGAGTGAGATTCTTGTTTTGGCAGATGACAGCGCCAACGCGCATTTTGTGGCGGCCGATCTGCTTTCCCAGGCCGAACATGACGAGCTTGCCAGCGCCATTTTAGTGACCACCAGTGAATCTTTGGCAAAAAAAGTGGAAGCAGAGATTGAAGAGTATTTAAAAACCTTATCCAGAGCGGATATCATTCGTAAATCCTTAGAACAGTTTGGATATATGATCCTGGCCGACACACTGGAGGACGCCATTGAGATCACCAACAATATTGCTTCGGAACATCTTGAAATTGTGACAAGAAATCCTTTTGAAGTAATGACAAAAATAAAAAATGCCGGGGCTATTTTCATCGGAGAGTACAGCTCAGAACCCCTCGGCGATTACTTTGCCGGACCAAATCACGTCCTTCCGACCAACGGAACCGCAAAGTTTTTCTCCCCTCTTTCTGTAGATGATTTTATTAAAAAATCCAGCTTGATCTACTATTCCAAAGAGGCGTTAAAGGAGATCCACAAAGATATTGAAGCCTTTGCGAAGGCAGAGCATCTTACCGCACACGCCAACTCCATTGCAGTCAGATTTGAGGAGGAAGAATAAAGTGGGAGAAAGAACAGCTCATGTGGAGCGAAATACCAGTGAGACAAAGATTACGGTAGATATCAACCTTGACGGAAAAGGACAATGCACCTGCGATACGGGAATCGGCTTTTTTGATCATATGTTAAACAGCTTTGCAAAGCATGGCTTTTTTGATCTGGCAGTGAAAGTAGAGGGCGATCTTTACGTGGACTGTCATCATACTATAGAAGATACGGGAATTGTCCTCGGACAAGCTATTTTGCAGGCCCTTGGCGATAAAAAGGGCATTAAGCGCTACGGAAATTTCTACCTTCCTATGGACGAGACGCTGGTGCTTGGCGCAGTGGATCTTTCCGGAAGACCTTACCTTGTGTGCGACCTTCCCTTTACCGTAGAAAAAGTGGGAGGTTTTGACACCGAGATGGTCCGGGAATTTTTCTATGCGGTTTCTTACAGCGCAATGATGAATCTTCATTTGAAACTGATCCATGGCAGCAATAATCACCATATTATGGAAGCGGCGTTTAAAGCCTTTGCCAAAGCGTTGGATCAGGCGGTTTCTTATGATGAAAGAATTTCCGACGTGCTGTCCACAAAGGGAAGTCTCTAAAAAGATTTATGAAAGAGAATAAGGAGATAAAGATGAACAAGATAAAACTCATTGCAGATATCAGTGGGGAAAATCCTGTAGAAAGAGCCAGATATTACGATAACTGCGGCGCAGATGAATTATATTATTTTGATCAGCCATCTTTTGAAGAGGGAAAAGAAGAAAATATAAAGCTAATGAAAGAAATCTGCCAAAACGCAGATATCCCCTTAAATGTATTTGCGAAAGTAAATCGCTTCGAAGATGTGAAAAAAATGATCTACGCCGGCGCAAAAAAAGTGATCGTAAGGACCGATATCCAGGATAATTTAGAAGAAGTAAAAATTGCGTCCGACCGTTTTGGAAAGGAAAGAATCTTTCTTTATCTGAAATCAAATTCCATGGAAGAATGTATCAAAAGAGCCCAAACCGCCTCGGAAGAAGGGTTTGGAGGCGTCGTTTTGGACGGCGTCAAAGATCAGTCCGACCTAGCCAAAACTGCGGATTACTTAAAAACGGCATTCTCCCTTTCGGTGGATATGATCTGCCGGGAAGAAAATGAAAAGGACGTCACGGACCTGCTGAAAATGTCCATGCCGTCCGGCGTGATCCTCTCTTCCCAAAATGAGAGAGATATGATGGAATTAAAGCAGATACTTAAAAAAGAAAAGCTTCCGGTAAACTGCTTTGAGAGCGCCATTGATTTTGGGGAATTTACCTTAAATTCCGACGGAATGATCCCGGTGGTGACTCAGGATTATAAAACAGGCCAGGTATTGATGGTCGCCTATATGACAAAAGAAGCATTTGAAAAAACGGTGGCGACAGGAAAGATGACCTATTTTAGCAGAAGCAGACAGGAGCTTTGGACAAAAGGAGAAACCTCCGGTCACTATCAGTATGTGAAGTCCCTGGATATTGACTGCGACAAAGATACGATCTTAGCAAAGGTTGCCCAGATCGGTGCTGCCTGCCACACGGGAAACCGAAGCTGCTTTTACACGAATCTTCTCGCCAGGGAATACGATAACAGAAATCCTCTGGCCGTGTTTGAAGAAGTGTTTGCCACGATCCAGGATCGAAAAGAACATCCAAAAGAAGGCTCCTACACCAATTATCTCTTTGAGAAAGGGGTAGATAAGATCCTGAAAAAAGTGGGAGAAGAGGCGACAGAGATCGTGATCGCAGCGAAAAATCCCGATTCGGATGAACTAAAATACGAAATTTGCGATTTCCTTTATCATATGATGGTGTTAATGGCTGACCAGGGGGTAAGCTGGAAAGAAATTACGGACGAGCTTGCCCAGAGGCACTAAGATCTGGCCCTTTGACCGTATCCTGGCTGGAATAAGTAACTTTTTTTGCTTTACACTTATTTGGGATATATGGTATAATGTGTGTTAAGTTTTGGCACCAATTGCTGGCTGGCTTTATCGCGGCCAGTACGATTGTTTGGGTTTTTTTAATCCGTGAAAGGAGGCAGAATATGTCTGCTGTGATCGCAGCGTTTGCTGAATATTTTGTAAAGTTTGTAATCCTCGCTGCTGTGGCGGTAGCCGGAATGTTCTGCGGCAATAAAATCAGGCAGAACAAGCTTTCCAAAGATAATAAGTCACAAAAGCCTAAAAGATAAATCAGGGTGCTGGAATCGTTCCGGCACCCTTTCCGCCGTTTCACAGGATATTCGTGATCGGCCATATACCGGACTGCTCTTTATAGAAGGGTAAAAACGGTTTCATAGGAAATGAATAACAGGAGGAATAGTGTTTTGAAAAAATACGGTGTAAACGAACTCAGAAAAATGTACCTTGAGTTTTTTGAGAGCAAGGATCATCTTGCGATGAAGAGTTTTTCCCTTGTTCCCCATAACGACAACAGTTTGTTATTAATTAATGCAGGTATGGCTCCTCTTAAGCCATATTTTACGGGACAGGAGATCCCGCCGAGAAAGCGCGTAACCACTTGCCAGAAATGTATCCGTACCGGAGACATCGAGAATGTAGGTAAGACAGCCCGTCACGGTACTTTCTTTGAGATGCTTGGCAACTTCTCTTTTGGAGATTATTTTAAAAAGGAAGCCATCGCATGGTCCTGGGAGTTTTTAACAGAAGTAGTGGGATTGGATCCGGAAAGACTGTACCCGTCGGTATATCTGGAGGACGATGAGGCTTTCGCCATCTGGAGAGACGATATCGGCATTGCGCCGGAGCGTATTTTTAAGTTTGGAAAAGAAGATAACTTCTGGGAGCATGGCGCAGGCCCTTGTGGACCTTGTTCTGAGATTTATTACGACCGTGGAGAAGAGTACGGCTGTCATAAGGAAGGCTGTACGGTTGGATGCGACTGCGACCGTTATATGGAAGTATGGAATAACGTATTTACCCAGTTTGATAACGACGGGCATAATAACTATACGTTATTAGATCAGAAAAATATTGACACCGGTATGGGACTGGAGCGTCTTGCCGTGGTAGTTCAGGATGTGGATTCCATTTTTGATGTGGATACGATCCGCTCTCTGCGCGATAAGGTTTGCGAGATGGCAGGAAAGACCTACAAAGAAAAAGAAGAGGATGACGTTTCCATCCGTCTGATCACCGACCATATCCGTTCGGCGACCTTTATGATCTCCGACGGTATCATGCCGTCCAACGAGGGAAGAGGTTATGTCTTAAGAAGGATCATCCGCCGTGCGGCAAGACACGGACGTCTGCTTGGGATTTCCGGCAAGTTCCTTGCAGAACTCAGCAAGACGGTCATTGAAGGCTCCAAAGACGGTTATCCGGAATTGGAAGAAAAGAAAGAGTTTATTTTCAATGTGCTTACGCAGGAAGAAAATAAATTCAACAAAACCATCGACCAGGGACTGTCCATTCTGGCAGACTTTGAAAAAAATCTGGCGGACGCCGGAGAAAAGGAACTGGGCGGCGAGGATGCTTTTAAGTTATATGATACTTATGGATTCCCTCTTGATTTGACAAAAGAAATCTTAGAAGAAAAAGGTTATACGGTGGATGAAGCAGGATTTAAAGCCTGTATGGAAGAACAGAGAATAAAGGCAAGAGAAGCCAGAAAAGTGACCAATTACATGGGAGCGGATGCGACGATCTATGAAGAAATCGATCCGTCTGTCACTTCTTCCTTTGTCGGTTATGACAAGCTTTCCTGTGATTCCGATATTCTCGTTATGACCACGGATACGGAGATCACCGAAGCGCTGACAGACGGCCAGGTTGGTACGATCTTCGTAAAAGAAACGCCGTTTTATGCGACCAGCGGCGGACAGCACGCCGACAGCGGCGTGATCACCTGCAAAGACGGTGAATTTATTGTGGAAGATACGGTGAAAATGCTCGGCGGTAAGATCGGTCACATCGGAAGAGTATCAAAAGGAATGTTTAAGACTGGGGATACCGTAACCCTTAAGGTAAACAGCTCCCAGAGAAGAGATACCATGAAAAATCACAGTGCGACGCATCTGCTGCAAAAAGCTTTGAGAATCGTTCTGGGAACCCATGTGGAACAGGCCGGATCTTATAATGACAAAGACAAACTCCGTTTTGACTTTTCACATTTCCAGGCAATGACGAAGGAAGAACTTTCCAAGGTAGAAGCGCTGGTAAATGAAAAAATCGCGGAAGACCTTCCGGTACAGGCACAGATCATGACCATGGACGAGGCAAAGAAAACCGGCGCCATGGCGTTATTTGGAGAAAAATACGGCGAGAAAGTCCGGGTATTGAGCATGGGCGATTTCTCCAAAGAGTTCTGCGCAGGTACTCATGTACCGCATACCGGAGTGATCAAAGCCTTTAAGATCATTTCAGAAACCGGTGTGGCTGCGGGAGTAAGACGTATTGAAGCGCTCACCGGAGATAATGTGTTAAAATACTACGAAGGTCTGGAAAAGACTCTCCATGAAGCGGCCAAAGCGGCAAAGACCGAACCTGGAAAACTCCTTGACCGAATCCACAGTATGCAGGATGAGATCAAAACGCTGGCTTCGGAAAATGAAAAGTTAAAGAATCAGATCGCTAAGAGCGAAGTGGCAGATGTGATGAATCAGGTGGAAGAAGTCGGCTCCTTAAAGATCCTTCCGGTTTCTGTCAAAGATGTAGATATAAACGCTCTTCGTACTTTGAGCGACGATCTTAAAGAAAAGATCGGAAGCGGCGTGGTAATCCTGGCTTCCGAGGCAGGATCTAAGGTAAGCCTGATCGTGACGGCCACCGAAGACGCAGTAAAAGGCGGTGTTCACGCCGGTAAAATTATCAAAGAAGCAGCGGCCCTCGTTGGCGGCGGCGGCGGCGGACGTCCGAATATGGCGCAGGCAGGAGGAAAAAACCCGGCCGGAATTAAGGACGCTTTAGCCAAGGCAGTGGAAGTGGTAAAGGGACAACTTTCCTAGAAAAATAAAGTTTTTCGAGGGAAAAACTTAAAAAAATATATTGACGAATAATATATTTATGCTATAATAATCTACAGTGCAAAAATACCCAAACAGTTGTATTAGGCACAATACGCAACTGGAGGGAGGTTAGGTGAGACAATGTCAAATGTAATCGTTAAAGAAAACGAATCTTTGGACAGCGCTCTTCGTAGATTTAAGAGAAGCTGCGCTAAGGCAGGCATTCAGCAGGAAATCCGTAAAAGGGAACATTACGAAAAACCAAGCGTTAGACGTAAAAAGAAATCCGAAGCTGCCAGAAAAAGAAAATATAAATAATGTGCAACAAAAAAGGTATCCGAACGGATACCTTTTTTGTTATCTTATATGCTGCTGATCTATCGACAAGAAATACTCCCCGTTTTTTTCTTTCTCTCTGCGGGTTTTGTTCTTAAGAAAGCGAAAAAAATTATAGTTGTAAGTCTTGACATTACAACTATTCTGTGATATGCTCATTGATATAATGAAAAGGGTTACAACAAAAACAATGTATGCTTTTTCAACAATGAATCATAATAATCTAAATGGAAGGAGATCAAAATGAGTAAAGTTGCAGAATTTTTAACAGCAAATCCAGTACAGTATCTTGCCACAGTGAGCCTTGACGGAAAGGCAAAATGCCGTCCGTTTATGTTTAGTTTTGAAAAGGATGGAAAACTTTGGTTTAACACAGGAAACTTCAAAGAAGTTTATAAAGAATTACAGGCTAACCCTTATGTGCAGATCAGTATCGCTTCCCCGGAATATCAGTGGATCCGTTTAAGCGGTAAGGCTGTTTTCGTAGATGATAAGGCAATCAAGGAAGCTGCTTTGGAAAATCCTATCGTAAAGGGTAATTATGAGACGGCAGATAACCCGACTTTCGAAGTATTCTATCTTGAAGATGCTCATGGCGTGATCGCTGATTTCTCCGGAAATCCGCCTTATGAATTTTAAGCGGCGCCTTTTTTGTTAGAGTAATATATAAATAGAGGAATATACAAGTGTCAGACGGCACATTGTGGGAGGCGCAAACCGCACTTTGATTTCGGCACTTC
>CAZKQV010000003.1:20768-114750 GCA_964555015.1 uncultured Eubacterium sp. | reverse complement strand
TGTGGCTGTAGTTTTCTTTGCCTGCTCCATAGCCTGCTGCTTCGCCATAGCCTTCCTTATGGCTGTAGCCTTCACCATAGCCTTCTTTCTTATCGCCGTAGCCTTCGCCATAACCTTCTTTGTGGCTGTAGCCTTCACCGTAGCCTTCCTTCTTATCGCCGTAGCCTTCGCCATAACCTTCTTTATGGCTGTAGTTTTCTTTGCCTGCTCCATAGCCTGCTGCTTCGCCATAGCCTTCGCCGTATCCCTCTTTCTTATCGCCGTAGCCTTCGCCATAACCTTCTTTATGGCTGTAGCCTTCGCCGTAGCCTTCTTTCTTATCGCCGTAGCCTTCGCCGTATCCCTCTTTCTTATCGCCGTAGCCTTCGCCATAACCTTCTTTATGGCTGTAGCCTTCGCCGTAGCCTTCTTTCTTATCGCCGTAGCCTTCGCCATAGCCTTCTTTATGGCTGTAGTCTTCGCCGTATTTTTCTTTCTTATCGCCGTAGCCTTCACTATATCCCATAATATTCATCCTCCTTATTAAGAATTATTACTATTATCATTAATATACACGGTTTCCCTCAAATGTCAACATTTTTCTCATACATCCTTACTATTGTTGGTCACTGTCAAGTAAACTTTGGAAAAATATCTAATAATTAAGAGGATGCCCCCTTTCTATGAATCAACCTTTTCACAGTCCTGGGACACCCTCTTCATTTCTTTTTGTTTTTTTCGAAGCTCCCGGAAAAAAGAGGAGAGCATTTCTGAACATTCTTCTTGTAAAACTCCCCGGGTTACTTCTACCTGGTGATTAAATTCTGACATTTCTAGGAGATTAAGAATTGAACCGGCACATCCCGCTTTGGGATTCATGCTTCCAATTACAACTCTCTTAATTCTGGCCTGAACAATCGCTCCGGCACACATTTGACATGGCTCCAGTGTGATATACATAGTGCAATCCTCTAAACGCCAGTCACCGATTTTCTTGCAAGCTTTTGACATGGTAAGCAGCTCTGCATGGGCGAGAACTGTTTTGTTTTTATTTCTTTTATTATATCCACGGGCTATTATTTTTCCATCGTAAACAATAATACAGCCAATGGGAACATCTCCTATGGCTGCTGCCTTTTTTGCCTGACGGATTGCCTCTTTCATATATTTTTCATCTTCTGAATATTTTTTCATTTTACCCTTTACTTTTCTATGATATGCAGCCAGTATCCCATACTTCCCGTTTTGGTGTGATTATGGGTTAGAGATAGGAAAACCGGGAACCCATATTGCCTTGCCATATATCGCTCCCTATTTTCATAAACTCCCGGGACCCCTACACATCTTCTTTTCTTTCCATTATATAAAACGATTCCCGTAATCAAATATTGATGCTTTTCATAACCTCTGCGAAGGAAAGCGTTGCTTTCTAAACCAGTGTTTTCTCCGCAGACTTCTCTAATCTGGTTCATGCGAATTTTTCGTCCCTGCGCCAGCTCCGGATGAACTGTTTTTTCTTCGCAAGTTTTTTCTTCCGCTTGCAGCAGCTTTTCATCATCATCTGTCTCCGAAATCTTTACTTGGTTAATGTTGTCCGCCGCTTCCACAGTTGGCCCAGCTGCCGCCTTAGCTGGCTCTACTTTCATAGTTGGCCCGGATGCCGCTGTTTTGCGCCCTGTCTCCACTGTTAGTTCTGCCGTTGATGTCTTAGCTGGCTCTGTTCCCACTGTTAGTTCTGCCGTTGATGTCTTAGCTGGCTCTGTTCCCATAGTTGGCTCGGCCACTTCTGCCTTGCCCGCCGTCTTCATGGCAGGCTTTGCTGGTGTCGCCTTGCTCGCCGCCTCCATGATCGGCTTTGCTAACGCTTTTTTCTCTGCCGTTTCCGGTTTTTTGTTTTCCGGCGCTCTCTTCGCTGCTTTTTTCGGGATATTCTTAGCTGGCTCCGCTATAGTCGGCTCGGACGCCGCCGCTGTCTTACTCATCTGGGACAGATTCATTTTGTGTATTGGAAGTGCGTCTCCTTTCCATACGCTGGCATAAAAGATTTCTTCCTGATAATTCAGGATTACTCCATCCCACCGGGAGAGATCGATTTCCATCGCCCGGGCATCCGGCAGATGGAGTGTGAGCTCTTCCTTTTTTTCGGTCATGGTAAGGCTGCCCAGTTTTTTGTAGGACACGGTTTCTTCCTGCTCTTTATATAGTTGCAGGGCAAGTGTGATCCCTGGCTGCCATCGCTCGTCGGAAATGCTGACGGTCCCTTTTAACTGGTTTCGTTTTATTTCCATTTTAATGAAACCCTTACAATCCTTCTTTTCCGTTTTATGATAACCATATAGATAAGAAAGGATTCGCTGATAGTCTGCCATAGATTTCTTTCCTTTTTCACTACTTTATTCAATGGTAAAGGAAAAAATACCATCCACTTTCATTCTTTTAAGAATTTTTCATGGATGGCGGATGCAAGATACCAGTTTAACAGTTTTTGCTCTCTAACAATAAGTCAGACAACCTGGCAAATTGAGCGAGGTTTAGCGCTTCTCCGCGAACGGAGGGCGGGAGTCCCATTGTTTCTAAGGCCTTTACCACTTGATCTTTCGGGATGTTTAGGTTGGCCGCATTGTGAAGCCCGTTTTGCAGCGTTTTTCTCCTCTGGTTAAAGGAGGCTCTTATGATGGAAAACATAAAGGAAGGGTCTGTTACTTCCACTGGTTTTTCCTGATGTCTGGTGAGCCGGATCACGGCGGAACCTACCGCCGGCCTTGGCATAAAGCAGTTTGGCGGCACATTTGCCACAATATAAGGCTTTGCATAATACTGTACTGCCAGGGATAAGGCTCCATAATCTTTGGAGCCGGGGCCTACCTGCATCCGGTCCGCCACTTCCTTCTGGACCATCACCGTCACGGAACTAAGGGGCACTTCTGATTCAAACAATCCCATAATGATCGGTGTGGTGATATAGTAGGGAAGGTTGGCCACTACTTTAATGGGTTTTCCGCTGTTTTTTTCTTCGGCCAGTTTTTTAATATCTACTTTAAGTATATCGTCATTAAGAATGGTAACATTGGGATAGCCGCCCAATGTTTCTTCTAAAATCGGAATGAGGTCTTTGTCAATTTCCACCGCCGTCACTTCTCTTGCAGCCTCCGCAAGATACTGTGTCATCGTCCCAATTCCAGGGCCAATTTCCAATACAAAATCTTCCGAAGTGATCTCTGCGGCAGCGATGATCTTTTCCAGAACGTGGGTGTCAATCAAAAAGTTCTGCCCATATTTTTTCTGGAACCTGAAATCATATTTTTGCAAAATCGCAATGGTCTCCTGGGGATTTCCAAGGGTAGCCATCCTCTCACCTCCTGTTACATTCGGTATAAATTACCGCGTCATCCGCCATACATCCTTCTGCGGCTGCCTCCGGCATAAATTACTGTTACATTCGGTATAACTGCATTGCATTGTTCCATGTCGCTTCTTCTACTTCCTGCGGGGTGATGCCTTTTTGCCTTGCAATCTCCTCTGCCACATACGGCAGATATGCGGAAGTATTGCGTTTCCCCCGATGGGGCGTTGGCGCAAGATATGGGCAGTCTGTTTCCAACACAAGATGGGACAGGGGGATTTCTTTTGCTACGTTTTTTAAGGTTTTGGAATTTTTAAAGGTCACTACACCGCCAATTCCCAGATAGTAGCCGAGTTTTACGTATTCCCTGGCCATTTCCACCGAACCGGAATAGCAATGGATCACGCCGCCGGTAGTTCCGGCGTGTTCTGCCTTCATAATATCAAAGGTATCTTTTGCGGCGTCTCTGCTGTGGATCACTACCGGAAGCCCTTCTTCCTTCGCCAGGCCAAGCTGTCGGATAAACCATTTTTTCTGAATTTCCTTTGGCTCTGTCATCCAATGGTAATCCAGGCCGATTTCTCCCACGGCCACGACCTTATCTTCCCGGCAAAAGGACTTTAGCTCTTCCATGCGCGAATCGTCAAGCTCTCCCACATGGTCCGGGTGGACGCCAACCGCTCCATACATAAAAGGGATTTCCCGAATCAGCTTTCGGGTATCCTGCAAGTCTTTCCAGCTTGCGCTGATGTTTACCACCTTTGATACTCCGGCTTCTTTTAAAGCGGCGAGGACCTCCATACGGTCCTCGTCGTATCGTTTGTCATTATAATGAGTGTGTGTGTCAAATATCAATGGTTTCACCTGTCATTAACCAATCATTAACAAATTTCTGCTCCGGCAGGCATCTCTTTATCGCAGACCATTAAGCCATAGTTTCCTTCTGCGTCTTCTGCACAAAGGAGCATTCCTTCTGAGAGCACGCCGGCCAGTTTTGCCGGTTTTAAGTTCACAAGAACCATAACTTTCTTTCCAATCACTTCTTCCGGATCGTAATGTGCTTTCAAGCCGGACACGATCTGTTTTACCTGCCTTCCGATCTTAACCTGGAGACAGAGAAGCTTTTTCGACTTCTTGACCGGTTCGCAGGCAATGATCTCTCCAATCTGGAACTGCATTTTTCCAAATTCTTCGAAGGTCACTTCTTCCTTTGGTTCGATATCGATCACCGGTTCTTCTTCCTTTTCCTCCTCTGGCTTCGGATTATTCTTTGCATTGATCTCCTCTACCTTAGCGATCACTTCATTGACGTCCAGTCTGGCAAATAGGATTTCCGGTTTTTCTGTCACTTTACTGCCGGATTCAAAGAGCCCAAACATATCCAGTTCGTCCATCGTTCTTTCTTTTGCATTTAGCTGTTCCAAAACCTTTGCTGCGGTCCGCGGCATAAATGGCGCCAACAGGGATGCTCCGATGGTAATGCTTTCCACCAGATTGTAGAGAACTGTGGACAGCCTTTCTTTTTGATCCGGGTCTTTCGCAAGAAGCCACGGCGTTGTCTCGTCAATATATTTGTTGCAGCGTTTAAACAGATTGAAAATTTCTGTCATGGCGTCTGCCACTCTTAGCTGATCCATTTTCTTTCGAACTTTGATCTTGGTATCAAGAACCACATCAATCAGATTCTTGTCATAACCGTTTGTCACGCCGCAGTTTGCCACCACGCCTCCGAAATACTTATTGCTCATGGAGATGGTACGGTTTACAAGATTGCCGAGGGTATTTGCAAGATCGGAGTTTAACCGCTCCACAACCAGTTCCCAGGTGATCACGCCGTCATTGTCAAACGGCATCTCATGAAGAACAAAATATCTCACGGCGTCTACGCCAAAAAGGCTTGCCATATCGTCGGCATAGATCACATTTCCTTTGGACTTGCTCATCTTTCCTTCGCCCTGCAGCAGCCATGGATGTCCGAACACTTGCTTTGGCAAAGGAAGATCTAAAGCCATCAAGAAGATCGGCCAGTAAATACTATGGAAACGGATAATGTCTTTTCCGATCAAATGCAAATCTGCCGGCCAGTATTTTTCAAATAATGGATTGTGATTTCCGTCCACGTCGTATCCCAGGCCGGTGAGATAATTTGTCAACGCATCCAGCCAGACGTAAGTTACGTGCTTTTTATCAAATTCTACCGGGATACCCCAGGAAAAAGAGGTACGGGAAACACAAAGATCCTGTAAGCCCGGAAGAAGGAAGTTATTCATCATCTCATTTTTACGGGATTCCGGCTGAATAAATTCCGGATGCTTATTGATGTGTTCAATAAGACGGTCTGCGTATTTACTCATCTTAAAGAAGTAAGCTTCCTCTTTTGCCGGCTGACACGGACGGCCACAGTCCGGGCATTTCCCATCTACTAACTGTGACTCCGTAAAGAAGGATTCACAAGGAGTGCAGTACATTCCCTCATAATATCCCTTATAAATATCGCCCTGCTCATATAACTTATTAAAAATCTTCTGGACTGTTTTCTCATGATCTTTGTCTGTGGTTCGGATGAATCTGTCATAAGAGGTATCCATCATATCCCAAATCCGCTTGATTTCCCCTGCGACGCCGTCCACAAATTCCTTTGGAGTAACTCCCGCTTCCTGGGCCTTTAATTCAATTTTCTGGCCATGCTCATCTGTTCCGGTCATGAACCGAACATCGTAGCCTTCCATCCTCTTAAACCGGGCGATCGCATCGGCCAAAATTGCTTCGTAAGTATTTCCGATGTGAGGTTTGCCGGACGTATAGGCAATCGCAGTAGTAATATAATAAGGTTTCTTATCCATTTTCCGCCTCCTGTATTTTTTTAAGCTTTACCCTGTAAAGCCGTAATTTTTTTCATTCTTACCAACATGATTTTAAAAAATATACATACTTATTTATTATAGGTGATATCCTCATTTCCGTCTATAGTGAAAATAGAAAAAAAACACATACAAATATCTAAAAAATGATAGTATAATACCACTATTAATGTCTGTTTTCTCTGGGATTATTATACTTCCCCTTCTGAAAGGAGTCTTTTATGCCAACTTCATTGAAAAAGCTTCGTATTTTTTTATTGTGGTCATGCTGTATTTTCTTCCTTGCCGGCTGCACGGGCGGCGAGACCTCCGCCAGCAAAAGTTTTGACACTTACATCAACACGGTTTTTCAGGAAATGGTCGCCTCCGACAGCCTTACTTTGCATTTCCATCTGTCCAAACCGGAAGCCTCCGGTATCCATCAGACGGAAGTTTCCTTCCCTTCGGAATCCTATGACTCCATTATGCAGCAATATGATGATATCGAGGTGGCTCAAAAAACCCTTTCTTCTTACAATGACGAACTTCTGACAGAGGAACAGCAGTTCACCAAAAAGGTAATGACGGATTATTACACAAGACAGGAAGCCTTAAAGCCCTATCTTTTATTTTATAACCCTTTCGGCGACAATTCTTCCTCCGGGAGCCTTTTGCGAACTCTCACGCTGTATTC
The DNA here is from genome assembly GCA_964555015.1 of uncultured Eubacterium sp. GTDB lineage: Bacteria > Bacillota > Clostridia > Lachnospirales > Lachnospiraceae > Anaerobutyricum. The sequence continues at coordinate 107,894 of CAZKQV010000003.1, read as the reverse complement.
TTTTGACCGGGAGCAGGACGTAAAAGATTATTTGGCGCTCCTTGTAAAAGTCCCTGATCTCTTAAAGGAAGCCGCTGATTTTGAAACGCTGCGTCAAAAGAACAGTATTTATTTATCGGATATCCAGAAACAGGAAATCCTTACGCAGACTGAGGCGATCCTTACCGATTCCGATGAGGATAATCTTCTCATTACGGGATTTGAAGAAAAGCTAAACGCCATGGACAGTTTAAGTTCCGACCAAAAAACTACCTATTTAACGAATAACGCAACTTTAATCCATGAGACGGTGCAGCCGGCCTTTTCAGAATTGAAAGAATATCTGGAAGAACTTCCTGCCGAAGAATCGCCGAAGGAACGGCTCAGTGAGTATGACCAGGGAACCGCTTATTACGAAGCACTCCTCCAAGCCACAGTGGGAACGGACCTGTCTGCGAAGGAATGTATCCTTGTTTTAGAAAACCAATTGGCGGAATGCCTTGCCTCTACCAACACACTGTTAAACAGCAGCCCGGATCTTTCTCTGGAGTATCAAGCCGCCCTTCCTTCTCTGTCAAATGCCACAGACATCTTGACGGAATTGTCCGGCGATACGAGAATCCACTTTCCGGAGATTTCCGACATCAGCTATGAAGTGCGGGAAATGCCCGATGCGCTTTCTTCTGTATCCAGCTCCGCTTTTTACCTGATTCCGCCTATAGATTATTACGCTACAAATTATATTTATGTGGATTCTTCCAGAGTGACCCGGGATGAACTCTTTTCCACCCTGGCCCACGAAGCCTATCCCGGCCACCTCTATCAAAACAACTATATGCTGTCCTCCGGCTTGCCGAAGATCCGCTATCTGATAAGCTGCGGCGGCTACGATGAAGGATGGGGAATGTATGCGCAAATCTACGGCTACCGCTACCTGGAGTTTGAGCAGGCCGACACTGCCGTCACACAGTCCTTGCAAACCCTGTATCAAAATCAGGATATTTTAAACATCACCCTTTTAAGTTTAAGCGACCTTTACGTGAATTATCAAAACTATGATGAAAAGGCATTGGCAGATTACCTGAAAGCGTACAGCGTGGACTCAGACCGTTCCAAAACGGTTTATGAATATGTCGTGAGCCATCCTTGTACTTATCTCACCTACGGAATCGGTTATTATGAATTTCATCAGCTTTTATCCAAAACCAAAGCCCGATTGGGAACGGATTTTGATCTAAAAAAATTTCATACCGCCGTGCTGGATGCAGGCTCCTGCTCCTTCCCGTGTTTAGAAGAGTATTTAGAAAATAATTTATAATTTGCCGTTCCTATCCGGCACTTAGCTCTTGTGTCGGATAGGTCGGCAGCCTTTGCTATTTATCTCACCTTTTTCTTGAATACCCAACAACGCTTAAAAAATAGGAAAGAATAAAAAGGAAAGCACAAATCACAAAAAGGATGAACAGGTAAGCGTTCGTAGTGTCGGGGAGAGCTTTTAATCCCGGTCCATCTTCAAAAAAAATTAACGATATAAACTATTGGAAATATAAAGACAAATCCCACCGCTTGCGCTGTGTGAAATCCAAATAAGTATGTTAAAGGCAGGGAAATAGCCGACCAAACAAGCGGAATATATATAATTGAAATGTATTTGCTTGCCACCACTTTATAATCGCTTATCGGCATAGTTTTCTGATATTTTCTCCATTCTGCCTTTTCATCGTTTCCAAAGCTCAGAATATTTTGTATTCCTATTGTCATTCCCAACATAATAGAAGTCATCAATCCTGCATAAATACCGGCCTTAAAGAAAAGAAGAACGATTAAAATACCTATAATGATAGACTGCCTTTTTTCTATGCTTTTGAAAAAAAGACATATATTTTTATATATCAATCCCCTCATAGCGTCCCTCCTTTAATGTAAAATAACATAATGTCTTCCAGTGTCGCATTGTCAACAACAATATTCTTATACTTTTTCCTAAAGGCGTCTTTATCCGTAACCAGACACTCCATACAAACATTTGTTTTTCGAAAAATCATGTAATCGTCTGGTGATATAGAAGTAAACTGTTCCTGACCACACTTTGCAATTCCATAGTTATAAATCAAACTGTCTTTTTGCTCTTCAAAAACGATTTTCCCTTGATGAATAAAAATAACATAATCCGCAATCTTTTCAATATCCGAAGTGATATGTGACGAAAAGAACAGGGAATGTTCCTCATCTTGAATAAACTCTAAAAACAAGTTCAGCACTTCATCCCTTGCAACCGGATCCAGCCCGGTTGTCGCTTCATCCAGTATAAGAAGCTTGGGCTTATGTGCCATATTATTATCCCATGTAGAATATACCCCCGCCATAATTTTTGCTATATCTTTGGCATTGAATACTTCGTGAAAGTTGCACTCGTCGAACACTACCCCGATTTCACTTTTAACTGATGCTATAGTATGATCCATGCCAAATACTTCAACTTTTCCGGAATCTTTTTTTAGCCCATTTAGAATAAGATTGATCGTTGTGCTTTTGCCAGCCCCATTTTCACCGATAAAACCGACGATTCTTCCTTTTGGAACCTTAAAAGATACATTATCCAACGAAAAATCCCCAAAATTTTTACATAATCCTTGAACCACAATGCTATTATTTGCCATTTTCCCACCCCGCCTTATTCTTCATACTACAGCTTAAGAATATTTGCCATTTGCTCAAAAGTGATTCCGTGAGCCCGGCCAATATCTGCTACTTTTTGCAATAATTCTTCTGCTATTCGAAGTTGTTCTTCTTGTATAAATTCACGGTTTTGCGGTGCGACGAAACTACCCTTACCAGAAACTGTTTCGATAAAGCCGTCGCGAGTTAAATCTTCGTATGCTCTTTGAACAGTAATAACACTGATATGCAAGTCTTTCGCTAAAGCCCTCATAGAGGGTAATGCTTCGCCTGCTGACAAAGAACCATTCATGATAAGGCCCTTAATCTGTATGCATATTTGTTCATATATGGGTTTATCGCTGCTATTGCTTATAATAATTTCCATTCATCAATCCCCGATTGTACTTTCTGTAGTGTGCGTACTTATTCGCTAAGTACAGTATAGTTCTTTCCTTTTTCGTTGTTAATAAGAAATTACGAGTTCGGAGGGGGTTGCTTCATCTTTTCCCCATATAAAAAATATATCCGGCATAAGGGCCTTCCGAGTTTGGGAAGGGCCTTTGGCTCCTTATACTTTCCCTTGGAAAAAATTGATCCTCTCACAAGCCTTCCGAGTCTAGGAGGGGGTTGTGAGAGGATCATTTTTTCTCATTTTAGGAACACATACTCTGTTTCTTTTGACAGCCCGGCTTCGAAATGATATCCCAGCCGGTCAAATTCTTTCATTTGTTCCGGGGATGTGATGTTTTGTTCTGCCATGAACCTGACCATCTCTCCCCTCGCCATTTTGGCATAAACGCCTTTTTGCACGATTTTTTCTCCTGCGTATTCTCCAAAGATACAAGTGATGTAAGTATCTTCCGGCGTTAAATATTTTTCGATGCATTTTGAATATTCTTTGGACGCCAGATTGATGATCATGTGGTCTTGCCCGGTTACTTCCCGGTAAAGTTTGTCTCCCCAGAAGTCATAAAGGTCTTTTGTCCCTTTTATTTTTGCCTTTGCCTGCATTTCCAGGCGGTAAGGCGTGACGCCGTCCATTGGTTTTAGCACTCCGTAGAATCCGGAAAGGATACGGAGATTTTCCTCCACATAGTCAAATTCTCCGTATTGAAAAACCGAAGGCGCCATATATTGATAGGCGATCCCCTCATAGGACAATATTGCCGGGGTCAAATGATGATATAGATCCATGTGGGCAAAACGATCATAGTTTTGCATTGCAATTTTGTCATTGCATCCCCAAAGCTTTTTAGCTTCCTCATAGGATAGTGTCTGCATCCACTCCATGATCTGGTTTGTCTCTTCCATAAATACAGGCATACCAAAATGGGGTTCTTCAATATTTACGTTCATTTTTTTTGCTGGTGATAATATTATTTTCATGTTCTTTCTTTCATTTATCAAGGAGACTTGCCGCAAGTTAAAGTAACTCAAGCATTTGCTGCGGGTTATCGGCCGCTTTTACTTTGTCAAAGGCTTTTATGATCACGCCTTCTTCATCGATGAGATATGTCGTCCGAACCACTCCCATGGACACTTTTCCGTACAGTTTCTTCTCCTTCCACACATCGTATGCCTGAATGACGGTAAGTTCAGGATCGGATAATAAGGTGAATGGCAATTCATGTTTTGTTTCAAAGTTTTTATGGGATTTTACGGTGTCTTTGCTTACCCCAAGGACCACAGCTCCCTTTTCTCTGATCTGGGGATAACGCTCTCCAAAACCGCAGGCTTGTTTCGTACAGCCCGGCGTGTTGTCTCTTGGATAAAAATATAAGATTACCTTTTTTCCTCTATATTCTGCTAAAGTGTGAAACACTCCATTTTGATCCGGAAGGGTAAATTCCGGGGCTTTTGTTCCGATTTCTAACATGATCTTCCTCCTGATATCAAATTTTAGTTGTACTTTTCTTTTTATGCGGCCTTTCTCATTAACTTAAGAATCCTAAAAGACATATTTTTCCTATTCCAATACAATCCAATACAATTATTTTTTGTCACAAAACAGGCCCTGGAAAACCAGAGCCTAGAATTATGTTTTGCATTATTCACTTGTTATTGTAAGTAAAAATATATTCCCGGTCTTGCGTACAAACCGTCGGTAGCTCCGCTCTTTAAGTATGGTTTCAGGAAGAAATAGAAGCTATGACGATAGCCGTAGGATTTTAGGGTTCTTCCGTTGAACTTGGAGAGTTTTACCGTAGCTCCCGGTTTTACCGCACCAATTTTCTTAAATCCCTTGGAGCTGCTTGTTGCGGACATCCATAAATCGTAGCTCTTTACGCCGGTAACGGCTGGAGCCTTAACATTAACTACAAAGTTCTTACCGGTAAGAGTCGGCACTGCGGTACTGAACGCTCTTCTGTAAGACCATGCTCCCCACTTACCTGTGGAGTAATAAGCACGAGCTCTGTAATAATAAATCTTATTCTTAGCAAGGGAAGAATAATCACACTGATAAACACCAGAACCACCCTTTACATTCCATGTCTTAAGAGTAGACTTGTTTGCGTTCTGAAGCTGAACCTGCATATAAGAGGTCTTGCTTGGATAGGACACTGTAATATAAAAATACTTACTGCTTACGTTAAATCCTTTCACCTGAAAATAGTTTCTGGATAATACTGACGCTCCTGCCTTAATTCCCATATCAGCGGAGAGGCTTTCCGTAGTTTTCACGGATACTTCTGCGGCATTTACTTTTGCAGAAATTGCGAAAGTAAAGCAAAGGACCATTGCAAGAACTATAAATGATAAACTTTTCTTTAAATTCTTCATAGATTCCTCCTTTTCCTTAACTTTTTATAAGTCCGTACATTTAAGTTAACATAGTTTATAAAGAAAAGCAATTCATTTTTCACAAAATATTCACATATTTCTTTATTTGTCTGAAAAATTGTGAAACTATTTTCCCAAAAATGAAGAAGCGATTGCTATTTTTGTATTTTGGAGGTTTTCTGAAGAAATTCGGACGCTTATTCCCTCTCTTTAATAAATGCTTCAATCTGCTCTTTGGTTGGCAAAGATGGCTGTGCGCCGAGATACTGCACGGAAATAGCAGCCGCTGCGCTCGCATATCTTACAGAAGCAAGGATATCTCCCGTCTCTACATACTGTTTTACCAAAACTCCGGTGAAGCAGTCGCCTGCTGCGGTAGGATCCACTGTCTCTACTTTAAATGTCGGCACCATCTGGGCAATGCCTTCTCCATAAACAAAGGAACCCTTATCTCCCATTTTCAGCACTACGTATTTACAATTGCTTCGTTCCTTTAAGATCTTGCTTGCCGCAAGGCTTGTCTCGTCATCCTTTGGAAGAATGCCGGTAAGTGCCTCTGTCTCTGTTTCATTTGGGGAAAGAATTGTAATGCCGTCAAATTTTTCCAGCGGGTAGCTCTGGGCCGGACCTGCGTCAAGACAAGTCACCATTCCACGCTCGCGGGCGATCTCAAACGCACGGATATTTGTCTCCTGCGGGATTTCAAGCTGCATCATCAAAGCGTCGTATTCTTCTCCCTCAAAAGCCTTTTCCACTGCGGCCGGCGTAGTGTCATTATTTGCGCCAGTGTAGATAACGATTCGATTCATTCCGCTTTCTTCCAGCATAATAACAGCCATTCCCGTGTTAGCGCCTTCTTTTAAAGTAAGATTCTTCACATTAATTCCCACATCTGTTAACATACCAAGCAAAGCTTCTCCGTTGGAATCATTTCCCAATGTGCCGCACACAGAAACTTCTCCCCCTGCCTTTGCCGCCGCAACAGCAGAATTACTTCCCTTTCCTCCTCCTGCATTGGAGTAGGATGTTCCCAGCAAACTTTCACTTGGATGTGGAACCCGCGGCATCTGTAAAATCAAATCAATCATAATACTTCCGGTCATTAAAATTTTTGCTGCCATATTGTCTCTCCTTTTTTAAAATACCTTCTTTAAAATCATGGTGCAAAATAATCGCACATACACATATGTATGATAAAAATTCCCGATTTTTTTGAAATCATTTGTATCATCTGACACAGAAACGATATCCCGCTCAAAAATATATGTGCAATTATTCTAAAATTCACCTGGTCACAAATTAATATTATATAAAACTGTATAAAAAGTCAAGCTCACCATAATATTACTTTATTCATAATCCATGATATAATATTGCCATCAACTACGGCTGCCGAAGGAAAGGAATCCAGAAACTATGATTTATTTTGATAATGCCGCCACCACCCTACAAAAACCCGAATGCGTGATCGACGCTGTTTCTCAGGCTTTAATGTCTGCGGGGAATGTGGGGAGAGGCGCTTATTTTGCTTCTTTAAACAGCGCAAAAATTGTATTTGAAACAAGACGGCAAATCTGTGAGCTGTTTCATGGTGATTCGGAACAGTTCGTATGCTTTACCCATAATTCTACGGAAGCGCTGAATATCGTTTTGCAGGGAATGTTTCTAAAGGGGGATCATGTCATCACTACTTCTTTGGAGCATAACTCTGTTTTGCGTCCTCTATATCTTGAGGAAGCCCGGGGAACCATTCAATTAACGATTCTTCCGGCGGATTCTCTGGGAAAGATCTGCTACGACGCGTTGGAACGGGCAATCCGTCTGGAAACTAAGGCCGTTGTGGTCACCCACGCTTCCAATCTCACCGGAAATGTTTTAGATCTTGCCAGGATCGGGGAAATCTGCACCCGGCATGGCGTATGCCTGATCGTGGACGCCTCCCAAAGCGCAGGGATTCTTCCCATCGATATGCAGCGTATGCATATTGATGCGGTTTGTTTTACCGGACATAAAAGTCTTCTCGGCCCCCAGGGAACCGGCGGGATCTGCTTAAAAAAAGGAATAAAAATCCGCCCTCTTTTGGTGGGCGGAAGCGGTATTCATTCTTATGAGAAACATCATCCTCAGAGTATGCCGGAAGCCTTAGAAGCCGGCACATTAAATGTACACGGGATCGCGGGGCTTCATGCAGCTTTAGAATATATTCAAAAACAGGGAACAGAGCGCCTTTATGAAAAAGAGCATAGTCTCATGAATGCCTTTTATCAGGGAGTCAAAGACCTGCCCGGCATAAAAATTTACGGAGACTTTCGCTCTCCCCTTCGCGCTCCGATCATCGCATTAAATCTGGGCGATTATGACTCGGCCATCGTGAGCGACGAACTCTCCGAGCGATTCGGAATCTGCACCAGAGCCGGCGCCCATTGCGCTCCTTTGATGCACCAATGTCTGGGCACCGAAAAACAGGGCGCAGTGCGATTTAGTTTTTCTTCTTTTAATACTATGGAAGAAGTCAAAGAGGGTATCGAGGCGTTGAAAACGCTCGCTCTGGAAGGATGATAAAATTGTTGGAGCTGGAGAACCCGTTAGTGGGTTCTCCAGCCTGACGGATATTTATTTTTTAGAATGCTTCCGGTAAGTTTCGCAAATCCCAGAGGATATCCTTCCGCTAACACAAGGCACCATCCCCCTGCCGGAGCTTTTAAAAGATCCGCCACGTCGAAGGATTCTCCCCTCAAATACTTTTTGAGCCGCTCGTCCTGCTCTTTAAAATCGATCGTCTGCTCAAAGTGATCTTTTGTAAGGAGCAGCGCAAAAGGTTCCGACGGCTCAAAGCGGTTTTTTTTCAGGTCGCCCAGGTAGACTCCGTTTCTTAAAAAATGGAGGCCCAGCCCCTCAAAGGAAGGGTTGGGAACATAGTAGACCTTATCGCCGCGGATCTCTATGGCGTCTTCCACAAAGGGATATCGCACTTTGGATAAAAATTCTTTTAGGATTTCTTTGTCTTCTTTTCCGACGGATTTTTGCAGCGTACCTTTTTTCTCTTTTTTTCGGGTTTTCTTTCTTTTATTTTTCGCCGTTTTCCACCCTCTTCCTTCTTTATCTTCTCCTTTTCCGGAATCCGGACCTTCTCCGGGATCAGAAAAAGAAACTCGGTCTTTAGCGAAGTCTCCATCCCCGGGGCCTTCCGGCTTTGTAAGCAACGCAAGGAAATGTCCTTCTCCCGCCATGTGGTGGGGCCAGATTCGCCTTGCCAGACGGCATTCCGGGCAAAACTTTAGGCCGGGCGCCTCGGTAAGCCCCTCGCAAAATCCTTCGTAATTCTCCATGGGGATCAAGCGGGCAGACCGGTTGTTTAGAAGATAGGTGATCACCGCCTCATTTTCCAGAGGAGAAAAGGTGCAGGTGGAATACAGCATTTTTCCGCCCGGTTTTAACATATCAAACGCCTGTAGGATGATCTCTTTTTGTATTTTTGAAAAATATTCCGGACCTTTTTCCTGCCAGGCTTCCATCACCGCCGGATTTTTCCGGAACATCCCCTCTCCGGAACAGGGCGCGTCCACCATGATTTTGTCAAAGTACTCCGGAAAACTTTCCAGAAGGCGGTAAGGCGGCTCGTTGGTCACAAAAACATTGGGCAGTCCGAAAAGCTCCACATTTCGCAAAAGGGCTTTCGCCCTCGCTTTATTTATGTCATTTGCCACCAAAAGCCCCTCTCCCTTTAAACAGGCTCCAAGAGCCGTGGCTTTCCCTCCCGGCGCCGCACATAGATCAAGCACCTTATCCCCGGGAGAAACCGGGAGCCGGGAAGCCGGCGTCATGGCGCTTGGCTCCTGCAAATAATACAGCCCCGCCTGATAAAAGGGATGCTTTGCGGGGTTTTCGTTTTCTTCATAATAAAATCCGTTGGAGATCCAGGGTATTTTTTTCATAGAAAAAGGAGCAATTTTTTCAAATTGCTCCACAGATATTTTACTGGTATTTACCCGGAGCCCATACTGTCTTGGTTGTTCGTATCCTTCCAGAAACTGAGGATACTCTTCTTTTAGTATCTCTTGCATCACCGCAAGAAAAGGCTCTGGCAGATTATTCATCTTGCTGCTTCTCCTTCTCTGCTCTTTGTTTGATCAGCGCGCTGATAATGGTTCTTCTTGTCACGATTCCAATAAAAACATTACGTCCATCCACCACCGGAACAAAGTTTTGATTGACGATATACTTTCTAAGCTGGGCCATCTCCGCATCCACGCTCACAGACCGATAATCCCATTTCAGCCGGTACGTACCGATTTTTTTATTATTCATCGCTTCCGCATCCTTGCGGTAGTCTAACATTAGCGTCCAAAGAAAATCTCCTTCTGAGATCGTACCAACATAATGTCCTTCCTTATCGATCACGGGCACCGCCTGGTATCCTTTTTTTCTCAGCAAACGAAGCGCCTGGGAGGTGGTATGGTCTGTCTCCAGATAAGTCACGTCGCTTTTGGGTATCAGATAAAACGAAATGTTCATAAATAACTCCCCCTTTGTTATCTTTATGCCACACTGTTCTCTCTTTTATATCTCACTTTTATTTCTGATTCAAGATTCCTGATTTCCGGACTTTTTCATTTCCTTCATCGCTTCTTCTTCCCTGCGAAGCTCTCTGCAAAGCGCTGCGGAATCCCACACTGCGTTATGTTCTGTGAGCACTGCTTTTAATGGGATCCTCGGAAGCTTATTTTTTCGCATCGCCTGAAGAAACTGGTTAAGCTTTTTGTCGCTTAAAAAAGCAAACACCATCATCTCCTCTTCAAACGCTTCCGGCGCCGGGCACTGCGCCCGGTATTCTTCCTGCTGTTCCTTCGTTCCTCCGGCAAGAATCCCAAGGGGAATGCCGTACTGCTCCGGCGAAACGCCGCACACACGGATCCCTTGCTGGGCGCAGAGCATTTTGAGCGCTCTTTTTGTCTGGTCCGACTTTAAATTATATAATAATATCGTTTCCTTCATAGGCTACTCTGCCTGCGTACCGGTCTCGGCCGCCGTATCTCCTTCCTCTGCCGGAGCCGTCTCCTCCACACTTTCTGTCGCAGTGGAGTCTTCGCTTCTTAAGACAACCTCTGCCCAGAGAGTCTGATTGACATCCTCCTCATAATCCCAGTCTTCTTCCAGCTCCTCGGTCCACTCTCCGTAGACTTCGTAAAACGTCTCCTGCTGTCTTTGGGAAATAATGGTTTCTTTTTGCTGTGCCGTGGCGTCCTCGTCGGTGTAGGCGGTGAGCTGTGCGACCACATATCCGTTATCACATTCCATCACTTCATCGATCAGTTCCCCGTCTTTTACCTTGGTCAGCTTCTTCTCGAAATCTTCTCCTTCTTCGGACTCTCCGGCGCCAAAGGTCTCGCTGGTGTTGGAATACTCTTCCTCACTTGCCACATCTTCCAGGGAAGTACCGTTTTTGATCTTGTTGAGGGCCTCCTGCGCCTTTTCTTTCACCTCGGCCTTCTCTTTGTCCGTCATATCGGTGACGTTGCCTTCCTCATCCTCGGTGGTTGTCTCAAACACGATACGGGCGATCGTCGTCTGTCTGGCCTCGTCGTCGCTCACTTCGGTGTCGGTATCCTTCACCGCTTCTTCCTGCATCTTAGACGCCAGCTTATTATCTTCATAGATCTGCTGCATATCTTCGGCGGACGCATTGCAGTCTTCCAGAATCTGGGATCCGTTTTCATCCTCGGCAAACGCTTTTGCGTACTTTTCGCAGTCTGCGGTCTCATCCTCTGTCAGACTTAATCCGGCCTTCTCGGCCTGGTGGTCTAACACGATCACCTGCTTGATCTGATTGATCACCTGTTCTTTTACGTACTCCTCAAAGGTCTGCGGTTCCTCATCCGTACCCATATCCATGGTCCAGAAGTTTTCTCCGAAATAGGAAGTATAATACTGCTCGTAGCTGGCAGCCGTCATCTTGGCATAGATCCAGCCTTCCTTTAACGTGACGTCCTCTCCGTCATAAGAAAATAATATCTGGTCTGCGTTTTCTGTTTTCGCACTGTTTTTAGAGTTTCCGCATCCTGCCATCCCCACGGTGAGCGACAGGGCGCAGCAAAGGGCCATCCCTTTGATTAATCTATATTTCATGTTATATCCTCCATCATACTCTCAAGCCGATTCATGGATTTGTTCGGTTCGCAAGCCTCATTTTATCACATCTGTCTCCATTAATCCACTGATTCTTTCGATAATCTGGCGTATTTTAGCCAGGAGTTCCTTTTTGGGAATTTCCTTTGCCTCAAAGACAAAAGCCGGTTCTTTTGCCGGAGGGATTTTCATTTTTCCTCCATACTCTTTTAGAAATCCGTCCAATTCTTCCACTTTCACCCTGGCCTTATCATGCATCACAAAGCGAATCTGCGTTCCTTTTTGCTCAATCGCCGTGATCCATACGTCATGAGCCTTAGCCCGCAGCAGCACCACATCCAACAGCCTCATCACCGGAGCCGGCACGTCCCCGTAGCGGTCTGTCAGCTCTTCGATCATGTCTTCTGCCTCCTCTTTTTCATCGATGAGCATGATCCTCTTGTATAACGCCAGCTTTTGACTTTCATTTTCCACATAATCCGAAGGGATAAAGGCATCCACGGACACGTCCATGGAAGTATAGAAAATCTCCTCCTCCTTCTTTTCTCCCTTCATTTCTTTTACCGCGTCGTTGAGCATCTTGCAGTAAAGCTCGTATCCTACCGTCTCCATATGCCCCGACTGCGCGGCGCCTAACAGATTGCCGGCTCCCCGGATCTCCAAATCCCGCATGGCGATTTTAAAGCCGCTGCCAAGATCGGTAAACTCCCGGATCGCCTTTAACCTCTCTTCTGCGACCTCTTTTAATTGGCGGTCCCTTTGATACATCAGAAATGCGTAGGCGGTCCGGCTGGAACGCCCCACTCTTCCCCTTAACTGATATAGCTGCGCCAAGCCAAACATCTGGGCATTATGGATGATCATAGTGTTGGCGTTGGAAATATCCAGCCCGGTCTCGATGATCGTCGTGGAGACCAGCACATCGATCTCCCGGTTAATAAACCGCATCATGATATCTTCCAACTGGCGTTCTCCCATTCGCCCATGCCCGTATTCCACTCTGGCGTCGGGAACCAGACTTTTTACTCTGTCCGCGATCAAATCGATATCTTTGACCATATTGTAGACATAGTATACCTGGCCTCCTCTGGCCAGTTCCCTGGTGATGGCCTCCCGCACCAGCTCTTCATTGTACTCTAACACATAGGTCTGCACACTGCGGCGGTCCACCGGTGGGATTTCCAAAAGGCTCATGTCCCGGATCCCCGCCATACTCATCTGCAATGTTCTCGGGATCGGCGTTGCCGATAACGCAAGAACGTCCACGTCTTTTTTGATCTGTTTGATCTTCTCCTTCTGTTTTACGCCAAAACGCTGCTCTTCATCGATGATCAGCAGTCCCAGATCCCGAAATTCCACGGTTTTAGAGAGAAGTTTGTGGGTTCCGATCACAACGTCGATCTTGCCCTTTTTTAAGTCGCTTTTGATCTGCCGTTCTTCCTTCGCCGAACAAAAGCGGGACAACACAGCAATTTCGATGGGGTAATGGTTCATTCTTTCCTTGAAGGTATTGTAATGCTGTTGGGCAAGGATAGTCGTAGGCACCAAAAAGGCAACCTGCTTGCTGTCCATCACCGCCTTAAAGGCCGCACGGATCGCCACCTCGGTTTTCCCATAGCCCACATCCCCACAGATCAGACGGTCCATGATCTTGGCGCTTTCCATATCTTTTTTGGTCTCTTCTATGGCGAGAAGCTGGTCTTCCGTCTCTTCATAAGGGAACAATTCTTCAAATTCTTTCTGCCAGATGGTGTCTTGTGAAAAAACAAATCCCTCTCCGGTCTGCCTTCTCGCATAGAGATTGACCAGATCCTTTGCGGCGATCTGTACCTGGGCGCGGACCTTTCTTTTGGCCTTCTCCCATTCGTTCCCTCCCAGTTTATTAAGCTTCGGGCTAATTTGATTTCCCCCGGCATATTTTTGGATCACCTCAAGCTGGGAAGCGGGGATAAACAGATTGCTGTCATCCCGGTATTCGATATTTATATAGTCCCGGGCCACGCCCTCCGTCTCGATTTGTTCCATTCCACGGTAAATTCCCAGCCCATATTTTTCATGAACCACATAATCCCCGATGGTAATTTCCTGGAGGGATCCGATCCCTTTTCCTTTATGTTTCGGACTGCGGCGTTCTTTCTTCCTGGACTTAAAAATATCTTTTTCTGTCAGAACAATAAACTTTAGATCGGGATATTCAAAACCGGAGGTTAATCTTCCCGCCGCCAGCATAATCTCTCCCGGCTCGATATTTCTGTCGTAGTCCTTCGCATAAAACGCCGTAAGTCCCTGGTCTGTCACGTCCTCCGCAAGCCTTTTTGCCCGGGTTCTGGAAGAGGACATCAGCATGATCCTGTATTTTTTGTCCGACCAGTTCTTTAGATCCTTTATTAGCTGTTCGAAACTATTATTATAAGAAGGGATGGATTTTACCCAGATATCATGCGTGCTCACCGGATTAAATTCTCCCGAAGAAATAATGGAGGAATTTAATAAAATAACGGATTTATTTTCCACTTTTCCCATTGTTTCTTCATAGCTGTAAAGGATATCCGCCTGTCCGGGCAAAAGATATCCGCCCCTTAACCGGTTGATCATGGACATGGAAAATTCATTTTCATAGGCTTCGCCCCGCGCGGCGCTTCTGGAAGGTTCATCGATAAAGATCAGAGTATCCTTTGGCAAATAATCCAGAAGGCACTCGGTCTCCTCGTAAAAATAAGACAAAAGGCTTTCTCCGCTTGTGATCTTTCCAAGGGTGCAAAGTTCTTCTGTCATCGTATTTTTTACCTTTTTTAGCCGGTAAACGGAATCTTTTAACTTTTCCTCTTTTAACCGCTTAAGCTGCTCCTTCGCCTCTTTTTCCATCCGCAAAAGAACTTCCTTAATCCGGTCTTTCGGCAGCATGATTTCTGTCGCGGGGCAGACGGTCACTTTCTCAATGTTGTTCAGACTTCTCTGACTGTCCACATGGAAGGTTCGGATGGAATCTATCTCCTCTCCCCAAAGCTCAATGCGCACCGGATACTCTGCCGTCAAGGGAAAAATGTCGATAATATCTCCCCGGATGGAGTATTCTCCCGGTCTTTCCACTAATCCGTTGCTCTCATAGCCCATTTCCCCAAGTTTTAAACGGACCGCCCCCGTATCTACCACCGAGTCATAATCCAAAGTAAAGGTGTTTTCCCTGATTGCCTCAAAGGGAACCAGTTTTTCTAAAATTGCGTCAAAACCGGCGACAATGGTTAAGGAGTCCCCCTGTCTGATCCGCTCTAAGATCGTCATACGCTGTTTTACCACCTCATTACTGTGTACATCAGCGTTGTAAAACAGCATATCTTTCGAAGGATACAGCACCGTGTCCCGGTCAAAAAAACTCATGTCTTCATATAGCTCCCTGGCCGACTCATCCCGGTAAGTCAAAATCAGCCTGCAGGGAGCCCCTTCTCCCAGAACGGAAATCAGATGCGCTTTCTGGGAGTTTTGGCAGCCGTTGATCAATAAAGGAAACTTCCCTGCCTGTTTTTCTTTTTTAATGTCCTGATACTTTCCATAACTTAATAACGGTTCCTGTAATGCTCTCACTTAAGCCTCTCCATTTTCCTCTTCTAATTTTTTCTTTTTCTTCTTTTTACCCACGCTGTATCGGTTCATGGCCTCCCCGATCTCTTCCTGGCAAATTAATTCTACGGCCATGATCGCTTTATCAAGGGCCTCGTCGATCCCTTCTTTTTCTTCCTTGCCGAAATGCCCGAGGACATAATCCGCAAGATCCATGCCGGGATGTCTCTCTCCCCCGATTCCGATGCGGATGCGCGGAAAACTCTCTGATCCCAGATGGGCGATAATGCTTTTCATCCCGTTATGCCCTCCGGCGCTTCCTTTTTTGCGGATGCGGAGCATCCCCGGCTCTAAACTGATATCGTCGTAAATGACCAGAACGTCCTCCGGCGCAGCTTTATAAAAATCTGCCGCCTGCCCGATGCTTTCTCCGCTTAGATTCATATAAGTGATCGGCTTTATCAAAAGCACTCTCTGCCCGCCGATCCATCCGCTGCCGCACATCCCTTTAAATTTATGCTGATTTATCGGAATATTATACTTTTCACTGATTTTGTCAATCGCCATAAATCCGATGTTATGACGGGTTCCTTTATATTTGTCCGTGGGATTTCCAAGTCCCGCAATGATCTTCATGTCATTCTCCCTTTCCTGTACGCCAAAATAAAAATCCACCACTCGCTTTGCGGACTGATCGTCAAAATAGTCATTGTGCAGCTTTGCAAAGGATAACACCTTGTCTTTCTCCCAGGTTTCATCCTTCAGCGCCCGGATTAATTCTTCCATGGAACTAAGGATCGGGCCCGGCGCAGATAATTCATAATCAAAATAAAACCCTCTGTCATGGTTCAGATACCAGTCTTTATCAAAAGCATAGAGATAGATCGGCCTTCCAAGCAGCGCATACTCCACCGCAATGGAAGAGTAATCTGCGATGAGGATATCCGTCAAAAGAAGAAGCTGCCTTACATTGGGATAACCCGTCATGTTAATCACGCTGTCCGGCACCCTGCCCCCGTGGATCTGCGGGTGCAGACGGACCATCAGGCAATAGTTTTCTCCAAGCTCCCTCTGAAATCTTTCAAAATCAAAATGGGAAAGGAGCTCCTCATCCCGTTTTGGATCATCCCGAAATGTCGGCGCATACAAAATAAGTTTCTTGCCTCTGGCTTTCGGAAATCTTTTGTCGAAGTTTTTTCTCCACCGTTTTATATCATGGGGCGCAAAATAGTAATCTGCCTGGGGGCATCCTATGGAAAGCACCTTTTCCTCGGGCACAAGAAACGCCTCGGCATAATTCTTCCGTATCCCCTCGGCGCTTGCAAGAATATGCGTCACCCTTTGGTTTGCCTGAAACAGGGTATTTAAGACCTTCGGATCGGTCTCCGAGGAACCGGCAAACTTTTTAAAGGATCCCATCCCATGCCACAACTGAACCACCGTCGTCTCCGGGTCCATATTCATATAAGCCAGAGGCATGAAATTATCATTTAAAAATATATGGGAGGAAGTAGCCAGATGGTAGGCTTTCACCGTAAACAGCCAAAACAGCCTTGGCAGATTGGAAAGGCTTACTTCATAGTCTTTGTGATTGATCACATGAAAGGTAAGGGGCAGTCCCCGGTTTTCACATTCCTCTTTTATAGAAAACAGGCTGCCGCATCCTCCGGTATCCAGTTTTTCTATAAGCGTTACTTTATTTTCTTTTCGTTTAAAATGGCGAAAGAAATGAAACATCCCCGCAAATATTTTATTTGTATTCATGATCTATAGCCTTTCATGGAAAATCTTACCTTATGCGTCCGCATTCCTTTTTGGCCGCTGCCCTTTGCGTAAAGAAGCGGTGCAGCCTTGGCCACACCGCTTAGTTTATTCTGTCTCTCCGCCGATTTCAAGTAAAACTTCCTGATATTTGCGAAGAATCGTATCTTGTATATAATCTCTTGTCTCAGAATTGATCGGATGAGCAATATCCCGATACTCTCCGTCGGAAGTCCGGCGGCTTGGCATCGCAATAAATAATCCTCTCTCTCCTTCAATGACCTTAATGTCATGCACCACAAATGCATTATTGAAGGTTATGGAAACGATTGCTTTCATCTTTCCGTCCTGTGAGATCTTTCGAATACGGATATCTGTGATCTGCATAGCAACTCCCCCTAGTATACATTACAGAATATATCTTACATTCTTTTCCACGACGATCTTAATCTCACCATCCGTGCCGACATAGTTGGTTCCAGGACGAAGTGTGTCCCGGCTCTCTACGATACAATTCTCTATATAAGAATCGTCACCAATATATACGTCGTTTAAAATGATGGAATTTTTAATGGTACAATTGTTACCGATATAAACATCTTTAAATATTACAGAATTTTCGATTCTTCCGTTGACGATACATCCGGAAGAAATGATACTGTTTTTGATCTCTGATCCGACATTAAACTTAGCCGGAGGCAGGTCGTCAACCTTGGAATATACATCCGGATACTGCTTAAAGAAGTAATCCCGGACATCTTTTTTCAGGAAATCCATATTGGTCTGATAATAGGAATCCACTGTGGCAACGCTTCTCCAATAAGTATCCAGCTTGTAGCCGTAGATCTTGCGGACATTCTTATAGCGGACTAATACATCATTGACAAAGTCATGTCTGTCCTCTTTAGCGCAGCGCTCGAGAATCTCAATGAGATGTCTTCTTCGGATCACGTAAACTCCAATGGAAACATTCTCCGATTCTGCCACCAGAGGTTTCTCCTCAAAGTCAATAATGCGCTCGTTTTCGTCCAGTTTCAAAATTCCGAATCTGGTCAGGTCGTCGTCCGTATCCTTTAAGGTGGTGTATACCACGGTGATATCCGCATTCTTCTCGATATGCCTGTCTAAAACCTTGGCGTAATCCAGCTTGTAAACGCCGTCTCCCTGTGCGATGATCACATAAGGCTCATGGCTTTTCTTTAAGAAATCTAAATTCTGATAAAGCGCGTCTGCCGTGCCCTGATACCAGAAATTGTTATCCTTCGTCATCGTAGGTGTGAATACGTAAAGTCCGCCCTGCTTTCTTCCGAAATCCCACCATTTGCTTGAGCTTAAATGTTCATTCAGAGAACGGCTGTTAAACTGTGTACATACCGCCACCTTCGATACACGGGAATTACTCATATTACTGAGTGCAAAGTCAATCGCGCGGTAGCTTCCTGCGATCGGCAGCGCCGCAATTGCTCTCTTGTCGGATAATCTTCCGATCCTTTTATTATTACCGCCTGCTAAAATAATACCTATTGCCTTCATCTATGTCACCTGCCTTCCTACTGTCTGATGATGGATTCGCCACTTGCCAGAATACCATCCGGATAATCTTCCGGTGTAGTCACACCGACAATTGCAACATTTTTACCAATCTTGACGTTGGAAGGAATCACAGAACCCTCGCCGATGGTCACAAGACCGCCGCTGTATACGTTTTCTTTAAACTTATTCGGCGCTTCTTCAAACACACCAAGCTCTGTATTTTCTCCGATCTCAACCTGCTCGGCGATAATCGATTTCTCGACCTTTGCGCCGGCCTTGATCACGCTGCCCTTCATGATGATGGAATTGGATACGACCGCGCCTTCTTCCACCGTTACGTCAGCTCCGATCACGGAACTGTACACTTCGCCGTAAATCTCAGAACCTTCTCCGATAATACAGCCTGTCACTTTAGCGCTGTCTGAGAAATACTGCGGACGGAGAACTTCGCTCTTTGTGTAAATTCTCCAAAATTCTTCGTACAAATTAAATTCCGGAATGATATCGATCAGTTCCATGTTGGCTTCCCAGTATGCGGAAAGTGTTCCGACATCCTTCCAGTAACCCTGATAGTTATAAGCCATAATCTTATCGCCTCTCTCGTGGCAGTAAGGAATGACGTGCATACCAAAATCACAGCCCGGCTGATCAGACAAGGTTTCCAGAGCCTTTTTTAACACATCCCAGTTAAAGATATAGATACCCATGGACGCCTTGTTGCTCCTAGGATTCTCCGGTTTTTCCTCGAACTCAGTAATCTGGTTGTTCTCGTCCGTGATCACCAATCCAAAGCGGCTGGCGTCTTCCCATGGAACCTCATAAGTTGCCAAAGTCACCTTGGCGTTATTCTTTTTATGGAACTCGAGCATCTGTTCATAATCCATCTTATAGATGTGGTCTCCTCCGAGAATCGCCACATAATCCGGATGATAATACTCCATATACTCCATATTCTGGTAAATGGCATTGGCCGTTCCTGTGTACCAGTCTGTGTTCTCGCTTTTCTCATATGGCGGCAACACGGTAACTCCGCCTATATTTCTATCCAAATCCCATGGAATCCCGATTCCAAGGTGCTGATTTAATCGAAGAGGCTGATACTGTGTCAATACTCCCACGGTGTCAATACCGGAATTAATACAATTACTCAGCGGGAAATCAATTATTCTGTATTTTCCGCCAAATGCAACGGCAGGTTTCGCTAATTTTGAGGTTAGTACGCCCAGGCGGCTGCCCTGCCCGCCGGCTAACAGCATAGCTATCATTTCTTTCTTTATCATAAAGAATCTCCCCCTTTGTCATATAGTAATATTATACCACTGGGGCATTTAAAATAAAAGCATTTTCCAATAAAATATCGAAACACAGCTCTTGAACCCGCCCATTTCGTGAGGTATACTATAAGATGCTATCAAAGCCTAAAAAACTACAAGTACAAAGGAGAATTGTCTTATGTATACAATCCATTTTGATCATCCCATACATATTCATTTTATCGGAATCGGCGGCATCAGCATGAGCGGACTGGCCGAGATTCTCCTGGCAAAGGGATTTACCGTTTCCGGCTCCGATATGAAGGAGTCTGAAACGACCAGCCATCTTGCCTCCATCGGCGCCAAAATCGTCATCGGGCAAAAAGCCGAAAATATCACAGAGGGCATTGATCTTGTCGTCTACACCGCCGCGATCTCTTCGAAAAACGAAGAATTGGTGTGCGCCCGGGAAAAGGGGATCCCACTGCTTACCCGCGCCGCGCTCCTTGGACAGATCATGGCCAATTACTTAGATTCCATTGCCGTTGCCGGAACCCACGGCAAGACAACGACCACTTCCATGCTCACCCACATTCTGCTCCAGGCGGATACCGACCCAACGGTCAGCGTGGGCGGGATGTTAGACCGCATCAGCGGCAATATCCGGGTCGGCGCTTCCAAGGTATTCCTCACGGAAGCCTGCGAATACACCAACAGTTTCCTTGAATTTTATCCAAAGTATTCCATTATCCTGAATGTGGAAGAGGACCACATGGATTTCTTTAAGGATATTGATGATATCAAACACTCTTTCCGCCAGTTTGCTTCCCAGACCGCCGGGGACGGTCTGATCATCATAAACGGTGATATGGAACATACCGACGATATCCTTGCGGGACTTTCCACAAGATGTCTTCGTTTTGGCCTGGACCCATCCAACGATTATTTTGCGAAGGATATCCATTTTGACGCAAAGGGCAACGCTTCCTATACGCTTTATATCCACGGGAAAGCTTCCGGCCAGGTACGTTTGAACGTCAAAGGAAATCACAATGTTTTAAATTCCCTTGCCGCCATTGCCTGCGCCCTTGATCTTGGAATTTCCATGGACAACATTTTAAAAGGGCTGCTGTCCTTCGGCGGAACCAAGCGAAGATTTGAATACAAAGGCACTTTTGAGGGCGCCTTCGTGGTAGATGATTACGCGCACCATCCAACGGAGATCTCCGCAACTCTCCTTGCCGCAAAGGAACTTAAGCATCGGGAACTTTGGGTGGTATTTCAGCCTCACACTTATTCCAGGACTCTCGCCTTTCTCGACGATTTTGCCGCTTCTTTATCCACGGCGGATCACATCGTCCTTGCAGATATCTATGCGGCAAGGGAACCGGATAACGGTCTGGTGTCTTCCCGGGATATTGTTTCCCGCCTTGAAAAACTTGGCAAGGACGTTCACTATTATCCAAGCTTTGAAGAGATCGAAGACTTCCTCGCCGCCAACCTTAAGGAAGGCGACCTGTTCCTTACCATGGGAGCCGGCAATGTGGTAGAGATCGGAGAACATCTTTTAAAGCGATAACGCGGCAAAAAAGATAAATATCACAAACGGCGGACCGTCCCGCCAAGAAAATTTTTAAAAAAAGTTATCCACAAAAGTGATGTGGATAACTTTTTTTTGATTTATTTATCCCCTATTTCCAAAAAAAGTTATCCACAGTTGATTTTGTGGATTTCTCAATGATTTTGGAATTATTTGGAATTTTTCAGAGAAAAACCCCCAAAAAATTTTGCTATATGAACATATATCCACAAAGTTATCCACATTATCCACAATTTTATCCCAAAAGTTATCCACATCTCCTCTTTTTAACCCGGAAAAGTTATCCACAAAGTTATCCACATTTTCTTTTTTTCTTCCCCAAAAAGCAGGTCTGTCCTTTTTCAGATGAATATGTTATGATATCAAACATACCAAATAACATAAAGGATGAATCCCATGACAAATATATCTTTTACTACAGAAAAAAAACCGGATATCACCCTCATATCCAACGAATTTATTGATCATTATATGCCAAAGGCCGACGGCGAATACGTCAAGATTTTCCTTCTCCTTCTCCGTCTGATCTCCAGCGGAAAGTTCGAAGGCGTTGACCAGATCGCTGATCTTCTTGAGTTAACCCAGAAGGACGTTTGGCGCGCGATCAATTACTGGAAAAAAGAGGGTCTTTTAGACATTACGATGCCGGAAGAGAAAAAGGAGCCTTTGTCTCCGGTCAAAACTGCTCCCCTTCCCCCTAAGGACACCCTCTCTCCGGTTTCCATGCAGTCGGCGGCCCAAACCGCCGAGTTAAAACACAGTATTTACATGGCGGAGACTTATCTGGGCAGACCGTTGTCTACCTCAGAGCTCAATAGTTTCTGTTATATGGACACATCACTGAAGTTTTCCCCGGAATTGATGGAATATCTCATCGAATATTGCGTCTCTCGGGGCAAAAAGAGCGTCCGCTATATGGAGAGCGTGGCGATGAACTGGTTTCAGCGCGGCATCGACACCGTGGAAAAAGCAAAAGAAAATACCAGCGCCTATCACCATAATGTGTTTGCCATCATGCGCGCCTTCGGACTGTCCGGACGCAATCCGGGCACTTCCGAGCTTGACTACATCACCAAGTGGAACCAGATGGGCTTTGATACGGAAATCATCGAAGAAGCTTGCAGCCGCTCTCTCATGACGACCCATCAGGCAAGCTTCCCTTATGCAAACCGTATCCTGGAGGAATGGAAGAGACAAGGCATCCACACCTTAGAAGATATTCGCGCTCTGGATGAAAAATTCCATGCCAGGGAGAAAGCATCTTCGCCTTCCGGAGAAAAAAGCGGCGATACCAACCGAAGGAAAAACCCTTCGTCCTCCAATCCTTTCCACAACTTTGAACAGCGTTCCTATAACTTCGAGGATTTGGAATCCCGGCTTTTGGACATACAGGAATAATACAGGAGTAATCTATGAAATTATCTCAATCAGAATACAGAGACATCATGCATCAATACGATCAGATCCGGCAGGAAAATCTTGCCCGGGAAATCGCCCGCAGGAATGAAATCCACGAAAAGATCCCGGAAATCCGCGCCATGGACGAAGCAATGATTGCCAGGAAAGCGGCGAAAGCGAGATACCGGCTCTTTCACCCGGAAGAGCCCTCCAGAGATTTCACGTCTTCCGGATCTTTAGATCCTTCCGGGGCTTTGGTTCCTTCGAAGGATTCGCTTTCCATTGACGACAAACGGGACCGGGAGAAAAAATCCCTTCTGCTCACGGCTCACCATTATCCGCCGGATTATCTGGATCCGATCTATACCTGCAGGCTTTGCCGGGATACGGGATACGTCTGCGGGGAAAAATGCGTCTGTTTCTCCCAAAAGATCAGCCGTCTTTTTCTGGAGCGCTCCCACTTAAAGGATTACGCTTCCACAGATCATTTTGGCCGTTTTCGGCTGGATTATTATTCCCGGGAACCGGTTCCGGGAAAAAAACTGTCTCCTTACGAGAATATCTCCCGCATTTATGAGGCGAGCCAGCAGTTTATCCGCAGTTTTCCATCAGAAGATGGCAAAAATCTTTTTGTCTACGGAAATGCCGGTGTGGGGAAGACCTTTTTAACCCGCTGCATCGGCGCCGAGATTTTAAGTCTTGGCTGCCGGGTTTTATATCTTACCTCTTATCAGTTATTCTCCCAACTGGCAGACTATACCTTCCGCCGGGAGGAGTACGAGGGAGAGACTCCGGAGGAGATTTTAAATGCCGATCTGCTGATCATCGATGATCTGGGAACGGAGCTTTCGAACACCTTTACAAACTCTCAGCTTTTTCTATGCATTAATGAACGTATTTTGAAGAAGAAGTCTACGATCATCAGTACAAATCTGTCCCTAAAGCAGATCAGCGCCGCATATACGGAGCGTGTGTTCTCCCGGATCGTGGAATCTTATACGCTGCTTCACATTTACGGAGAGGATATTCGGGTAAAAAAAGCATTTTCTTCTTTAGACTAACCCTTTTTTCTTGACGGATATATCAAGATAATGGTATAAAAAGTTTGAAGAAACTTACTCAAGCAGAGTACACTATATTTTAGAAGGAGACTACAACGAATGAGATCAGATAAGTATGATACAATTCCAACGGAGAGACTTGGTATTATCGTTCATCCAAGCTGTGAAAAGCTTGGGAAAAAAATAGATAATTACATCGTTAATTGGCGCAAGAACCGCATCCCGGAAGGTATGGAAGACGATCCCCGCTATGCGGATTATAAAAAGGACACTTATATCATCCATTCTACCTGCTCCCGTTTTGGAACCGGCGAAGCAAAAGCTTTGATCTCCGATTCTGTCCGCGGACTCGATCTTTATATCATTGCCGACGTACTCAACTACAGTCTGGAATACACCGTATGCGGAAACAGAAACCATATGTCCCCGGACGATATTTATGCGGATGTTAAGAGACTTATCTCCGCCGCTTCCGGCAAGCCAAAAAGTATTACTGTGATTTTGCCGTTCCTCTATGAGAGCCGTCAGCACAGAAGAACTTCGAGAGAATCCCTGGACTGTGCTTTCGCTTTACAGGAACTTTGCAATATGGGCGTGGATAACATCCTTACCTTAGACGCCCACGATCCTCGCGTGCAAAATGCGATTCCATTGCAGGGCTTTGATAATGTCATGCCGACTTATCAGTTCGTAAAATCACTGCTCCGCTCTACAGACGATTTGCAGATCGACAACGATCACATGATGGTGATCAGTCCCGATGAAGGAGCGATGCAGCGCGCCATCTACTTTGCCAACGTCCTTGAAGTGGACATCGGAATGTTTTACAAACGCCGTGATTATTCGGTGATCGTCAACGGACGCAACCCGATCGTCGCCCATGAATTTTTGGGAGATTCCGTGGAGAACAAAGACGTTATCATCATCGACGATATGATCTCTTCCGGAGAAAGTATGCTGGATGTTGCCAAGGAATTAAAGCGCAGAAAGGCCCGCAGGGTATTCTGTTTCTCCACATTTGGTATGTTTACCAATGGTCTGGCTTCTTTTGATCAGGCTTTCAAGGACGGTCTTATTTTCCGTGTGATTACCACAAACAGCACTTATCAGCGCCCGGATCTTTTGGAGAGAGAATGGTATCAGAGCTGCGATATCTCCAAGTATTTTGCGCTGCTGATCGACTCTTTGAACCATGAAGCTTCCATCAGCGCCATTCTGGATCCTCATGATCGAATTAAGAGCCGCCTGGAAGAATATTCCAAGTATCATAAAATTTCTGAAAATTACGTTGAAGAATAGAAATCCATAATAATTGAAATCCATAAAATTGACTCACAAAAAAAATGTTTTTTCCGACCTGCCACAAACCGGCCGGAAAAAACATTTTTTTATTTTTATATACCTTTTTTTAATTTTTTGTCTATTCTCCGGTCATCTCCTCGCTTGAGGTATCTCCCGTATGACTTTCCGCCTGAAAGCCCTGTCCTTCTCCGCCGGTATCTTCGCCGCCGTCCGCCGGAAGCGGTTCCGGTTCTTCCACTGGCTCTGGTTCTGGCTCCGGTTCTGGTTCTGGCTCTGGTTCCGGAGAAACCGTAGGAGCTTCCGATGGTTCCTGCTGCTCTTCTTCTTCCTGCGTCGGTTCCTCGGAAGGCTCTTCACTTTCCACCGGCTCTGCCTCTTCTTCCTGCGTCGTTGTCACCTTCTCTTCTTCTGTCGGCTCATAGTTTCGGCTTTCTCCTGTACTGACATATTCTCCAAAGGACGCTTCCAGATTGGAATCCCTCACAACACTCTGATGCACTTCGTTCATAAAAGAAGTCCAGATTTCCGCAGGATAAGAGCTTCCTGTAAGGTCTTCCACCGGTTCGTAACGATCCTTGCCGACCCACACTGCGGTTGTATAATACGGGCTGTATCCGCACAGCCATCCATCCACATTGTCGGTGGTCGTTCCGGTTTTGCAGGCTACCGGAATATCGGTATCCAATCTGCATCCGTAGGCTGTCGCACCGTACTCTGTGACACAGCTTTCCAGTACGCTGGTCATCATCCTTGCCGCAGTAGTAGAATAAACGGATGTGGTATCTGCATCACTGCTTACGATCTCCTCATCGTCGGCGTCCAAAATCTTGTCAATACAGGTTGGCATCCGATAGGTGCCGTCGTTGGCAAGGGCCGCGTAGCTTGCCGCCATCTCAAGAGGAGTTGTACCGGTGGTAAATCCTCCAAGACAGGTTGTGCCATATTCATAGTCTTCCTTTTCCAGACCGCTGAAATTGAGTTTTTCCAGATACTTCATACAGTCCTCTGCTCCAAGACTCTGATACAGTCGGTAGGTCGCCACGTTACTGGACTTTTCTACGGCTCTTCGTATGGATATACTGCCGGAATAACTGCCGGCATTAGAAACGGCGTTCTCTCCACTCATCTCACTGTCATCCACGATGCTGTCCGGCGTATATCCCCTCTGGAACGCCGGAGCATAAACGAGAACCGGTTTGATGGCGCTTCCCGGCTGACGATAACTCTGATAAGCCCGGTTTAGTCCGTAGCCTTCCTGGTCTTCCTCACGGCCTCCCACGATGGCCGCCACTTTTCCGGTCTTGTTATCGATACATACGGCCGCTCCCTGCACCTCATAGATACCATCGTCGGTTTTATCCACAAAGGATTCTCCCAGTTTTCCCGACACGGCGCTTTGAAGCTCTTCCTGAATGGTGGTGTTAATGGTGGTATAAATCTTATATCCGTTATTATAAAGGCTCTGTCTGCACACGTTATAAAGTTCATCATATTCTTCGTTGTAGGCTTCTTCATCGCTGTCTGAGGAGAACTGCGTCCTTAATTCAAAGCCCTGCGCCTGCATCAGACTTTCCACGGCGCATTTTAAAATATATGTCTGCGCATAATCGTTGGTCTGAGTCTCTGTCTTTGGATAAATTTCTATATCTTCCTGTAAGGATTTTTCATACTGAGCCTGATCAATATATCCATCCTCATACATATTTTTAAGGATCTTATCCCTTCTGGTCATGGTCGCCTGCGGATGCTGATACGGGTCGTACATGGAAGGGCTGTTCGGGATCGAACACAGATAAGCGATCTGCGCTATGGATAACTCCGTGGAACTCTTTCCGAAATAAGCCTGAGACGCTGCTTCGATTCCATAATATCCATTGGCAAAAAATACGTTATTTAGGTAGTATTCCAAAATCTGTTCCTTCGTGTACTTCTCTTCCAAGGCGATGGCAATAAAAATCTCTTTGATTTTCCTGCTGTAGGTTTCGTCAAAGTTCAGGAAAATATTACGGGAAAGCTGTTGGGTGATCGTACTTCCTCCCATTTTTATTTCGCCCCGGTTTTTAATCAGCGACAAGACGGATCGAAGAATCCCCTCGATACTAATTCCCCGGTGGGTGGTAAATTGTTTGTCCTCCACAGAGATGATCGCCAGTTTCGCCGCTTCCGGAAGTTCCTCATAGCTTAGGTATCGCACTTCCTTTTCCCCTTTAAGCTTTTTAAGTTCATTTCCCTCGGCGTCATAAATCACCGAAGGCTGCCCCGTCTTAAAGGTACTCTCGTCACTTTCTTCCACCAGCTCCTTTGCCTCTCTGTACATAGTGACCACCGGCACGACCGCCTTTCTCACGATCAGCAAACAACCCAAAATGACCACCAGAAAAACGCATAGGCTAAAAAGCTTATCCAAAAACCAAAGTACGGAAAAACGACTCTTTTTCTGTTTTCTCTCTTTTTTTTGTTTCTGTTTATTATCCTGCATCCTGCTCATTATTCTACCTCCGTATCGTGATTTGGGGTATCTTTTTTATGGCGTATCTTTTATAATGAACCTGCGTATCCCTATTTGGTATACTGCTTATCATCCCTTAAGTTTTTTGATAAAGGAGGCGCCATGACAGACCCAAGTTATTCCCTTACCGGATATCAAATTAAATATATCGCATTAATTTCCATGTTCCTCGATCATTTTAGAGTCGTTGCCGAACCTTATATTCCGTATTCTCTTTATCTGTTTCTCCACGGAATCGGACGGCTTGCCTTTCCGATTTTTTGCTTTTTTCTGGCGGAAGGCTTTTATTATACGAAAAACCGCCGCGCCTATCTTATGCGGCTTATTCTATTCGGCATACTATCGGAGCTTCCTTTTGACATTGCGCTGCAATCCTCCCTTAAGGACGATCTTGCCGGCCCCTTTACCTGGGCGGCTCAAAATGTCATGTTTACTATGGCAATCGGTTTCGGGCTGATGATGCTGCTTACAAGATATTCTTCTCACCGATATGACCAGCTCCGCCTTGGTTTCATCATTCTTGCCCTGCTGCTTGCCGAAGCGCTCCATGTGGATTATGGGGCCGTCGGCGTGTGTACTATTTTGCTGTTTTATTACCGCAAGAGAAATCATCCGGACCAAAATGAAGTTTCTTCTTTAGCATTTTGCATGATTCCTCTGGTTTTGCTGTCTCTGGCTTACCCGATTCAGCTCGTCTGTATCCTCTCCCTGGTTCCCCTGTCCCTGTATCGCCAGGAAAGGGGAAAGGGATGGAAATATCTTTTTTATGTTTTTTATCCTGCGCATCTTCTTTTACTTTATGCGCTGGTCTATCTGCTGTTCTAATCACCAATATAACTATACATTACATTGCCCTGTGTCTGCAGGGCATTTTTTAAGGTGGAAATTGTTACCACGGTGGACTCTGCCGTCACCGGATCTAAGTACCGGACATTTTTTTCATTATAACTCATGATCACAATATATTTGGCATTGGATGTCCTTGCAAGGACGGGCATCCCCTGATCGATATAATAAAAAACGTATTCCAGACTGGAACCGGTGAGATTTAACGCCCTTTTTCCGGTGCAGTCTTCCATCAGCTCCATCACGGATTTCTTCTGCGTATCGATCTGATCTTCCTCCATATTCTTTCCGGATGCCTTGGAAATCATACGCAGACACGCCTTTAGGGAATCCTTATTGGCAACCTTTTCCCCGGCGCTTGTCATGCCGGAAACCTTAGCATAAGAAGAAAAAGCACACTGCCATAATATATTTTCTTCGTTATCTATGACATTTCCCCTAAGCTCATCCGCCGCCACGATCGCCTCAGAAAGACTGCTGCATTCTTCCTGGAGCTCTCCCTTAGCGTAAACGAAATATCGTTCCATCACAGTGTCGCTCTTTTCCAGAAGAAGCTTCTTTTCCTCCTCGGAAACTTTGATCGGCGCATAGCTAAGTTTCGGCGCCACCTTGATATAAATCTTTTCCGGGAAGGTCACATAAAGCTGATTCCAATAAGTGTTGGAAAAAACTTGTGTAAGAGATACGCCAGCTTCCTCTTCTTCCTGCTTATAATGAAGGTATCCCTTTTTCTTGTCTGTGACAAAACGTCCGTTTTTCTTTGACGCCATAGTCATTTCCAAAGCGGATCCGTTGATCTCCGTATCCATAATGTATTTTTTGTTCTTTTCATAGGTGCGAATCTCTTCACCCTCTCCGTTTACGATATGGACCGAGGAAGCCGGAAAGCATAGGGAACCGCTCTTTTCCTGGGCCACTTCGCTCTCCTTGGCCACCAGATAAATAAAATCATTTAAAATAAATCCTGCGGCCCGTATCCTCTCTTCCTGCCCGCTGCTTATCGTCACCGTCTTACCGGTTTCCAGGTTCAGCAGATCGATCTGCCGATTCTTTGTCAGATCCCGGTTTTTTTCCAGAGCAACGATCGTGCCGTCCTTTGAGGCAGTCAAAGATTCATTGATAATCCCGGAAGCTACGATTTCATCCTCCTGATCTGCCAGAGAGATCTTGTGAAGATCGCCGTCCAGAAGGCAATACATTTCATCGTTATCATTAAAATATGCGCATTTATTCAAATCCTGCTTCATGATATCAAAGGGTACGGAAGTCTCCAAAAAGGCCGCCTTTTCGCTGTAATTTTCCGAAGCATCATACTTCATCACCGCGATCCCGTTTTTTCCCTCGTCGCTTCCGCGGTCTATGTATCCGTAGATACAGTAAACGATATCACCATTGTCTTCCATCTTAAGAAGCTTAATCCCGCTTCCTCCGGCGTTGTTATGCACATCGGAAAGATCATCTGCCGTCAGACTGTAAACCTTTGATACCGTCGAAGCGTCATGGTCATAATACCACAATTGTTTTTCTGTGACAAAACACACCAGCCGGCCATCATCCGAGGCCAGATAAGACACCCTATCATCACTTTGTATCCCCAGTCCAAGGTAATTCTTCTCGGAATGGATCAGCGTCCCATCATAGATCTCCCCCATTGTCCTCTGATAATCCAAAAGGTACATCCGGGTGGCTGTGTAGCGCAGCTTGTAAACCTCGGTAATATTATAGTACGGAACGTCTTCTCCCCCATCCTTTAGGGTGGCCGTGCTGCTCACCTCCAACACCGCATAAACTTTATTAAGCTCTTTTACCTTAATGCGGGGTTCGGTGACCTCAGTAAGCTCCAGACCGCCGTAAAATACGCTGTTTACCGTGGAACGGATATTCACCGTATTCAGATCCTTGTTCGTTGCGGCAGTCGACGGCTCCAAATAAGACTGGCAAGACTCTATGGCATTTTTATCAAAAAGGTTCTCATGGAACTCTTTCGCAAAGGTCAGATAATTCTCAAAATGATAATCTGTGGCATTTTGAATCTTGGTATAGAAAAATACCTGAGTCTGTGCATTCAGACGCACCGCAAGCTTTAAATAGTAACTTCTGTTTCGGTTCAGCGCCGTCTTAAAGGGAATTTTCCCCAGCCGGACGTCTTCGTTTTCCTCCATGGTCTCCAATTGATTAATGGTGCCTTCCTCCACGGCATTTTCCGGAGACTCCTCAAAAAGCACATACTGGATTGCCGTGATATCATAATCATAACAGTGGAGCTTTAAGTTTAACGGGCTGCCGCTTTCCACAGCGGTAACCTGATTTCTCACCAAAGACAAGTCAATCTCACTCTCGTAAGCGGGCATCAGATTGTAATCTCCGCCTTCCGAAGAGATCTCCATGACCGGATAAGAAGGATTATCCGGCACCGTCATCATGCTGCCCTGCTCCTGCCCGATATAGTAATTTACTCCAAAAGCAGCGCAAATAAAAATCAGAACTCCGCCTAGTATCCTGATATATAGTTTTCTTTTCTTTTTCCTCTCCTTTGTCTGGGATTCTCTTTTTTCTAACATGACGTATCTTCCTCCAACAAAGTAAGCAGAGACGGACGAAATCCGAATTTTTCGCAAAAGCCTTTCGCCTCCTGCAAAGGAACTTCCGTCAAAGGCTTCGTTCGGACTGCCCGAATCAGCAGATTCTTCGGCGTATGTTCCATGTCAATAAACTCAAGAATCTGCGTCTCATATCCTTTGGATTCTAAAATCTTTGCCCTTACTCCATCGGTGGCAAGGGCGCAAAAACGCTCTTTTAAGATCCCATAATCGGCAATGGGTTCAAATTCGGTTCCCGCTGCCTTTTTGTACTGCAAGTTCAATTCATGCTGGCAGCACGGAACACTTAAAATCACCTTGGCATTCCATTTTACCGCCTTATAAAGGGCATAGTCTGTCGCCGTATCGCAGGCGTGGAGAGTCACCACCATGTCCACCTGAGAAAGCCCCTCGTAGTCTTCAATGGCGCCCTCTAAAAAGTGCAGGTTATCGTAGCCGTACTTTTTCGCAAGCCTGCGGCAGTCTCGAATCACATCTTCCTTAAGATCCAGACCGACGATCCGGATCTCATATCCTTTCAGTACATTCAGATAGTAATACATGGCAAAGGTAAGATACGACTTTCCGCAGCCAAAATCCAGGATCGTGATCTCGCGGTCCTTTGGCAAATAAGGAACCACGTCCCGGATAAACTCCAAAAAGCGATTAATCTGCCGAAACTTATCGTACTTCTTTTGTACAATATTCCCCTCTTTGGTCATCACGCCAAGATCCACCAGAAAAGGAACCTTTTTTCCTTCCTCCAAAATATATTTTTTCTTCCGGTTATGGCTAAGCCTCTCTTCGATATCCGCCGGTTTGCTTTTAGCCTGAGGCGAGCCGGATACCGGTCGGATCTTTACCGCGGCTTTTCCGTGTTTGTTGATCAATGCCGAAAATTCTCCGGAAAGGGTTTTTACCAGAACCTGTTTATAGGAAGGCAGTATTGCGGACAACCTGTCCTCTAACATCTCTTTTTTAAGATTTTCATGGAAAACCTTCGTTTTGGTAAAAGCAGAAACCTGAAAAAGTAACTCTCCCTTCATCTGCACCGGACGAATCGTATATTTTTTTATTTCCTGTGCATTTCTCGGGTTGCTGACGGAAATAAGGAGCAGTCTTTCATCCAAATTCTTTTTTATCTGTTTTACTAAATCTTGCATATATCTATCCTTACATATCACTATATCTTTTGATTGTACCATGAAATACAAAGTGCTGCAAGTTTATGCAGCACGTTTTCAATCCATGGCAAATAGCCTCTGTCTTCTCCAATATCTCTGTCGTCTGTCATTAATATTCCACAGCATCATAATGAAAATTGCCGTGCGCAGGGGCGTCATATAGGACGCTTTTTCATCCTCCGGAATATAATAATAATTCTTCTGTGAAGTTCCATCCGGCGCTTCCACCGTCGGTCTGTCTTCGTAATATTTTAACTGCATAAAAATCTCGCCGGCAATCCTTTCCAACGTCTGCTGGTCCGGACTTTCCACATAGATCGGGCTGCCGTTATACTCATACTGATCCAGCACCGCATCGATCACGGCC
The DNA here is from genome assembly GCA_964555015.1 of uncultured Eubacterium sp. Lineage (GTDB taxonomy): Bacteria > Bacillota > Clostridia > Lachnospirales > Lachnospiraceae > Anaerobutyricum. The sequence goes on along the minus strand of CAZKQV010000003.1, from coordinate 75,396 downwards.
CAAATCTCTCTTGCCACAAAGGGCAGCATACCAAGGGCGTAGGAAATATCATCCCAGTAATGTTGTTCTTCCTGCTGCAATACTTCCGGCGGAAGGGTTCCCTCTTTTTCTTCCTCTACTTCCTTGGTAGTCAAAAAGTCTGTTTCTCCTTCATAGGCCATAATATTCTTATAATCCGGCAGCCAGTCAAAACCTTCCATTTTGCTCATTCTTATGCCATCCCTGCATTTTTCATGATCTGATATATCATATGTACCGGCTAAAAAAATGTGACACAGAAATCCTCTCCTAGATCTCCTTAAGATCCACGTCCTTAAGACTGTCTTTCACGGCGACGCATTTCTTTTTTAACTCTTCCGGAATCGGGATCATATCCGGTACTGCGATCACCGGTATACCGGCGCAGGACGCCGCCTCAATTCCAAAACAGGAGTCCTCCAAAACAAGGGCGTTCTCCGGTTTCACGTTCATTTTCTCACAGGAGACCAAAAAAACTTCCGGATCGGGCTTTCCTCTGGAAACCTGCTCCGAAGAAATAATATTGTCAAATCGGTCTTTAATGCCTACCTGTTCCAAAAATCCAAGGATTCGTTCCCGGTCCGAACCGCTGGCAACTACTTTTTTTACCCCCATCTCATCGATTTGATCGAGCAGGGAAAGTAAGCCTGGTTTTACCGGAACTCCTTCGTCTTCCACGATCTCGCTTATCCGGTTTCCCACTTCTTCATACAAGGCCTCCGCATCCACGTCCTCCCCGAAATACTCTCTATATTTTTCACAAGTGGAACGGGCGTCTAAACCGACTAAGGTGATATACATCGGCATATCAACATCGTATCCCCGCTTTTTCCCCACTTCCAAAAAAGCTCTCGCCGCTACGGCCTCTGAATCAAACATCAATCCGTCCATATCAAAAATAATCAATTCCATAAATTTTTTATTTCCTCCATTGTCTCTGATAGTATAGAAAAGTATTATTATAGAAAAGGCAAGCGCCCTTAAGAAACGATGTTTCATCGCCTGATAAGGACGCCGCCTAGTATGTTTTATGAATTATTCTGATTTAAATTCTGCTTTTAACTCTTCATAAGGAGTCTGAACCTTATCAATTAAAGTCTTGATCTCTCCGGTAACGCCGTCGAGGTAAGCAATGAGTTTTTCTTTCTGGGCAATGATTTCGTTGCAGTGCTGCTGTTCCTTATCAGAACGTCTCTGACCGTCTTCTAAAATCTGTCTTACTTGTTCTTCTGCATTGCTGATCTTAGCCGCTGCCGCTTCATCGATCCTCTTTGCGTTAAGCTGTGCATTATCCACAATGGAATCTGCCTGATTCTTGGCGTCGGTGATAATTCTTTCTGCCTGAGAGTTCGCAAGATTCAATATGTTGTCTCTTTTATTCTCCACTTCATCAAGCTGTTTACACAACAGTTCCGCATTACGAAGATACTGTCTATATGCTTCTTCCTGTGTCTGCGGCGGTCTGGAAAGAATTGCCTCTTCTGCTCTGGCTTCTGCTTCATCCTGTGCAACCTTCGCAGCATCTGCGGATGCGGATGCGATCGCCAATGCTTCCTCCGTCTCTCTTAACTTTTCCTCAAGGGCAGCTCTTGCCTGCTCTGCTTCCGCAGCGACCTTCTTCGCTACCGCAAGCTCCTTCACCACATCAGAATACTTTTTCCTTAATTCTTCATCAGAAAGGTTATCCACTGTGACATCTTCCTGATTACCGGAGACAGCGCTTTTTTGTACTGCTTCCTTCTTTGTATGAGCTGGCGCCTTACTTCCTGAGACACCCTTTAACTGGCTGATCTCTTTATCCTTTGCTGCAACCAGCGCTTCCATCTCATCACATATCTTATCAAGCTGAATATCAACATCATCCTTATCATAGCCAAACATAGAATTTTTAAAGGATAGCTCCTCTATGTAAGTTAATAATTCCTGAATATTCATAATGATCTTCCTCCATCTTCTGCATTATGTTATCGTTTTATCATAATGTAATATCATTTAAAACTATAATCTATTACCCTATTATTCATTATAAGGAATATTTCAAAGATGTCCAGTTCTTTTTTTGATTCTCTTCCAATGTTTTTCGTCTATGCGCTGCGTCTTCTTCGAACTACTAACAAAACGGCTGCCGCCAGAATTACCGTAATACCGATGGTGGTGAAAGTTAAAGTTCCTTTACCGCCTGTGGACGGCAATGCATTCAGCGCGGTATCCTTTACGGTTACGCTTGCCTGAACCGCTGCCTCTGCCTTTCCTCCGTCTTCCGTCACTTCTAAGGTTACCTCCGTCGGATTTTCGTTAAGGGAATACCCTTCCGGAGCTGTTACCTCGGTAAAAGTATAGGTTCCGATGTCCAAACCGTTGATCACCGCTGTTCCGTCCGTTCCCGTAGACACTCTTGTCACAGAATTTTCCGTAACTTCCGGATCATAGGTATAAACGCCGTCTTCACCCAGGATAAATGCCAGCGGTGTTTCTTCCTCACCCTTTGTCACTTCAAATTCTGCGCCTTCCAGTTTTTCAGTTCCATCTTCATTTGTCTTTATCAATGTGATCTCGCCGGAATATACTTGTTCTTCATCCGAACCTTCCACATCATTTCCCTCATGGCTTACGGTATTTTTCACGGTCGGAGCCGTAACTTTAACAATATAGGTCACTTTTACTGCCTTACCCGCATGGATATTATCATCGGTAATGTAAGAACTTAAATCAATAGTCATAACCGGACGGTTATCCGTATCTGTCGTAAAGGTTGGAGTTACATTAACGGATTCTTGCCCTATGGTCACTGTCACGCTTTCTTCTACATAGGACGCTCCTTCCAAAGTATCAATAATTTTATAGTATTTATTCTGGGCGTCAATTTTAATATAAGGGAAAGAAGTGTTTACTTCATATCCGATCGTATCCCCTACTGCCGTCACACGGTCTTCATCTGTGGTCTCTTTTTCAATGCTAGTAGAAGACTTCTTTGCCTGGACTTCATCTGTGGTTTCTCCTTCAAAGGCAAGAAATACTGCCATTCTCTTGTAAGTAAATCCTTCTTCCTGTGCGTCAATTGCATACACGCCCGGTTTGGTGATCTCTGAACTATACTCTCCATCAATGATAAGATTACTGAGCGCCCGGTCGATCTGTGCGGCCGTTGCCGCCTCCACATTTTGGTAGGCAGTCGGAACTTGCGCCTCCGGATTTTTATTTTTGATCAACGCCACGATAATTTCCTTTGCCTCCAGATCGTTAAAGGCTTTTTTGTAAGCGTTGGCCGTCTCTTCGCTGGTGAACTTCCATCCCACCGTTGAAGTCGGATCTGTCTCAATTACCTGAATCATCTTTTTTACTGCATTATCAGCATTTGTCAAATTGATCGTAGCAGCAGACAAGGAAATTCCCATCGCCATTATCATGATCATTGCTAACAATAAAGCTGTTATTTTTTTCATTGATTTTTTCATTCGGTTTCTCCTTTACAAAAATATTTCCGTTTAGTGAACCAGCTTACACCGCAAAGTGTATCTTGTCTGACCCCCGTATGTACAAGTAAATAAGGTAAGATCCCAATCCTTTTCCGGGATTTCTTCCTCGGCTTGCGTAGTTCCCTCCATGATCGCCTTAATATCCGCCTCCAGCTCTTCTTCATCCGTCAACTGTTCTCTCTCCCCGGTCATCTCGCTTACTTGGGATGGTTTCAAAATCTCCATCGCTGTGACCCGATAGTGGAACTCTGTTCCTTCCACATCAGTAAAATATATATCCGTTTTTACCGGAAGATTTTTGATTGGGCTGAAATGTCTGGCGTAATTATGTCCTGCTATCACCATATTGTCCGCATAGGCAGAACCCGAATATCGGCACGGCGCTATTTTTAGCTTGTCATAACTCCATTCCGAGATCACGGGAAGCTCCAGGTTGATGGCCGGGATCTTCAATTCGCCAATATAAGCGATTCCATCGATCACTTTTGTCGGCATCTCTCTATTGGGATCTTTTTCGTTTTGGAATCCCTTATCTTTTTCTTTCTGGATGGATTCCTCCAACACAGGCAACACTTCCATGGAAGCCTCGTAAGCATCCTCCGCTTCCTTAATATTATAAAGAACAATGAGCAATGCCGCCGCGATCAAACAAAGACCGGCCAGCATAAAAAAGGTGCCCCTGCCCTTTGAATCTTTTTTCTTCTTTTTTGGCCTGTTCATAGCTTTAACACCGCCATTTTTACCTGATATGGTCTTTTTCCCAGCGTTTTCTGCGAATCACGCCAACGAGAAATGCCGCCATTCCTCCGATGCAAAGAAATGGCACCGGCCACCAAAGCTGCCCTGTTTTTGGGAGAGTTGTGCTGTTTGTGGACGCCTGGGTTGTCCCTCCATTTTCTCCGCCGCTGCCGCCGGTTGTAGATTCCGTAGTTTTCTTACCGTCATATGTATTAGTTAAGGTGACCGTTTTTGCTCCGGTCTCTTTGTTGGTCTCTTCCGTATTATCCATGAGATAATTATCCGGAACCGCCGACTCCACTACAGTATATTTTATTCCGTCTTCCAGACCGCTCCACTCATATTGCCAACTGTTTTCTTCGTTGAGTTCTACGGTTTCGAGATCTTTTTTGTCGCCGCGCAGTGTAACCTCAATGGAATCCGGACGGCACTTATTTTTGTTATTGCTGTCATCCCAAACTTTAATGACTTTAACATTCGTAGTCTGGTGTTCAATCTCTGTATACTTTATCTCTACATCCATTGTGTAGACCCATTCTCCGTCTTCCCCTAAAAGCCCCGGAAGACTAAATAAAGCCGGCTGGGCCTCATAATCCTGCGTATCCTCCGGGATGGCAAGAAACATACCGGTTCCCAAATCCTCTTTCGTACCATAGCCCTTTTCATCGGTCTCTACCGTGACAGTCGGCTCAGTGTTTTGTATATCTATATAAGTTTTTAATGTGGACGCCAGCCTGCTGTACCCGTCGGCGTCTAAGCCATTAATTTCCTGAATCTGTGTAATTTGGTTAAATGGCTCTCCATCAAAAGGAGCAATCACTGTAAATCTGGACTGTGAGGTAATGTTGGCAATCTTATAAATTTTAATTGTCGTTTGTCCCGGCACATAATGAAAGACCGCCCCTGCCTGATGATCCGGATCAATATTAGACTTTGCCTGCGCTGCCTTTATATTGATCGGCATAAGCAGGGTCAAAATCAAAATGATCCCCAAATATATTCCTCCTTTTTTCCTAATCCATGATTTCATGAAATCCCTCCTTTTTTTAATTATTATCCTTTTTTAAATTATCTTTGTTTATATTTTCTTGGTCTGACTTTGATTTACTTATCTTTGCTTTCTTTATGTTGGCTTTGCTTGTATTTGTTTTTTCTCTATTGGCTTTAGCTATCTTTGTTTTATATCCATTGGCTTTGCTTCTCGGCTTTTCTTTCTTTTTTGTTTTTTTCCCGCCGCCAAGGATGATTCCCGCCAAAATGATCACCACTGCGAGAAGAGAGAGAAATAGTATTTTTTGCTCCAAAAGCCAATCGAGCAGCGATCTTCCCGGACTGCCGGCGCTTCCTTCTGCGGTCTCGTCGTATGGCACCCGGACTCCCCGGATCAGCAGCCGGTGGCTGTTTACCCCGTAAGGGGTGCAGGTGACCAGAGTAACATAATCCTTTCCCTCTTCCAGATATAGACCGTTCACCTCCTCGGGAAGCACAACCTTGATATCGTCCACTTCATACTTTAACGTGTGGTTTAAAACATGAAGGTAAAATTCATCTCCTTTTTCCATCTGATCTAAATTGGTAAAAAGTTCTGCGCTTGGCAGACCTCTGTGTCCCGCCAGAATACAGTGTGATGTCGTTCCTCCCACCGGAAGGGAAGATCCTGTCATATGACCGACGCCTTTTTCCAATACTTTTTCAGACAGCCCATGTCCAATGGACAAAAAGACATGAATTTTAGGAATCTCAATACTTCCCATGATCCCGTCGTCGGATACCTTAAGAAGGTTTTGGTATTGTTCATCTTCTTTTTTATCTTTTGACGCAAAAGCGTCCTGGTAAACAATCTGCCCTTTTTTCGCCAGATCCTCGTTATAGTCCTCCGCTTCTTTCCACAATCGTTCCAATTCCTTTTCATCGATATCCGAAACGGCTTCCGTGTAATCTGAGAGCAGGAGAGACTGCCTGTATTGATTGTATATATTGGAAATCGCAGGATAGTTCAAAATGAAAAAGCCCAGGATCAAAATGAGCGCAATCATAATATCCAGGATCGGGCTTTGCCTTTTTTTCTTTTTATTTTTTGTATTCTTTTTTCCCTGATTTTCTTTTTTTATTTTCTCACTCAATGTTTTCCCCTTCTGCTTCATCATCGGAATATTTCTTTTCCGAATATAAAGACAAAAATATACGGGCAAAAAGCGCAGCATACTCCAAATTAAAATAGTATTATAGTTAGAATATCTTATTTTTAAATCTCATGCAACAACTTTCATTTATAAAAATAAAAATTGCTCAAAATATGTAATAATCGTGTAATAATCTGTATTTTCCCCATCCAAAAAAATAAAAAAGAAGCCTCTTTTTTCATCCGTAATGGAAAGAAGCTTCTTTCTTAAAATCATTATTAATTGCTTGCCATACTGATACGAATCAGCGCCCGCTTCAAAGCAAGCTCCGCGCGTTTTATATCCAACTCGCCGGATCCTTCGCTAAGCCTTCTTTGCGCCCGGATCTTGGCTTCCTCGGCTCTCTTAAGATCGATATCCTCCGGCCATTCCACCGCCTCTGCTAAGATCGTGATTTTATCCTGGGTAATCTCCACAAAGCCGGACATCAGCGCCGCTGATTTTTTACCCTGTTCTTCCGTGATGATCAGCTCGCCGGGAGCGATGATCTGGGTCATAGGGATATGTCCCGGATAAACCCCCACCTCTCCCTCTGTGGTGTTGTATTCCACCATAGCTGCCTCTCCTTTATAGAATATTTTTTCCGGAGAAATAATCTCGAGGCTCACTAATTTTTCTGCCATCTGATCACCTACTTACCTGCTCTTTCCACCACGTCGGTGATGGAACCTGCGTTTAAGAACATTCCTTCCGGAATATCATCATACTTTCCTTCTAATATTTCTTTGAATCCCTGAATGGTCTCAGACAGCGGCACATACCGGCCGTGTGTTCCGGTAAACTGCTCTGCCACGAAGAAAGGCTGGGATAAAAATCTTTGTACCTTACGGGCACGGGCTACCAAAAGTTTTTCTTCCTCAGACAATTCATCCATACCAAGAATTGCGATAATATCCTGAAGTTCTTTATATCTTTGCAGGATTTCCTGTACGCCTCTGGCCACCTGATAATGCTCTTCTCCCACGATTCTCGGATCAAGAATCCTGGAAGTGGATTCCAACGGATCCACAGCCGGATAGATACCCTGTTCCACAATGGCACGGGATAATACGGTGGTTGCGTCCAAATGGGCGAAGGTCGTCGCCGGCGCCGGGTCCGTAAGGTCATCGGCAGGGACATATACGGCCTGTACCGAAGTGATGGAACCATTCTTTGTGGAAGTGATACGCTCCTGCAGCGCTCCCATCTCTGTCTGTAAGGTCGGCTGATATCCTACCGCACTCGGAACACGGCCAAGAAGTGCGGACACTTCCGAGCCTGCCTGCGTGAAACGGAAGATATTATCAATGAATAATAATACGTCCTTTCCGCCTTTGTCACGGAAATACTCTGCGATCGTCAGCCCGGTAAGACCGACACGCATACGTGCTCCAGGCGGTTCATTCATCTGGCCAAATACCATGGCGGTTTTTTCAATAACTCCCGACTCACTCATCTCACGATATAAGTCATTTCCCTCACGGGTACGCTCTCCTACTCCGGTAAACACGGAGTAACCGCCGTGCTCTGTTGCAATATTACGGATCAATTCCTGAATTAATACGGTTTTTCCTACTCCAGCGCCGCCAAACAGGCCAATCTTTCCACCCTTTTGGTACGGACAAAGAAGGTCAACGACCTTGATTCCTGTCTCTAACACTTCTGTTGTGGTAGCCTGCTCTGCAAAGGTTGGCGCTTTTCTATGGATTGGGTTGCGCTCCACATTTTCCGGCACCGGTTTATTATCGATTGCCTCTCCCAATACGTTAAAGATACGTCCCAGTGTCACTTCACCTACGGGAACGCTGATCGGACCTCCGGTTGCCACGGCTTTCATGCCGCGGACCAGACCGTCGGTGGATCCCATGGCGATACATTTTACCGTATCGTCTCCCAGATGCTGTGCAACTTCCACGACCAGTTTGCTTCCGTCCTCTTTTGGAATATCAATGGCGTCATTGATTTCCGGAAGATCTCCCTGCTCGAACTTAATATCCAGGACAGCACCGATAACCTGGGTAATCATCCCTGTATTTTCTGCTGCCATCTATAAACTCCTTTTTTATATGCTTTGTTGTTAAGGTCAACTTTATGACCCCCTGATACCACGAATCCTCTTTGTATCTTTGCCGCAATATCCTTAACTGAGCGCTTCCGCTCCGGAGATGATCTCCGTCAGCTCCTGTGTGATCGCGCCCTGTCTTGCCCGGTTGTATGCCAGGGAAAGGGAAGCGATCATCTCTTCTGCGTTGCTTGTTGCGGAATCCATCGCCTGCATTCTGGCTCCGTTTTCACTGGCCACAGACTCAGTAAACGCCCCGAAGATCATACTGTTTATATACTTTGGAATGATCATATCCAAAGATTCCTCGGCTTCTGGTTCGTAGTTCATCAAGGTCTTATCTTGTGCGGCCGCTTTTTCTTCGAGATTCTTTTCCTCTTCCACAGACGGCATCTCCACCGGAAGGAGCTTCCTTAAAGTAGGAATATGAACCACCGTATTTTTAAATCCGGTATAAGCAAGATAGATCTCTCCCACCTCTCCGGAAGTATAGGCGTCAAGCACCTTTTTTCCAATGGCTGCCGCGTCGGAAAAAAGCGGTTCGTTTATGATCTCAGAATCATTGGCTGCGATCTCATAACCGGCAAGGGAAAGGGCGTCAACACCCTTTTGTCCGATCCCGTATATTTTTACTTCTTCCTTTGGAAGACCGCTGCCCTTGATCAGTTTTACGATATTGTTATTATATCCTCCGGCAAGCCCCCGGTTGGAGGTCACCACGATGATCGCCTTCTTCTCCGATCCGTTGGGAACCAGATAAGGATGATCCAAATTGGCTGATTTTCCAAGAATCGACTGCACGGTGTGATACATTTTATCGAAATACGGTTTGGAATTTTCCGCCTTTGCCTTGGCTCTTTGCAGCTTTACGGTGGACACCAGCTTCATCGCCTTGGTGATCTGCTGTGTACTCTGTATACTCTCTTTGCGCCGCTTTATATCTCTCATTGATGCCATATCATCTCACCACCTTAAAATTGGGCCTTGAACTCTGTTATGGCTTTTTTGATCAACTCATCCGTCTCCGTATTTACTTCCTTCGTCTGTCGGATCGCACTGTAAATCTCCGGATACTTGGTATCAATAAACTCAAGAAGTTTTGTCTCAAACTCCAGAATACGGTCCACCGGAACATCTAGCAGATACTTCTTCGTGATCGCATAGATCGTGATGACCTGCTGTTCCACCGGAAGCGGACGGTACTGCGGCTGTTTTAAGATTTCCTTGATACGTTCTCCCTGGGCAAGTCTTGCTTTCGTATCCTCATCAAGCTCTGAGCCAAACTGGGCAAAAGAAGCAAGCTCACGGTACTGAGCAAGCTCTGTACGGATTGGTCCGGCCAGTTTTTTCATCGCTTTAATCTGGGCGGAACCACCTACACGGGATACGGACAAACCGGCATTGATCGCCGGGCGGAATCCTGCGTTAAACATCTCTGTCTCAAGATAGATCTGTCCGTCTGTAATAGAGATTACATTTGTCGGGATATAGGCGGAAACGTCCCCTGCCTGCGTCTCGATGATCGGCAAAGCGGTGAGTGATCCGCCGCCAAGTTCGTCGGACAAACGGGAAGCTCTTTCCAACAATCTGGAATGAAGATAGAATACGTCTCCCGGATATGCCTCTCGTCCCGGCGGTCTTCGAAGAAGCAGCGACAGGGTACGGTATGCCGTTGCGTGCTTACTCAAATCGTCGTAGATCACGAGGACATCCTCGCCGTTTTCCATCCATTCTTCTCCGATCGCACATCCCGTATACGGAGCAATATACTGCAATGGGGCAAGTTCGCTGGCTGTAGATGCCACAACGGTAGTATAATCCATTGCCCCATACTCTGTTAGTGTCTTAACGATACCGGCAACCGTGGACGCCTTCTGTCCGATCGCCACGTAAATACAATGCATATTCTGTCCCTTTTGGTTAATGATCGTATCTACCGCGATAGCCGTCTTACCTGTTTGACGGTCCCCGATGATCAATTCTCTTTGGCCTCTTCCGATCGGCACCATAGCGTCGATGGCCTTAATTCCGGTCTGTACCGGAGTGTCTACCGGCTGACGGTCAATGACACCGTGAGCCACACGCTCAATTGGTCTGGTTTTGTCTGATACGATAGGGCCCTTGCCGTCGATCGGCTGTCCTAAGGCATTGACAACACGCCCGGTAAGCCCGTCGCCTACAGGGACCTCTACCACGCGTCCCGTAGTTTTTACGATATCTCCCTCGTTAATGTTTTTCTTATCACTGAGTAATACCGCACCGACATTATCCTCTTCCAGGTTCATGACCATGCCGTACACTTCTCCGGGAAATTCTAAAAGCTCACCCTGCATTGCGTTTTCCAGACCATGGATACGGGCAATTCCGTCCGCCACCTGAATTACGGTTCCCACTTCCGTGGTTTCCAGCTTTGCCGTATATTTTTTAATCTGCTCTTTAATCACAGAACTGATTTCTTCCGGTCTTAAATTCACCAAGCTTTCCACACCTTCTTTCTGCTGGTTTTACGATAATTGAATGCCGGACAACTTCTTCGTCAGCATATCCAACTGGGTTTTTAAACTGCTGTCCGCCACTCTGTCATCAATACGAATGATCAGCCCGCCAAGGATCGCCGGATCCACCTGATACTCCATCTCAAAGGACTGATACTTTGTGGTGGCAAGGAGCTTCTTTTCAATGGAGCCTTTTTGCTCACTGTCAAGCTCAATGGCTGAAGTCACTTTGGCAAGACCGATTCCTTTATGTCTTTTTACCCTCTGGATAAAGTAGCTAAAAATCGGAATGACCTCACCATAACGGTCTTTCGTAATGATTATATTCAAAAATCCCTGCATTTCTTCGGATACATATCCTTCAAATACAGTATGAATAAATGACAATTTCTCCTGCTTTGCGATTTTTGGATGATGCAATACCTTGAGAAGTTCCTCGTTATTTTGGAAGGTATCCCGGACAAATTCTGCTTCTTTAAAAAATTCGTCAAGTCTTTTCTCCTCAAGAGCCAGCTCAAAGAGAGCATCACCATATGTTCTGCTCACTAGCTTAGCCATGTCTCATCCCCTATTTCTTCCAAAGTCTGCTGAATTAACGCATTCTGTTTTTCGGTATCAATGGATGCAGCCAGTATTTTTTCTGATAAAAGCGCCGCAACAGAGATCATCTCCTGCTTCACTTCGTCTTTTACACGCTGCTTTTCAAGCTCAGCCTCCTGATTCGCCGCCTGGATGATCCTCGCAGCCTCTTCCTTCGCCTCGGCAATGATCTCATTCTCTCTTTGCAGCGCTTTTTGTCTGGAAGCCGCCAGAATGCTTTCTGCTGTTTTATCGATTTCTTTTAATTTAACATCATATTCTTCTTTAAACTGCTGGGCGAGAAGCTTGCTTTCTTCGGCCTCCCTTTTATCCTTCATGACCCTTTCTTTTCGATCATTTAAGATCTTTCTCATCGGATCAAGGAGCAGATAACTTGCCGCCATAAACAAAAGGAATATGGCAATTGCCTGAAAGGCCACCTGAAACAAAAGCTGCGCATCCAGACCGAATATTCTGTTATCCAATGTTAATAACACGAAAACGCCTCCTTTCCGGCCGGAGAACGATTTATAACTTTCCGATCAATGGATTAGCGAACATCAAAATCATGGCAACAACAAGTCCGTAAAGACCGGTTGTCTCTGCTACGGCCTGACCTAAAAGCATGGTAGACATAATATCGCCTTTTGCTCCCGGGTTACGTCCTACTGCGGAAGCGCCATAACCTGCTGCGATTCCCTGTCCAATACCAGGGCCGATACCGGCGATAACTGCAAGACCTGCTCCAATTGCAGAACAAGCTAATACTAAACCTTCGTTTGTGATTTGTGACATCATAATTGATTCCTCCTTCATTTAATGATTCAAAAGATTCCGTCTAATCTGCATACTTATTTAATCTGCGTACTTATCTGTAATAAATACCATAGTCAGCATTCCAAATACATAGGTCTGAATTACTCCGGAGAATAGATCCAGATATACATGAAGAAATGCAGGGATTCCCAGTTTAAAGAGCCATGGCATCAATCCGTACCACAATCCCAGCATAATCGTTCCTGCCAATACATTACCAAATAAACGCAGCGACATGGAAATCGGGGTTGCAAACTCACTGATGACATTTACCGGGAAAAAGATTGGAAATGGCTCGAATAAGTCTTTTACAAAACGTATTCCTTTGCTCTTAATCCACGCATACTCAATGAGAACGAACGTAATAAGCGCCAGGCCAAATGTGGTTCCAAAATCCGCCGTCGGCGGGCGAAGCCCGAACAAACCTGATATATTGGACATAACAATAAACAGCATTAATGCCTCAACATAGTTCATGTACTTCGGCGCATACTTTCCCATATTGCTTACTACGATCCCATCAAGCATTTCTACGATCATCTCCACCGCATTTTGTATTGCGTTCGGCTCATCATAGTCTTTCATGATGTGATGTCTGGCAAACAAAATAAGAGCCAGGAACAAAATGCAAATAATCACAGTGCACACCATAGTCGTATTGATGGAAAGAGTCTGTCCAAACAGCTCAAATTCATAATAACTGTGTATGAAAAAGTCCACATCCTGATCAAGCAGCATGGCTCCAGGAACTGCCTGTGCCAATTCATTTCCCATAACTTCACCTTCCTTTCCTCAGTATTTTTTTAGTTATATATACGTTGGTATACATATGAAAATGGGCCGCCATCTTAAGTCCGATCATCCCGATCACCACACCGGCGAAACTGACGGACGGTGATTTTAAACCAATCCACAAAGCTGCCAACATAACTAACATTCGAAAAAGGCTCCGAACAACCATAGATCTGGTCGATGCGCGCCTTTCCATATCCAGACAGACCGAAAGTCCCCGGTACATACTCCATGCCATAAACAAGGACACCGCCGTACCAAGAAGAAGCCCTGCCGAATAACTTAATTTATTTTCTACAAACAGCAGTCCGATTATTTCAAACAAAAGACTATAAATCAAAGAACCAATGAGCAGATCAAGGAGTGTCTCGTTGGTCTCCCGTATCCATTTTGTCCATCTCATTTTCATCCGATTCTCCATTCTTTTTTAAATCCTGCTCCCGGCAAGAACCGTTCTCCGTCCCGAAAGGAGAATCCGTCCCCAAATGTTTTATGGACGCAAACCTGCAAATCGTCATATAACAGGTGCGAAATCCTGCCAAAATGCCAAGAAGCAAAAAACAGGGAAATAAAATTTCCATATGGGATATCTCCACTGCCTTCACTCCAAGCCAGGCGCAGATAAAAATCGGTACTAACATATTTATTCCCAACTGGGTGATTAATATAACCATCCGAAGGGGTCTTTGCTCACCTTTTTGCCGCATCAGAAGGACTCCTCAATAATCCGGTCTGCCACGGCCTCCATCAGCCGTTCCATCTTGACAAAACAGACTTCAAACGCCTCTTCCGAATCTTCTTCCAGGCGCGGCACTTCCTCCTCGGACCGGGCGAAGTCTCCCACAAACATACAGGTGACGTCCATATCTTCTGTGAGATACTGCTCTCTGATGGACTGTTCCTGCTCTCTGGTCACAGTCAAAATAAGCTGCGCTGTTTCCACATCCTCTTTGGTAAGCTGGGAGGATCGAAACGCTTCGATTTCATAATTATGTCTTTTTAAGATATTCAGAGCCGACAACGACACCGGTTCGGAAAATAACACAACCAGACCTCTGGAAAGAACGGAAACGTCCCGGTATCCTCTCTCCGTCAAAATACCTCTTAAAATGGTTTCTCCCAGAAAACTTCTGGCGACATTCGTCTCTCCCACTACTATAATCTTTCGATATTTCATAACATCCCCCTATAAGGTTATCAGTTGATACCCTGCCGCCTTCAGCATCCGGTTCATAATGGCATCGCCCAAACCAGAAGCAAAAAAGCTCTCTGAATAGATATAATCCGCTTGAAAATCATCGCACTCCCTAAGCAGCCGGTAAAGCCCGGCCGCGATCGTCTGGGGTTCCTTCCTGCTCCCAAGACACCGGCAGTGCTCTGCCGTATACCGTTTTATGGTTTCTTCTGATCCAAGAACCACCACCCGGCAGCCCTGTCTTTCCTTCTCCTTCGCCTCCCGGTTGATCCAGCAGATCACCTTATCTTCCGGACCTTCCACCAGCGTCATCTGACCTTTTGGGGCATAATGCCTGTACTTCATCCCCGGCGCTTTTGCCTTAATATCCCCCGGAGCCTGTTTTCCTTTCATCGCCGGATCCGTATATGCCTCCCCGGCCACTTCTTTTATCATATCTTCTGAAATAAAGCCCGGCCGCAGGATCACCGGAATCCTGCCTGTCATATCCACAATGGTTGATTCAATACCGATCCCCACGGCTCCTCCGTCAAGTATCATCGGGATACGCCCCTGCATATCATCATAGACGTGCTCCGCCAAAGTAGGGCTTGGCCTTCCTGAGGTATTGGCGCTTGGCGCCGCAATCAATCTTTCGCTGATCCGGATCAGATCTTTCGCCGTTTTGTGGGACGGCATCCTCACTGCCACCGTATCCAGTCCTCCTGTGGTCTCATCCGGCACGATCTCTTTCTTTTTCAAAATCACCGTCAAAGGCCCCGGCCAAAAGGTTTCCATAATCCTTCTCGCTGCCGGAGAAATATCCTTTGCGATCACGTCGACCTGCGCCATCTCGGCTATATGGATGATCAACGGATTATCGGAAGGTCTTCCCTTGGCAGCATATATCCTTTTGCTGGCCCCGGCATTCAGCCCGTCGGCGCCCAGCCCATACACTGTCTCCGTGGGAAAGGCCACAAGTCCCCCTTCGCGGATAATCCTGCCCGCTTCCATGAGGGCTTTCCTCTGTTCCTCTTCCGGGAGTTTATTTATATGAATTAATCTTGTATCCAAACTACTCACCTTATTTTTCAAATATATAGCTTTCTACAATTTACCATGATTATAAGGTATTGTCAAAATATTATTCTCATATGATTACTTAATAACAAGAATTTCACAGGTGGAATCATTCTATGCAGTTTTTTTCAAAATTATCAGGAGAAAAGATCCGTTTCCTTATCCTGCCGCTCCTGTTTGCTATCGCTTTATGGAGCGCTTTTCATACCGGCGGCGATCTTCTCATCTGGAACCGCAGCGACTCCTACACCGTATGCCTTGACGCAGGACATGGCGGATCTTCCCTGCGCATAACGGATAAGCCCTCCGGCATAAACTAAAACCAGATCATCCATTTGTGAGGAAAGATTATGAAAAAAAATAAGCCTGTCTCCTACATTATTAGAAGAAAATTTCTGTGCGAACTTTCTCCGGAAGAACTGCTGATCCGTATCGTCAAAGCCCACCTTGATGAATCCATCCCAGCGAAAAGGGCTGTCCGAAAATGAAGATAACAAAACAATTTCTCTGCGCCGTTTATATCCGCCTGTCAAGGGAAGACGGCGACAAAGAGGAAAGTGACAGCGTAGCCAATCAAAAGAAACTCTTAACCGAATATGTGGCAAAACACGAAGATCTGACATTATACGACCTCTATATTGACGACGGATATTCCGGCACCAACTTTCAGCGTCCCGGTTTTAAACGGATGCTTGAAGACATCGAAAGAGGCACCATAAACTGTGTCTTAGTGAAAGATCTGTCCAGGTTTGGCCGGGATTATATCGACACCGGAAGATATCTGGAACGCTATTTCCCGGAACAAAAAGTACGCTTCATCTCTGTGGCAGACGACATCGACAGCATTAACCAAACCTACGACATCATCCTTCCTATCAAAAATATATTCAATGAACAGTATGCAAGAGATATTTCCAGGAAAATACACACTACCATAACAGCGAAGCAAAATGCCGGGGAGTTCATCGGAGCCTTTGCAAGCTACGGCTATAAAAAGTCTCCCGCCAATAAAAACAAATTGATCGTTGACGATTATGCCGCATCCGTTGTCCGAAAAATCTTTTCCTTATATATACAGGGATACGGCAAGCAAAAGATTGCAAAAATCCTAAACGCCGGGGGAGTCCTTTGCCCCTCGGAATATAAAAGGCTAAACGGCGATAATTATCATAACGCAAACCGCCTCGGCACAACCTCCTACTGGTCTTATTCCACCGTCAACAGCATTCTTCATAAAGAAATATATACCGGAAACATGGTCCAGGGCACCAGGCGCCAACAAATGCGGACCAAACAAAAAAACGTACCGCAAAAAGACTGGATCATTGTAAAAGAAACCCACGAACCGATCATCGATCCCCAAACCTGGCAGACCGCCCAGACTCTTTTGGCAAAAAGGACAACAAAACCAGCTTTTAGGCAAAATACCAATGTTCTCGCCGGTTTTGTAAAATGCGGCGACTGCGGCAGAGCCATGATAAAAAATGCGGATTGCCGATCAGACGGCAGCAAAACCTACTTCCTCCATTGCGGCACTTATAAAAGAAACGGAAAAAAATACTGCTCTCCCCACAGAATTTCCATCTCCGCTTTGGAAAATATCCTGCTTGAAGATCTTTTCGTTATCATTCAAAGCGTAAAGGATCTCCAAAAAATAATATCTTCCGCCAGCGCCCTCTCCTCTCCCCCGGCAAATGCCAGTGTAAAAAGGGAACAAAACAAAATATGGGAAGAGCTAAAACGTATAAAAAAACGAAAAAAATCCCTCTATGAAGACTACAAGGACGGCCTGATCTCGAAAGAAGAGTTTCTTGCCTACCGGGAAGACTACCTAAAAAAGGAAACTCTCTATAGTTCCCGGCTCCCAAAGGAGCCAAAACGAAAGGATTCCCAGTCCCTCGACACCTCCTTCGGGACGCCCTGGCTTAAAAAACTGTCAGACTCCCAAAAAATTGAGAGCCTTGACCGGGCCATTGTGGCGGAAATGCTAAAAGAGATCACCGTATATGAAAATCATGAGATAAAGATTACTTATCGATTCTCCAGGCCGCCGGCAGATTCTTTGGCGGATTCTTTTATGAAAGAATATCCGTAAATCACCGTACCCGCTCCAAAATCATCCTCTCCAATTCCTTTGCCGCAACCCCAAGGGGCTGGTCGGGACGCTTCACATAGCAAACATAGCGGGCAGGCATCTCTTCCTTTAACCTCAATCGATAGATCTTTGCGCTGTTTTCTTCTTCCAGGAAATCTTCCGGAACAAATCCTATGCCAAGGTTATTTCTTACCACCGGCAAAATCTGATCTGCCGTCGCCACTTCAATGTCATTTGAAAATGTCAGCCCGTTTTTTGCAAACCACTCTCCATAAAAATCATGACTTTTTGCCCGGATATCCAGAGAGATCATGGGATATCCGGATAACTCCTCCAAAGAAACCTCTCTCTTTGTCAGCGCCAAAAAAGCCTCGCCGCAAACTGCGGCTTCCCGGTACTCCTTAAGAATTTTCGTTTCTAACCTTTTCGTTTCCCCCGTGGGAGTGGTGACAAAGGCGATGTCCACGGCCCCGTCCCTTAAAGCGGCGATCGGCCGGGGCGTCGGCTGATTTAAAATGCGCAGGCGCACCCCGGGATACAGCGCCCGGTATTCCTTTAAGATCGGCAAAAGAAAACACCGCAGCGCTACCTCGCTGGCGCCAATGGAAATCGTACCCTTTTGTAGATTCCGATCCATAAAAATCTGTTCTTCCCCCATCTCTATTTGTTCCACCGCAATTTTTACATACTTTAGCAGTTTTTCCCCTTCGGGAGTCAAGATTACGCCGCGGTTTGACCGGAGAAATAACGTACATCCCAGTTCATTTTCTAAGTTTTTTATGGTGCGGGTAATATTGGGCTGATTATTCATCAGGGCCGCCGCTGCCTGCGTAAAATTCTGATACTTTGCCACATAATAAAATATGCGGTAATATTCATAATTAATGCTCATTTTCTCTCCTATTCATATCAATTTTATATCACATTGATAACAATCATATATTTTATGTATTTTAATAAGAGTATTATAATATATCTATTCCTTTGAAACAATGATTTTACCTTATCAAGATTAAGCGCCGAAAACGAAAAAGAGAAGGGCGCAATATTCCCAAGGAGAAGATGAACTATGAACAAAGATTTAACCGTCGGGAAACCATCCCGCGTACTATGGAAATTTTGTCTGCCATTGTTCGGCAGCATTTTATTTCAGCAGCTCTATAATATCGCCGACAGCTTTGTCGCAGGAAAATTCGTGGGGGAAAATGCCCTTGCCGCCGTGGGAAACGGTTATGAGATCACGCTGATCTTCATCGCTTTTGCCTTCGGATGCAATATGGGCTGCTCTGTCGTCGTATCTAATCTATTTGGCGCAAAAAGGTACAAGGATTTAAAAACCGCCATTTATACCACCTTCATCGCAAGCGGCGTTGTCTGTCTTATTCTAATGCTGCTGGGGATTCTTTTTTGTACAAAACTCTTGCTTCTCATCCACACGCCGGACAACATCCTTGCCGATTCCAAGCTATATCTGGACATTTATATCTGGGGACTGCCCTTTATCTTTTATTATAATGTATCGACAGGCATCTTCTCCGCATTGGGAGATTCCAAAACCCCGTTTATCTTTTTGATGATCTCCTCCCTCTCCAATATTGGAATGGATATTTTATTTGTCACCGTATTTTCTCCAATTTTTCCAAGAGGAGTGGACGGCGTTGCCTGGGCCACTTTTTTGTGCCAGGGCGTAAGCTGTATCCTGGCGGTGATCTGCGTGTTTATGCGCTTTAAAAGTATTAAGACCGAAGGAACGATCTCCGTATTCTCCTGGCCTATCTTAAAAAGTATTATGATCATCGCCGTCCCAAGCATCCTCCAGCAAAGTTTTATCTCCGTGGGAAACATCATCATCCAGGGTGTGATCAACACTTTCGGCTCCAGCGTCATCGCCGGATATTCGGCCTCTGTAAAGCTGAACAATCTTGTGGTCACTTCCCTGACCACCCTGGGCAATGGAGTCTCCAACTTTACGGCCCAAAATATCGGAGCGAAGAAACTGCCAAGGGTACGCAGCGGATTTCTGGCGGGAATAAAACTGGTATGGACACTCTGCGTCCCCATCGTTCTTCTTTACTTTTTTGCCGGAAAATATCTGATCTATCTTTTCCTGGATCGTCCCCTCGGAACGGCCATGGAAACCGGAGTCTCCTTCTTACATATCGTATCCCCATTCTACTTTGTGATATCGGCCAAACTGGTGGCAGACAGCATCTTGCGGGGATCCGGCATGATGAATCAATTTATGGGAGCGACTTTCACCGACCTGATCATCCGTGTCATCTGCGCGAAAGTGCTCTCTATCCCTTTTGGAACAAACGGCATATGGATCGCCTGGCCAATCGGCTGGACCATCTCCATCGTGTTGTCAATATTTTTCTATACCACCGGCGAATGGAGGCACTGCTCTAAGGAGGAAGTAAGGGCGTCGGAACAAGAGTAAACTCCCTTCCCTGCGCATCCCATACCCGGGACATGGCGGAAGTGACCCCGGAAAAGTAAGTGCCTCCGGGATCAGGGAAAAAGACATCAACCTTGCCATCGCTCTAAAATGTAAAAAAATTCTGTCTAAGCACAATGTCACCGTGATCATGACCAGGGAGGAGGATCAAAGCCTTGCAGATCCTTCTTCCGGCAGTCAAAAAGCAAGCGACCTGAAAAACAGAAAAGAAATTATGACCTCTGAAACGGTCGACTGCGCTGTGAGTATCCATCAAAACAGCTTCCCGGATGAAAATCAACATGGGGCGCAGGTCTTTTTTAATGGAAATTATGAACAGAGTAAAGCTCTGGCACAAATGCTCCAGTCTGAGCTTACCTCCATCACTTCCATAGAAAACACCCGGCAGATCAAAGAGAATACAGACTACTACTTGCTGCGGGATAATGCGGTACCCACTGTCATTGCCGAAGTCTGTTTTCTCTCTAACCCTTCGGAGGCAGCTCTGATCCAGGAAGAAGAGGTCCAGGAAAAAGCTGCTTTTCATCTTGCGACCGGGATTCTCCACTTTCTCCATACTCTGGATGACAATTAGATCCGCTCCGGATGGAAATCCCCGGCAGCAAAAGAGCCTGTTTCTTTTCTTAACATCTAAAGAATACCTAAAAGTTTCATCTATATTATTTCATATTTTCCATTATTTTACAATGCTTTTTTCTTTTTATTTTTTCTATGCCTTATTTTAACACTTTACAGTTTCCCGAATAATGTTTATACTATACACATTAATCCAATTAAGAAGGAAGTGATTTTTCATGAAGATAGAGAAGCTAAACGAGAATCAGATACGTTGTATATTAAGCCGTTCCGATCTGGAACAAAGAAAGCTGCGCCTTTCTGAATTGGCACGCGGCTCCGCCAAGGCAAAATCTTTATTCCAGGATATGATGCAGCAGGCTTACGCAGAGTTGGGATTCGAAGTGGATAACATTCCTTTGATGATTGAAGCAATTCCCGTATCGGGAGACTGCCTTATTCTTGTGGTAACGAAGGTGGATGATCCTGATGAACTGGATGAACGATTTCCGGATTTCTCTGGTGTTTTCTCCATACAGGGAGAACCCGGTGAGGGAGAGTTTTCAGAGATGCCGGATGATATAGAAGACGAGCTTGAGGAAACCGATGATTTTCAGGAAATGATGGAAGAGGACGGCGATATGGACTCTCTGGAAGAAGCCGAAGATTTTTCACCGGAAGAAGATCCAAAAGCCGGAGCATCCGCTCCTTTTTCCGATCCTTTTGATCTGCTTGGGAACTTCACCGAAGCCATTGCCCAGGCAAAAAAAGAATTATTAAAGCAAAAAAAGAAAGACCATGCTCCCCTGATTACCAGCCAGATTTACCAATTTTCCTGCCTTGACGATATTATCTCTTTAAGCGGTTTTGTCGCTCCTTTCTTTGAGGGAAGAAGCGATCTATATAAAGATCCCGCAGACGGATTATATTATTTGATCTTACATCAAAACGATGCGTCCAGGGACGCCTACGACCGCGCCTGCATCATTGCTTCCGATTATGGTCATCAGATCGCAGCCGGTTACGGAACGATGTCTTATTTTAAGGAACATTTTACAGCGATCCTTAAGGAAACTGCCCTAGAACAACTGCACCATCTTAACGGATAGAGCGGCGGGCGGCAGGCCGGCACCACCAATTAACAATACCAGGATGATACCGGTACACAAAAACGGCCCGAAGGCAAAGGAATCCCGCCGTCCGGCTTTTTGGGAGAGCAAGAGCCATATTCCATAGATTCCGCCAAGGAAAAAGGCAAGGCAGACCGCCGTTAGGTTTTGCTGCCATCCAAGGAATATCCCGCTTGCCGCCATCAATTTGACATCTCCGCCGCCAAAGCCTCCTCCCGTCAAAACCGACAAAAGGAGCATTGGCAGACTGACACAGAAGAATCCGATCATCCTGCTTTGCCAGGAGATTCCTCCCACAGTCCAGATGGATAGGAATCCCAACATGCATACGAGAATATTCAGACGGTCCGGAATCTCCCTTCTTTCCAGATCAATGAGGGAGATCATCGCAAACACCCCGAATAGTGCCAGGATATTAAACCCTGCCGGGTTAAAGCCAAACCGAACAAAGCAGCATATCCCTAAAATACCGCCAAAGAAACCGGTCAGAAATCGCCTGGCCGGTGTTTTTATTTGTGTAAGATTTATCAGGCAGATTCCTTCATAACAAGCGTTAAAAAGAACGCTTCCCATCAAAAAATATCCTGTGATCCGCATAAAAAATGGAACATTCATTAAATTTCCTCTCCCTACACACTACCTTTTTAAATTTTTATCCCAGAATCTTTTATCCTCCTGTGTACTTTTACGTTCTTTATGATTTTTCTTATTTCATATTCTATTATCGCTGCGATTTTGCTTCGCTTTATAATTTTACAAATTTTCCAGATATTGATTTTCTCCCATGGCGATGATCCGGTCCCCCTTTTGGAAGGCGGTGGAAGGATTACAAAACACAATGTTCTCTCCTCTCCGGATCGCCACGATATTTAAGTGGTAACGGTTTCTAAAATCCAGATCAATCAGGGAATGACCTTCCCATTCTTCCTTGATCTCAATCTCCACCATACCAACCTTCTCAGAAAGGCGGAAGTAATCCATATAATTTCCCACCAGATTTCTGGCAAAGCTGGTCCCGATTTCTTTTTCCGGAAATAAAACCCGGTTAGCGCCCAAGCGCTGCAAAATACTTTTATGAAGATCGTTCTCCGCCTTTGCCACTACGAGGGGAACGCCCATTTCTTTGACCAAAATGGTGGCCATTACGCTGGCTTCCAGATTCTCTCCAATGGCAATGATCACGCCGTCCATCCTCTCCAGTCCCAAGCTTTTTATGGCTTCTTCATTGGTCACATCCACTTCCATGGCACAAGTCACATCCGACATCACGCCCCTTACCGCTTCCGGATTTTTGTCAACGGCAAGAACTTCCATCCCCTCCTCGGACAGAGTTTTTGCCACGCTGGTTCCAAAACCGCCAAGCCCTAATACGGCATAGCTTTTCACTTTATTTCGGTTCATGTTGTCCCTCCGTTTTTTCCTTTATCCTAACATAATATTTTCTTCCGGATAACGAATCCTGTCGCTTCTGCGTCCCCGCATGATCAGCGTGGTGACTACGGTGATCGGTCCGATCCTTCCGCAATACATCATAATAATAATAATTAGTTTTCCCGCCAGGGTCAGATTAGGCGTCAGATCCTTACTTAGCCCCACTGTGCCGATGGCAGAAGTCGCCTCATACAAAATCCGCATAAAATCCACGGGCTCTATGGCGCACAAAAGAACGGTGCATCCGCATAAAATGACAAAACTTACAAATAAAATGGCGAGCGCTTTCCGAATGCTCGCAAAAGCAATGGAACGATGAAATACTTTCACATCATCATATCCTTTTGCTTCCGCCATAATGGCAAAAAATATAATGGCGATAGTCACCGTTTTGATTCCTCCCGCAGTCCCCGCCGGCGATCCGCCGATGAACATCAGCAGCATACTAACTAAGGCGGAAGAATCCCGAAGCTCTGTCTGGGAAATTGTAAAAAATCCGGCGGTTCTTGTGGTCACAGACTGAAATATGGCGGCCACTATTTTTTGCGGAAGGCTCAGAGGCCCCAATGTTCCCGGATTATGATAATCAAAAATAAAAATGATCACCGCTCCCGCCGCGATAAAAAGTACCGTTGTCGTAAGCACAATTTTAAAATGAAGGGAACCTTTTTGCCACACTTTTTTTATTGGAAGCTTTTTCCTCTTTTTTTCTTTTATAAGATAAATAGCTTCCCACCAGACGACAAAACCCAGGCCTCCCAGGATAATCAACATCATGGTAACGAGATTTACCCAATAATTACCCACATAGTTGGATAAACTGTTGTCTCCTAAAGTATCCATCCCCGCATTGCAAAATGCCGACACGGACAAAAACAGGGAATCCCACACGCCCTTTGCTCCATTTTTCGGCACAAAAACCGGAAGATAACACAAAAATCCAACAAACTCCACCACCAATGTACCCTTCACAATTTTTCGAACGAGGGTCACCAGGCCGGTCATATTATGCAGGCCGTAGGACTGCTGGATAAAGATCCGGTTCTTTAAGCCGATTCTCCGATGCATAAGCACCATCGCCATGATCATGATGGCGATCACGCCAAGTCCTCCCAACTGCACCAGGATCAAGATCACCATCTGTCCAAATAAACTCCAATGGGTGGCCGTGCTCACCGTTACCAGCCCAGTTACACAAACCGAAGTGGTCGCCGTAAAAAGAGCGTCCAGATAAGGGGTGAAGGTTCCGGATCTGGAACAGACCGGCAGCGTTAGTACCAGAGAACCCAGTATAATTAATAGTGCAAAACCTCCGAGCAAAAGCTGGGAGGTTTTGCACCGATGTAAAATTTTTCCACACCGTTTCCATAAACTACTTTTTGACATCATTTCTTTTCTTCCTAAATTTAATTTTTTTTCGCTTTTTCTTTCTATCTTTTCTGTCTTTAGAAAGAAGCAAATAAAATGTCGGCATCATTAACAGACAAAGCAAGGTGGAAGCCACAAGACCTCCGATAATTACCATCGCCATTCCCTGCATCATCTTATTCTCACTGAAAAATGCCATAGGCACCATAGCGAGGATCGTGGTAAGGGTCGTCATAAGAATCGGACGAAGCCTGATTTTTCCGGAAGAGATCAGCGCCTCCTCCAATGCCATATGTTCTTTTTGCTGGTTCGCCGTATCCACTAAGAGGATACCGTTATTTACTACGATACCCATCAGCATCAAAAATCCCATCAGAGAGACCATATTTAAGCTGCTTCCCACCAAAAACAGCGCGAGGAAGGAGCCGATCAGCGCAAATGGAATACACACCATAACCATCAAAGAAAATCTCGGCGATTCAAACTGCATCGCCATAACGAGGAATACAAGGAAGATTCCGGATAAAATCGCTCTAAAAATTGCCGTCAGATTCTCCACCATAGTGTCTTCCATCATGGAAGTTCCATTGGAAACGCCCTCCGGATACTCCATCTTTGCAATATTTTGATTGATGGCCTTCGTCACCTCAGACTTGTAAGCCTCAGAGGCTGTCGCACTGATGGTCACCTGATACTTTCCATTGCTTCTTTGGATCATCTGAAGCTGCTCGTCGTATTCGATATGAGCGATCTCCCCAAGGGTCGTTGTTGCGCCCGTCTGGGAAGTGAAAGTTTTCTCCAAAAGTTTGTTCACATCGTCGTAGGCATTTTCCGGATAATTTAATATAATGTCATATTCCTCTCCGTCCTTTTCCATGGTCGCTGCCGTCACACCGCTTAAGGTCTGATACAGATCTGCCGCAACCTGTGCGGGAGTAAGCCCCACATTGGCCGCCTTCAGAGGGTCCACCACTACGTGAGCGCCGGTCTTTGAAGCGGCGATATCCGACGCCACATGAATGACGCCCGGCGTTTTTTTCATCATATTTTCCACTTGTGCAGCCCCGTTTTTCAATGCGTCATAATCGGCGCTTTCCAGAACTACCTCTATCAAGTTGGTGCTGTACTCCGACATATCTTCGGCGCCGCCTCCGGTCGCCTCCACAAAAACGTCCACTCCGGTCATTTCCGAAAACAGGACCTGATATTCTTCCACCGCTTCCTGGGACGTTCTCTTACAATCCTTTACGGCATAAGCGCTAAGCTGCGCCTGATTTCCGCTTATGGTCACGTTGTAGGATTCAAAATTCTGATCCGCAGCGACCGCCTCTTCAATCTCTAAGAATTGTTCATCCATCGCAGCGAGCTTAGTTCCCGAACGGAAGGTCGCCGTAATCTTAATACTGCCGTCATAAGTCGTCGGGATCAGTTCAAACTGAAAGGTCGTAGCAAGCAAAATAGTTCCGGCCAACATGGCCACACATACAAAAATCGTCGTTTTCTTTCTCCGGAGGAGCTTTCTCATCAAACGGTCATACACCTTCTTGACCCGGTCTAAAATACTGTTGACCTTATTATGCTCTCTCTCCACCGGTTTCATCTTCGTAAACATCAGCGGAACAACGCATAAAGCGCTCAAAAGCGACGCAAACATCGCAATGATAATGATGACCCCGAGCTGCCCAAACATCTGGCCCGACAGGCCGCTGATCATACTCATCGGCACATATACAACCACGGTGGTAAGGGTGGAAGCCACAATGGACATCATGACCACTTCGGCCCCCTTGATCGCGGCTTCCTTATAGCCGCATCCCTGCTCGATCATTCGGTAACAGCTTTCGATCACTACAATGGAGTTGTCTACGATCATACCGATGGCAATGACAAGCGCTCCCATGGTAATGATATTCATATCATACCCAAGGAGAGTCATACACACAAGCGTCGCCATCAAGGACAAAGGAATGGAGCTTCCCACGATCAGGCTGGCCTTCCAATCCCCAAAGAAAATGAATAGTACCAGCATCGCAAGGAACACACCGGACACAAGGGTCTGGGCAACCGACTTTAAGGTATCCACAATACTTGCCCCGGCGTCATAGGAAATGGAAAACTTCACTCCCGGATCCGTCTCTTCTAATTCTTTGATCGCTTTTTTTATCTTGTTAGCCACCGTAACCGTGGATGCATTCTGATTCTTTGTAACACTGATGCTTACCGCCGTTTCTCCGTTATACCGGCTTATGCTTTCTTCGTCCTTGGAGGAAAAAGAAATATCCGCCACATCATCTAACGTGATGATCGCACCGGTATTTGTCATCAACGTGGTATTTTTGATATCATCCAAAGACAGGTAGGAATCTTTGGTACTGACGCTCACATCCTGGGATCCCGCGGAGATACTGCCTGCCGGCACGTTGTAATCCGCCGCCCCCACAAATCCTGCGATCGTAGTGATATCCAGCCCGTATTGGTTCATTTTCTGCTGATCCAACTGGACGCGGACATAATTTTCCTTCCCGCCGGTCACTTCTACTTTCGCCACGCTGCTTACGGATTCCAGTCTGGGTACGAGGGTATCATTGATATATGCCATCATATCCGAAGATCCGTCGTTGCTTGCCGAAATCATCACCGTTGGCATTGCGTTAACGTCCATCTGCATGATCACCGGTTCCTTGGCGTCATCCGGAAGATTCAGCGCATCCAGCGCTGCGGACAAGTCCGTATACGCATCGTTCATGTCCATATCGTAATCATAGGTAAACGCCACCATGGAATAGTTATCATAAGAGTAAGACAGACAGCTTTCCACACCGCTTAACGCCTCTCCGGCGTCCTCAATCTCTTCGGTGATCAATTGCTCCACACTCTCCGGGCTGGCCCCCGGATATATGGTATAAGCGATCATCATAGGCATTTGGATATCCGGATACAGTTCCAGATCAAACTGAAAGATAGAAAAAAATCCAAATACCACGATTCCCAGCAGTACCAGCATTGTGGATACCGGTCTTTTCAATACCAGTCTTGTCAAATTCATTCCGATATCCTCCTGTTACTTTCCTTCTTCGGGTTCTTCGATCTTTGCTCCGTTTTTCAGTCCCGAAGCCCATGTGGTGATCACTTTATCGCCCTCCTCTATTCCGGAGAGAATGACTATGGATTCCTCATTATACAGTCCGGTCTCCACATCTTCCCGGACAGCTTTTCCGTCTTCCACCCGATACACATAAGCCTGATTATCTTCATAATAAACAGAATCGTAAGGAATGATGATCTGCTCTTCTTCCTTTGCCGTCACCAGCGACAAGCTGACGCTTGTTCCGGAGGCAATGCTTTCTCCGGAATCCAGATAAACCTGTGCTTCTATCTTAAACAATCCCTTTTGCGGGTCTGTCGCCACCGAG
The DNA here is from genome assembly GCA_964555015.1 of uncultured Eubacterium sp. Classification (GTDB taxonomy): domain Bacteria; phylum Bacillota; class Clostridia; order Lachnospirales; family Lachnospiraceae; genus Anaerobutyricum. Next base: position 47,554 of record CAZKQV010000003.1, on the reverse strand, counting down.
ATTTGGGAAATATTCCCCACGTAATTCTTTCCGTTACTTTCAACCTCTACCGACTGACCATCCTCTAAAAAGTCTCTTACTTCCTCTGTCACATAAAAAGTCACGAGCACACTCTGCTTGCTGGAGATCGTAAATGCCGGCATTCCATTTCCAAAGATCTCGTCTGCGGTCACATTCACCGACTCCACTACACCGTCGATAGGCGCCGTCACCGTATAAAGGTCTGCCTGGTATTCCGCCGATTCCACACCCACTTTTGCCGCGTCAATCTGCGCATCATAGACCGCCTCTGCGTCCTCGGACACCTTGCCGGAAACTCCTTTGGTTTTCTTTGCTCCGTCCAGACTGCTCTTGGCAGCCTCGATCTGTGTCTCAAGGGTGGAAATGCTCGTTTTCAGGGTACTCAATCCATTCTGCGCCTCCGAATAAGAAGCTGCGGCAGTCTCATAAGCCTGTTTGGCGTCCTCGGAATCTTCCTTAAGGGTTCCGATCCCCAGGTCATTCAAATATTCCACCGTAAGCCCCGCCGCCGTTAAACTCTGCATCAGCGCCGTTGCGGTTTTTGCCTTACTCGTCAACTGTCCGGACGGATAATTCGGCTCTGTGTCCGGCGTATTCGCCGGAGCGTCTCCGCTTTCGTCGCTGCCCGTCAAATCGTTCCCCGCCGTTGTATTTCCCACGGCGTTTGTCATCTCTGTCATGGCGGCTGTCAAACCTGCCGTGGTCTGACAATCCGGATTGGCGCTTAGAAATGCTTTATAATTAAGATACAAATTCTGCGCCGTTTTATACCTGGTCTTTGCATTGGCATATGCATTTTTGGTGGTATTCATCGCAGATTCCAGGGAAGACTGGAACTCTTTTAGTTTACTTAACTGGCTTTGGGCCTCCTTTAAAGAATCCTGATATCCTTTTAAAGTGACCTCCAAAGAATCAATATTCATATCTGTCTGTACGGAAGATAATTCCTGCTGACTTTTTGCTGAATTTTTTCCCGCCTCTGCCGACTCTAAAGACGCCTTTGCACTGTCGACCGTAAGCTGTGCCGCCGTATCATCAAACTTACAAAGAACATCTCCCTTTTTTACCTCGCTTCCCACTTTCACCTTCACACTGGACACCGTGCCGGAAACTAAAGGCGTCACATTAACGGATTCATTTCTTGAAACGCTTCCTATGTAACTGCTGCTGATCTCAAGGCTTCCTTTGTCCGCAGTTTGTGTGTCCGCCACAATGGCCGTAGACATCTTTTCGGCCTTTTCCGATTCACAGCCTCCCAGAAAAGTACACGCAAGACACAAGGCAATAATCATAGAAATTCCCGCTGATTTTCTCACCATTTTCCTCCTTACCTATTCTGTCTTTCCTTTTTTGTTCAATTTCGAACTATTGATTTCTTTCCTAAGATTATAAAGCAATACATCATAAATTTCTACCTTTTTTTACGGGAGATTTGTTGCAATTTCAAAGATGATACTCTACAATGAGATAAGATACTTTCGGATCGTTCCTCAGAGCAGATTTTCCCAAAAGTATCCTGTTTCATTCGCAATAACACGAAAAAGGAGTACGTCTAATGTCACAGCAAAACCTGGAAATTATCATCCCGGTAATTTCATTAATCGCAGCCGTAATCATCACATTTTTTTCAATTCAGCATATTAAGAAAAATAAAAAATCCCTTGCCTTTGAACAAAGAGCGCTCTTTCGCCGGTTTTTGATTTCCCTCGGCCTTTACTATGCGAGCGGTTTTCTGGGAGGAATTTTCTTTTTCCATTCCAGTCCCCTAAGTTCTCTGGCCAGAGTCGCTGCTTTTATAGATATTCCGCTTTACGCCATTTTATTTTTGCTTCTTGCGATCTTTTATATTATGGCGATGCTCTTTAACGGGCTTCCAAGAAAAAAAAGACAGGAATATTACGAAGAGGAAGAAGAAAAGCCGGGCTTTTTTGCCAGAGTGTCCCGCTTTTTTATCCATCATCCCCGCTTTAGTTACCTGCTCCTTTATACTTTGCTGTTTTTCATAATCTTTGGCGGAGTCTTTAGCGTGCTTCTCCTAAAATCCAAAGGATTTATCTGGCGCACGGACGGCAAACCTCAGTATGCGCCGTATTTAAGCTATATGGGAGACTATCTTCGCGAATTGATCGATCGTCTTTCCCACGGGGATTACACCATTCGTATGTACGATTTTTCCATCGGGATGGGCGAAGACGTCCGTTCTGTGTTCCGGATTCATCCGACAGACTTTTTAAGCGTTTTCTTCCAGCAGGAACAACTGGAGGATCTCTATAATATTCTCGTCGTTTTACGCTATTATCTGTCCGGGCTGGCATTTACTTTGTACTGCCGCCACAAAAAGATCTCCTGGCAAAATACGCTGGTGGCATCGTTTACCTACGTGTTCAGCGGATACGGCATACAGATGGCGGTAAAACACCCAAGCTTTCATGCTCCGGTCATCTTCCTGCCCCTCCTTTTGATCGGTCTGGACCGGTTAATCGAGAAAAAAGGATACCTCCTTTTTTCTTTCATGGTGGCAATTTCCATGAGCACAAGCTACTACTTTTTATATATGACCACCATCGCTTTGGGATTCTATGCCCTGGTTCATTTTGGCAAGATCTACAAAGAACACCGCGTAAAAGAATTTTTCAAAATGATGGGACGGATCATTTTCTTTTATCTCTTGGGTATCGGTATGTCTGGCGCCGCTTTTCTTCCGACGGTAATCCGGGCGTTAACCTCCGAGCGGGTCGGAACGGTAAAAACCATTTTTGATGATCTTCTCTCCTATGGAGACCTTCATTTTGTCAAGGTATTTTTGTCCACGATCGCCGGGAAATACTCCGGATACGACATCCATTTATCCTTTGCCGTGATCTTTCTTCCGGCGCTTACCGTGCTTTTTGTGCGAAACTGGAAGGAGCACCTTGGACTAAAGATCATTATCATCCTGGAAGCTATCGCAGTATGTCTTCCGGCCTTCGGCCTTGCCATGTCCGCCTTTACTACGGTATCGAACCGTTGGATCTATGTGCTCGCCATGACCGGAGCCTACACCATTGCCTGCGTGATGGATGATTTCCGCAGACTTACTATAATCCAGAGCATCGCCATCTGCGTGGTAACAGCTCTCTATGGCGCAGCCTGGTTTTATATGCGCTCCCAGACCAAATACAGTCTGGAACTTGAGGTAGCTTTCCGACTTTTAATTTTCACCACAGTGATCCTTCTGGTGATCTCTTTTATCAAACACGTCACCAGACCGCAGCTCACTGCGATCCTGTGTATTTTAACCGCCGTCTCCCTGTCCTTCCATGGCATTTATCTTATGGGAAATGAAACAGACCCTTTAGCAGACGACTTCCTTGTCTCCCATGACGAGATGGCACAATATTTTAATAAAGAAGAATTTAGCCGGCTGGGAGAGATCGACGACGACTCTTTCTACCGCTGCGACGCTGCTACCATGAGGGATTACTATGAAAATGCTTCCTGTGTCTTTGATTATCAGGGCACTTCCATTTATAACAGCGTCATCAACAGTAATCTTGTCAATTATCATGTCGATCTTGCCTCCATTGGGATCAGCGCCGTTCACCGGATCTATTCCTTTGATGGAAGAACCGTTCCGGAGGCCCTCGCTTCGGTAAAATATTACCAAATAGCCGCAGGAAAGAACCGGTGCGTACCATACGGATTTAAAAAATCCGAGGAATTAAGTAACGAGGAATTTTGGGTATATGAAAACCAGTACCCTCTCTCCATCGGATATACTTACGATTCATGGATAACACAAAGTGATTACGAAAAATTATCGCCTCTGGAAAAGCAGCAGGTTATGCTCCACTCCGCCGTCCTTGATAAAAAAGAGAGCGGACAGAAATCTCCGGCAAAGAAACCAAACACCGGAAATATTTCAGAAAGCACCCCTACGATCATCCGCATTGACGACAAATTAAACGAAGAGGATAATTACTTTGAAACCATCAAAACCGAGGACAATGTCGGTTTGATCGCAAAATATAAAATGAGCTCGGAGGATGATCTCGGAGGGTTCTCCATATCCTTTGAGAAAAAAGCAGGGTGTGAAACCTATCTGTATCTGGAAGATTTCACCACCAGCCTTCAAAGAGCAAAAATTTATCTGACCAGCGAGCGTCTTGACAAGTTCCTGATCGCCAGAAACGACGACGGCACCTATTCCCTCGGACGTGACGACTACTATGTGAACCTTGGTTACAGTCAAAAATCCGGCAGAGAGACGATACGCTTTGATTTTGCAAACAGCGGAGAATATTCCATTAAGAATATTAAAATCTGTTACGTTCCTATGAATACCTACGAACAGGATATTCAAAATCTTGCCGAAGAAAGCCTTACCGACGTGGTGATCGATACCAACACAGTCTCTGGAACGGTCACTTTGTCAAAGGATAAAATTATGGTCTTTTCCATCCCGTACTCCTCCGGCTGGACGGCATACGTCGATGGGAAAAAGACTTCGCTGTTTAAGGCCAACACAGCTTATATGGGACTCTCCCTAAAGGAAGGAAGTCACGATATCCGGCTCGTATATGAAACCCCGGGATTAAAAATCGGAGCCGCCATTTCCTCCGTGTGCATCCTGCTCTTCCTCCTTCTTGGAATTATTTTTGGTATCCGGCGCCTTTTCCTCAAGACAAAAAAAGAGCCGTTACCGGAAGAGACAGACTTAACGTCCCCTGCCGCCGCCGAAAAGACTGCGGCGCAGAAGTAAGAACAACAATCCTTTCACGGATTCATCTATAGGAAACGAGGTTATTATTTATGAAAAAAAATATTGCAGTAATTATGGGAGGCCGGTCCTCCGAATACGAAGTTTCTCTGGTATCCGCAGCAACTGTGATAAAGCATATAGATCAAAACTCCTACCATATCACTATGATCGGCATTACAAAGAACGGGCAATGGAAACTGATTTCTTCCCTGGAAGAATTGGAAGACGGTTCCTGGATCCATGGAACGAAAAAAGTTTATATCAATCCGGACACCGACAGCAGAGAACTGTTTGTCATCGACGGCGATCAGCTAGAGCGCAGACCGGTGGACGTTATTTTCCCGGTGCTTCACGGTATGAACGGGGAGGACGGCACCATCCAGGGTCTTTTTGAACTGGCCCATATTCCTTACGTGGGATGCGGCGTCTTAACCTCCGCCTGCGCCATGGATAAGTTTTACACAAAGATCATCGTAGACTCCATCGGAATCCGCCAGGCAAAATTTGTCGGAGTTTATCGGCATGATCTAACGGATATGGATGAAACGATCCGGCGGGTAGAAAAGGAACTGGATTATCCGGTGTTTGTCAAACCCTCCAAGGCTGGTTCCTCCCAGGGAGTTAACAAAGCCTCCAATCAAAAAGAACTGATTCATGCCCTGAACGTCGCTGCCAAACACGATAATAAAATTCTCGTAGAAGAGACCATCGTGGGAAGGGAACTGGAATGCGCTGTTCTCGGCGGAAAAGAGATCAAAGCCTCCGGCGTCGGGGAAGTGCTCGCCGCAGATGAATTTTACAGCTACGAAGCCAAATACAGTAATGCCGAATCCAAGACCATCGTCGATCCGGTACTTCCGGAGGGAAAAACCGAAGAGATCCGCAGCAATGCCTGCCGTATCTTTAAGGCGCTGGACGGAAGCGGCCTTTCCAGAGTCGACTTCTTTCTGACCAAAGATACCAACGAAGTTGTCTTTAACGAAATCAATACCCTTCCGGGCTTTACCGCCATCAGTATGTATCCAATGTTATGGGAAGCAAGGGGGCTCGATAAAAAAGCGCTGGTTCAGGAATTGATCGACCTTGCTATGGTAAGATACGATGACTGATCTTAAAAACAGCAATCCCAAACGCCGCCTCATGATCACCGGGATTCAAAAATGTGACGGCGAAACCATACATAACGAACTAAACACCATGGCGAAGTATCAGACGAAGGGCGACAAACATTATATCTTCTATGAAGAATACCAGGAAGACGGCTCCAGTCTTCGCTGCCGCCTGTTAGTCACACCAACCGAGGCAGAATTAAAAAAGAGCGGCCAGGGGAGCCAGGGAACCTTCATTCTAAGATTTCGCCCGAAAACCCGCCAGGAATGCCGCTACCAATCCCCGGTGGGAGCTTTATCCCTGGTGTCCGACACGCAAACTCTGGGGCTGACAAAAACTAAGACCGGTATGACCCTGGATCTGCGCTATACATTATATATGAATGCAGAGCCTCTTTCAGACTACGAATTAAAAGTAAAAGTATTTTAAAACTTTCCATCACACCCCAAAGTATTGACTATTTCATTTCATAAATAAAAACAGGGAAAAATCCTCTCGTTTTCGGATCTCACCCTGTTTTTTTATGCATTTTAATAAGGCTATTCAAATAATAAGGTTATTTTAAAATCTGCCGGAGTATAGATCTACGGAAATATTTACTGGAATATATGCGTCTTTTCCGCTTCTTTTCTTGTCTTTTTATACCAGTAATAATCTCCCTGTCCTTTTCCATAGTTTTGCAGCTCCACGTCCACATCATAGTAGTAAGTTGTCCCGTTGATCACCGCCAGGTTCCAGGAGTGGGTCGGGGTGGTTCCGTTTCGATTGATGTACTTTCCGCTGCACACTTCCGCCTCCACGCCGACATGATTGCACATGATCTTAAATACTCTGGCATGGTCGGTGCAAACGCCGATTTTTCTTTCCATATTCCATAAGATTCGATATGGCGCATAATAATTATAAATCATCGTACCCTGTGATACTTTTTTATTGCAGCTCGTCCGGTAAGCTTTCACTTTTGAGGCCAGGCTGGTCAGATTATAATATTTTTTGTAGGTGTTGATCGCACGGTTATAGTGTACGTGCTTAAAATTCACGGTAATCCAGTGATAGATTTTTTTCACTTTTTGATCTTGGGTCATGGACGACGTCACGCCTGCCGCCTTAACCATTTGCTCCGCAATGTAATCAACATCCGGGTCTCCGGTGAGCATCGGGATCACCGTCGCCTTTCCAAGCGCACTCTTTCCCGATGGCGCGCTGTTTGATACTTTTAGAGGAATAATTTTTTTCGAATAAACCTTTTTCCCTTTGTTGTTGGTGTAATAGAGCAGCGCTTGAATCTGATAATTTCCCGGTTTAATGTACGCTCCGGTCTTTAACCCCGCCGTGTTATTTTTTATGGCGGTCCCGCTCCATTTTACACTGGTATAGGCATTGTTTTTTAAGCCGCTCACAGTTTTCTGGAAAATATATTTTCCCTTGCTGTTTACCACTCGAAATCGTATTTTTTGATTGGAAACATCTGCCAGCGTACTGGCCTTAATCAAAATATAGTTTCCGGAACTTGGATGAAATCCTGCCTTTGGAGTCACCACAACCAGAGACTGCAGCTTTGCCGACTGTGCATTCACTTCCTTTTTCCCCCAAAAAACAAGCACAGTCATAATACAAAATGCCGCCAACAGCCACAAAACCCTCTTTTGTTTTTTTCTCATACCTTCTCTCCTTTTTTCTTTCATTATAACTCACTTTTTCTTCTAAGAAAACTATTTTTATCATACGAATTACCGTAAAGTAATCGTTGGCAAATACATTATATTAATGACTGTCTGGAGAAAAGAAAATATTTCGGAGCAATGCCTTCGTGTTATCGTACGACCCATTCCCAAAACAAAAATTTTAATTTTAGTTCATTTCCTGTCAAAGCCTCTGCTTCCTCATCTCCGAGAAGGGCGCGAAGCTCTGCTTCTTCGTCCTTGCCAATCTCTTCCTTGCCACTTTCTTTTTTGTCGCTTTCTGCCTGCGCAAAACAAAGTTTGGGATAAAAAGCGCACCACCAATTATGTCCTTTCCCTTTTCCTATATCGATTCTTATCGCCTTATAGACGCCCGCCGGAAAAACCACATTTCCATATTTTCGTATGGGGAAACGCTCTTTTACACTATAAATCGAAATCTCCTCTTCCCCCAGGGACGGATAAGTTTTTTGCACATTTTTTATAGCCTGTTTTATCTCTCCAAGGCGCCGCCGCACTACATTTTCCATTTCTACGGCGCTGTTTGCTTCCTTCACATAGGGTCTAAGCGTAAGGAGAACTTCGTCTCTCACCGCCAGCTTAAATCTTTGAGCTTCCTTTTCATCGGAGTCGGCCCGGATATGAAACCGGAGCGCTTTCTCATAAATCTGCCAGGTCTGCTCCATATAAATCTGATTCATCAGGCAGAAATTTCCCCATATTAGCAGGGCCATTAAAAGGACCCCCACTCTTTTCTTGTTCCTTATTTCTTTCATCATATACAAATTGTGGCCATTTCGCTATGGTTTTAAACCCTCACACTCTTTTTTGATTTTATTCTTATTCCGTATATTTGAAAGTTTTTTACACACAATGTAAACAGAAATCATCCAAAAAAACAACATAACGAAATTTTAAAGGAACCTTATTATGCACATCATTTTTGACCAGGAACAAAAAATTAAAAATCCCATAAAAAATAATTTTGACGCAGATTATGCTTTTATTGAACTTGCTTTTTCCAAAAGCGGAGATATCGTAAAAAATGCTTTTAAAATTGGCGGCAACCGTCTCCGGGCCGCTTTAATCTATGTGGACGGCATGACCAATTCTTCCATGGCAGAAGATTTTGTCATCCGCCCCCTGCTTCACTGTGAAGAACTGGCCTCGCTGCCGGAAAAAGAACTTCTCTCTTACGTGGAAACCCATGTGATGGAAACTGTGGACTGGATGGAAGTGGATGACTATGAAACCATCATCACCGATATTTTATCCGGCAATTCCGTTCTTCTCATCGAGCACTGCCAAAAAGCCATCAGTATTTCCACCAAAGACTTTCCTACCAGGGGAGTTGGGGAAACCACGCAGGAAATGGTGATCCGAGGGCCAAAAGACAGTTTCACCGAAAATTTTCGAACCAACACGGCTCTCATTCGGCGCCGGATCCGCGATCCCCGGTTGAAAATGGAGCATTTTCAAGTGGGAGAGCGTTCCAAGACAGATATAGCGGTCACTTATATGGAAGATCTGGTGCATCCAAAACTTTTAGAAAAAATTAAAAATGCCGTTTCGAAGATTTCCATGGACGGGATTTTTGACGGCGGAATGCTGGAACAGCTTCTGGAAGAAAGTATTTTCAGCCCTTTTCCCCAATTCCAGCACACCGAACGTCCCGACAAAGCCGCCAGCGGACTGTTGGAAGGGCGGATCGTCCTCGTGGTAGATAATTCGCCCGGCGTGCTGATCCTGCCCGCCACCTATTCTATTTTTTTCCAGGCGGGGGATGACTATTATACCCGATTTGAAACGGCCTCCTTTTCGAGATTGCTTCGCTTTGTCGCCGCACTGTTTGCCATCGGATTTCCGGGTCTGTATGTGGCGATCGCCGGTTTTCACACAGAGATGCTCCCCACTTCTTTTTTATTATCCATCGCACAGGCACGGGCAGGCATCGCCATCCCCATCGTTGCGGAAGTGCTGCTCATGGAATTTCAGTTTGAGTTATTAAAAGAGGCGGGTATCCATCTCCCCGGACAGCTTGGCAACACGATTGGAATTGTCGGCGGTCTGATCGTCGGCCAGGCCGCCGTAGACGCCGGACTGGTAAGTACCATCGTCGTTATTGTGGTTTCCTTTACGGCGATTGCAAGCTTTATCGTACCCAACGAATCCTTCGGCACTGTATTTCGTCTTCTGAAATTCAGTTTTATCCTTGTTTCCGCCCTTTGGGGCTTTTACGGATTTTTGCTTGCCTTTGCCTTTTTATTGCTCCATCTTTCCAAACTGGAGTCTTTCGGCATCCCTTATATGTTTCCTTCCGTATGCCGGGAAAATGTGCAGGATCACCCAGGCAAAGACCACTATCTGCGTTATCCGTTCCGATATATGATTAAACGTCCCGTATTTACCAGGGAGTCACAGCGAACTCGTATGAAAACAGATCATCATTCCAAGGGAGGTATGTAAGCATGGATCCCCAATCCATTTCTGAACGTCAATTAACCCGAATGTTATTTATGGAAGGTTTCGGAGCTTCCGGAATCTCTTTTCCTTTTCTGGCCGCAGGCGCCCGTTCCAACGGAGTATTTTCTGTGATCCTTTACGCCGTCGGAATTATCCTCCTTGCCGGGTACTTGCTTTGGATCAGTAAGAAAGTATACGCAAAGGATTCTTCTCTTTTAACAAGCGGCGCTTTCGCCCTTCCGGGAAAAATCACAGGGAGCATCTATATTTTGCGGTTTGTGATCAACACTTTCTTCTTCCTGTGGATTTTTTCTGCCTCTATCCGGCAGATCTATATGCAAAATAACTCTCTTTGGTTTATTTTGCTGCCCCTTGTTTTCCTCCTGTGGTACAGCACAAATACCACTCTCCAAAAAAGAGCCCGTTTTATCGAGCTTTTGTTTCCCTGGATCAGCTCCCTGCTGGTTCTCATGATCATTGCCGCATTTTTCTCAAAGGATATCGGACAATTTGCCGTCTTAAGAAAAACGAATGATCCGGAAATATGGGAGAAATCCTATCTTCTTCTTTTGGGAAGCAGCCCTTTGGAATTTTTATTTTTCCTTGTGCCTTCCACCGTGAGCTCTTTGTGGAATCCGCAAAAAACGCCGCTCTTATTTTCCGGCAAAAAGCGGGCTGTCAAAAAAGCGGCCGCCGGCGTGATCGCTGCGAACTTTGCTCTGTGGTACATCACGGTAAGTTCGCTTGGTCCCGCCATCACTTCCTCTTCCCCGTGGTCAGTGGTAAAACTGCTCCAAAGAATCCATCTTCCCGGAGGATTTTTAGAAAGAGTCGATATCTTTTTAATCATTTACTGGATTTTATGCATGGTCGGGGTAATCAGCGGCTACCTTTTTTATGGAAAAAAAATAGCGGATCATTGCTTCTTTCAGGCTTCTTCCCGCCTGCAAAAAAAACAAAAAGACGCTGCGATGCTCTCCTCTGTGATCACCGGAGGGATTCTGCTGATCATGGTTCCCCTCATCCATGTCGCAGACCGATATCTTTCCATGGAAAACCTCTTTTTATTTTATAAGATGTATCTGGATTTTCCGCTGCTCATACTTTTGCCCCTCATCCTTTATCTGCGCCCAAGGGTCTCTTCAAGGTCCCTCACCCGCAAAGCCGGCATGATCAGCCTTTTTTGTATTCTTGTATTTGCCTTATCCGGCTGCGGCGCAACCAAAGATATTGAAGATAAAAATTACGTTTCTTCTTTATATGTGGACTATGCACAAGGCAAATACGAATACACACTGGCCTGGGCAGACCTATCTCAGATGGAGGAATCCTCCGAAGAATTTCCATGCCGGACCGCATCCTTTTTGGGAGATTCTCTGGCCGAACTGGAAAAAAATTATGGAGGAAAATTCAGCAGTGAATTGGAATGGAATCATATTGATACCATTTTCCTCTCGGCCAATCTAAAAAAGGATCCCGAATCACTGATCCGTTTCCTAAAGGAATGGGAAAAAGAGTGGCAAAAATCCCCGGACGTCAATCTGGTATTTACCCAGGATCCCGCCGGGAAAATTTATCAGTTTGACGATGTGGCGCCGGCCTCCATCGGCCAGGAGTGCAGCGCTCTCATCGAAAAAAAGCCCACGGAGGAAGCGCTTATTTTAACTCCCATTGACGCATTGCGGGCCTTTTACGAAAAAAAAGAAACTTATTTTTATGAACTTTCCATCCAGGATAATCAAATTTCTTTATTAAAAACAAAATTCTTGCTTTTTTAATAAAAAAAGTTATAATCATATTGTATACAAAATACATTGAGGGGGATATGATTATGACCGAACCAATTAATTTAAAAGCCTATGGAAAGGTTAATTTGGGACTGGACGTCCTTCGACGCCGAGAGGACGGATACCATGAAGTGAGAATGATCATGCAGACAGTAAAACTTTACGATCAGATCACCATGGGGAAAAATACCACTGGAAAGATACGGTTAACCACCAATCTTCCTTATTTGCCAACCAATGAAAAAAATCTTGTTTACCGCGCCATTGATATCATCCGGACAAACTATCATATTTCCGATGGCGTGGACGCCGATATTGATAAGCATATTCCTGTTGCCGCCGGTATGGCTGGCGGAAGCACCGACGCTGCCGCCGCATTAGTTGGGATGAACCAGCTTTTCGCCCTCGGCATCTCCCAGGAAAAACTAATGGAATATGGCGCACAGCTTGGAGCAGATGTTCCTTTTTGCATCATGAGAGGAACCGTTTTGTCCGAGGGAATTGGGGAGATCCTCACTCCGCTGCCCCCGATGCCAAATTGCTGGTTCGTCATTGTCAAACCTGGTTTTTCCATGTCAACCAAATACGTCTACGAACATTTGACTTTGGACGATTCCACCGTACACCCTGATATTGACGGTATGATCCACGCCTTACACGAGAAAGATCTCTCCGGCATTACTTCCCGTCTTTCCAATGTTTTAGAACAAGTTACGGTCAGGGATTATCCCGCCATTTGCCGGATTAAAAACACTTTGATGGAAATGGGCGCGCTGGGTTCTTTAATGAGCGGAAGCGGCCCTACAGTATTTGGAATTTTTACGGACAAACAGGCCGCTTATCAGGCTTCCCGACGGCTTGGCGCTCAGCAAAATATCAAGCAGACCGCCGTAGTACGCCCTTTTAACAAAGCTATGCCAAAACACAAAAAGAAGAGGAATGAACCATGAAGCATGAAATCAGTGTAGAATTAAATGAATATCTTCCCCTCAGAGATGTTGTTTTCCAGACTTTACGAAAAGCGATCATTACCGGAGAGTTCGCTCCGGGAGAACGATTGATGGAAATTAACCTTGCGAATATGCTGGGAGTCAGCCGGACTCCGGTCAGAGAAGCCATCCGCAAGCTGGAACTTGAGGGACTCGTGATCATGATCCCCAGAAAAGGAGCGCAGGTTGCGAAGATCACTGAAAAAAATCTCCGGGACGTCATTGAAATTCGTATCGTTTTAGAAGAATTTGGTGCCTCCCTCGCCTGCGAAAGAATCACAGAAGAAGGCCGACAGATGCTCCAGAACCTTCATGAAAAGTTTGTCAAGGCCGTGGAAACCAACGACATCCTGCAGATCGCAGAAAAGGATGAACAATTCCATGACGGTATTTTCCACGCCGCAAATAATGACCGTTTGGTCACGATCATCAATAATCTTCGGGAGCAATTTTACCGCTATCGTTTCGAATATGTAAAAGATATCTCTTCCCGTTCCTCCCTGATCACAGAACACAGGGAGCTTATGGATGCCATCTTTGCCGGGGACAGCGCCCGCGCCAAAGAACTTATGAGGGAACATTTACTGCATCAGCAAGACGCCGTGATCTCAACGATAAAAAACTAATTTTCTATAGATCATGGGTTAATTCAAAATGATTTAAACTGTTGTATTTCAAAAAAGGAGAATAAAATATGCCTGATTTTTCTATATTAGAAACCAATATTATAGATTTTATCAAAGAAGAGCAGTTAAAGCTGGGATTCCAGAAAGAGTCCATCCGGATTTATTATTATTTATCTTCATTAAACCATTATTTTAATACGGAACTTGATGTTCAGGAAATGTTAGAACTTCTTGACCGCTTCACTACATACGTAAAGGAGCGACTTGGCTCTGTGGAGGTTTCCGTAAAAAAAGACCGTTTTTGCTTCCTGATTCCCCCGGAAGGTACGGAATACGTTCACAAGGAAGTTCCCGATGACCTTTTCCTCAAAGAATTTATCGAGGTAATTTCCTCCCACAGCTCCGGGATCGATGATCTTATTGATGTATTCCACAAATTCTCTGAAAAAATTCATGTGGAAAAAATCTCCAACGATGATTTCGATTATTTAATTTATTTTGAGGACGGAAATCCAAACAACTACCGTTATTGTGTCAAATTAGAAGAATGCCATATGATTTACCATCGGTTCAGCATCGGAGATTATGAGGATTTATTTTCCTAAAAAGAAAAGAAAAAAACATTTCGCACACTTGCGCACCGCTGCACAAAGAAAAGGGTGCCGCAAACGCTGCCATCATTTTGATATGCTTTCCCTCTTAGGGGCAAGTTTTTGATCACTTGCTTCCCAAGGGAAAGCGTATCACATTAGGCTTGCATTTGCAGCACCCTGTTTTTTTACTGTTTTTTAATAATCTTCGTCTTCTTCTTCCTCGCCGATATCGGATTTTGGTTTGGAAAGTCCTTCAATCTGAATGCCGTTTTTCTCTGCATAATCCCACAGTGCGGCGTGAATGGCTTCTTCTGCAAGAAGAGAACAATGCACCTTAACCGGTGGAAGTCCGTCGAGTGCCTCCATAACTGCCTTGTTGGTCACTTCCAAAGCTTCATATATGGTTTTTCCCTTCACAAGCTCGGTTGCCATACTGCTGGTTGCGACCGCTGCTCCGCATCCAAAGGTCTTAAACTTGCAGTCGCGGATCACTTGATTTTCATCAATATCAAAATAAATTCTCATGATATCTCCGCATTTTGCATTTCCCACGGTACCGACGCCGCTGGCATTCTCTATCTCACCCACGTTTCTGGGATTTTGAAAATGATCCATTACTTTTTCACTGTAATTCATAACATTCACCTCGCCATTTATTATTCTATCTGTAATATTAAATTATTTTTCTTCTGCTTTTTTCTGCTTTCTCACAAAATCTTCATAGAGCGGAGACATACTTCGAAGTCTTGCAACGATTTTCTTCAAAGCTTCCACTACATAATCAATGTCTTCTCTGGTGGTATCTGCTCCGAGAGTAAGTCTTAAGGATCCATGGGCAATCTCATGAGGCAGGCCGATCGCAAGGAGCACATGGGAAGGATCCAAAGAACCGGAAGTACAAGCAGAGCCGCTTGAACCGCAGATTCCATCCATATCCAGTAAAATCAAGAGAGATTCTCCCTCAATAAACTCAAAGCTAAAGTTTGCATTGTTCGGAAGTCTTAAAGAAGGATGTCCGTTCAATCTGCAATATGGAATCTCCTTTAATACTCTGTCAATCAAATGATCTCTAAGAGAAGCTTCTTTTTTGCATCTTTCTTCCATGGTAGCCAAAGCCAATTCCACTGCCTTACCGTATCCCACGATTCCAGGTACGTTCTCTGTTCCGGCACGGCGCTTTCTCTCCTGGGCTCCTCCATGAACAAAGTTGCGGATCTTAATACCCTTGCGGATATAGAGGAATCCGATTCCCTTCGGGCCGTTTAACTTATGGCCGCTGGAGCTTAACATATCGATCTTTAACTCTTCTACATCAATCGGAACCTGTCCAAAAGCCTGCACCGCATCTGTGTGGAATAAAATTCCATGCTCTCTGGCAATTTCACCAATCTCTTTAATCGGCTGAATCGTACCAATTTCATTGTTGGCAAACATCACGCTGATCAAAATCGTGGTCGGACGAATCGCCTCTTTTAATTCGTCAAGCTTTACCACGCCGTACTCATCCACATTAAGATAAGTTACTTCAAATCCATGTTTTTCCAGCCATTCGCAAGTATGAAGAATCGCATGATGCTCAATCTTTGTGGTAATGATATGGTTGCCCTTGGAGCGGTACGCCTCGGCCGTAGCCTTGAGCGCCCAGTTATCTGCCTCGCTTCCTCCGGCAGTAAAATATATGTCTTGTATCTTTGCATTAAGGGCGTCGGCAATCTTTCCTCTGGCAGTTGTCACCGCCTCTTTGCTCTTTTGCGAAAACTCATACACACTGGATGGATTTCCATAATATTCTGTAAAGTATGGAATCATCTCCTCCACTACTTCCGGTGCTGTTTTCGTCGTGGCCGCATTGTCAAGATATATTAATTTCTTTTCTTTATCCATCAAAAAGAATCTCCCTTCTCTGTATTTCCCATCTACCAGGTATGGTTTATATGGATGATAGCATTTGCATCATAGGATGTCAAGAAAATCTCATTAAACGAAATTCTTTCTTAATCATTACATATTGCTGCTAATATAATTATATAGAAAAATCTGCCAAAACAGATATCTCATTTCCTTCCGGTCAAAACGAAGGCAGTTCAAAAAAGAGTATCCGTTTGGCAGATTATAAAATCCTTTGTTATTAGTATCTCCTAATCTTCCTAATCTATTCCTAATTCCTGTGCCAATGTTTTAAAAAATCGGAAATTATAATAAAGCATTTTCTTTAGATCTTCACTTCCAAATTCTTTCATAACATATTTCAATTCTTCATGACATTTTTCTGATTCGTTGCGGATCAGATCTCTTCCTTCGTCATTCAGCACAATATTTACCAGACGATGATCCTTAACGCTTTCTTCCAGACTGATATATCCTTTTTTCTCTAAAACATGGAGCATTCTGGAAACCGCCGGCCTTGACAGAGACATGATTCTGGCAAGGTCTGACGGAACAACGATTTCTTGTTTGTTTTGCAAACGCTCCAGTATAATTAACATCGAAAGTTCTCCCGGCGGGAGAACACAAATCTGTTGAAAATAAACGTGCATTTTCCGAATTAATACAATCAGTTCCTTAAAATCAATAATCTCTTCGTCGGAAATAACTACTTTCTCCTCAACTTTCATCCTTCCTTACCTTCTTAAACTATAGATTACTTCCTGAAATTATATATTCTATCGATTTCTGTCACACATTGGAACGTAAGTTTTCTCTGGCGCTATACTTTGGTATGCAGGTCTGATTATTTTATTGCAATTCATTAATTCTTCGATACGGTGCGCACTCCAGCCTACAATTCTTGCAGTGGCAAACATAGGTGTATACAGCTCTTTTGGAAGCCCGAGAATATGATACATAAGACCGCTGTAAAAGTCAATATTTGCGCTGACACCTTTGTAAATTTTTCTTTTCTCGGAGATGGCTTTTACCGCCAAACGCTCTACTCTGTCGTAAAATTCAAACTCTTTTTCGTATCCCTGTTCCCTGGCAAGTCTGTTAAGAAACTCCTTAAACAGTTTTTCACGAGGATCGGATATGGAATATACGGCATGGCCCATACCATAGATCAGGCCGCTGTGATCAAACGCTTCCTTATTAAGAAGCTTAACCAGATAAGCTTCCACTTCCTCTTCATCTTCCCAATCTTTAATTTCCCTTTTCAGTTCCTCAAACATCTGCGTAACCTTCAGATTCGCACCGCCGTGTTTTGGGCCCTTTAAGGAGGCAAGGGACGCCGCCATGGCGGAATAGGTATCGGTGCCGGAAGACGTCACAACATGGTTGGTGAAAGTGGAGTTGTTTCCTCCGCCGTGATCCATATGAAGTACAAGGGAAAGGTCAAGGATTCTAGCCTCCAGATCCGTATACTTTTTGTCCGGTCTTAACATTCTTAAAATATTTTCCGCCGTAGAAAGCTCCGGCTTCGGAGAGTGAATATAAAGGCTATTTCCATCAATATAATGGCTGTTTGCCTGATAACCGTATACGCCAAGAAGAGGGATCGTACTAATTAATTGTAAGCATTGCCTGAGAACATTTGGAATACTGATATCTTCTGCCATATCATCATAACTGTACAGTGTCAAAATTCCCCTTTGTATGGTGTTCATAATATCCTTACCAGGCGCCTTCATAATGACGTCTCTGACAAAGTTTGTCGGGAGCGTCCGATAGCTGCCTAAAAGCATCTTAAATTCTTCCAGTTGTTCCGATTCCGGTAATTCTCCAAAAATCAACAAATAAGCAATTTCTTCAAATCCAAATCTTTTTTCTCCGGTAAAGCCTTTTACCAACTCTCTGATATCGTAACCCCGGTATCTGAGTTCACCATCACAAGGTACTTCTTTTCCATCGATCACTTTCTTAGAAATAATCGTGGAAATATCGGTAAGTCCCGCCAACACTCCTTTACCATTGACATCACGCAAACCCTGCAACACATGATAAGAATCATACAATCCGGAGGGAATCTGTCCATGCGCCATACATATTAACGCTAAGTTCTCGATTTGCGGTGTCATCATAGAATACTCATTCATGATACATCTCTCCTTTCTTTGTTTTTGTTAACGATGTTAACAATTATAAATCTTTTTCTATATATTGTCAAATACAGGACATCGACAATTTTTTCCCTGATATATTTTGCATTTGTTCTATTTCTGCCAGAATAAGCACTAAAATTTTATGTAATCTATACAACTTTTTTCTGTTTTTCGATTTTTGATTGTGCTATACTGTAGATATATATTAGGGGAGGAGTATGCCCTTCCACGATAAAAAGATATTTTTTGGCAAGAAAATTGTGAATATTTATACAGAAAGGAGCGTGTCAAAATGCA
Organism: uncultured Eubacterium sp.; assembly: GCA_964555015.1. Taxonomy (GTDB): domain Bacteria; phylum Bacillota; class Clostridia; order Lachnospirales; family Lachnospiraceae; genus Anaerobutyricum. The sequence continues at coordinate 29,211 of CAZKQV010000003.1, read as the reverse complement.
TATACAACGTCTCGTAGATCTGGAGGATTACGAATTTGATACATTGCTCGTCACATATAACCATAAAAACCGTCTGAGCATAGAGCTGGGCAAGGTTAATGAGATTTTTGAAAGCCTTCAAAAGGATAATTTGGTAGGAGGAAGCAAGGTATACGGTCTTCGCGGCAAGGATTTTTCTTATCAAGGACAACCTTATTATAATCTTATTTTTATCGGTATCCCTGAAAAGGCCACCCCAAGGAGATATCAGCTCCAGTTTGGCGCGGCAATGAAAGAAGCAAAAAAATTCAAGGGTAAAAACCTGTTGATGACGGCCATCGGAGATAACGTAGCTTACTGGTTAAGCTCTGCCATGAAGGGAGTTCTCTTAGCAGACTATTCTTTTGATAAGTATAAATCAGACAAAGAGGACGCTTCCGATATTACATTGGGTATCCTCACCGGTGTTGATCCGGCTTCTTTCAAGAAAGAAGAACAATACTCCCGTATGATGGCAAAGGCAGTCTGCACGGCCCGCGATCTGGTCAACGAACCGGCCAATATCATGACTCCGTCTGCTCTTGCAGATGCGGCGAAGGAAATCTGCGATAAGTACAATATCAAGTATACCGTTCTCGGAAAAGAAGAATGCAGCGCACTTGGCATGAATGCTTTCCTCGCTGTGGCAAAGGGATCGAAACAGGCTCCAAAGTTCATCGTTATGGAATATAACGGAAGGGTTACAGACGAAGATAAGATCGCTTTGATCGGAAAGGGCATTTGCTTTGACGCCGGAGGATATAACTTAAAACCGACAAATGCCATGAAGGGTATGCACACAGATATGGGCGGCGCAGCAGCCGTTATCGCTGCCATTGGCGCCATCGCCGAAGCAAAGCTTGGTATTAATGTTACCGCAGTGATTCCCGCCTGCGAAAACCTCGTATCCGGCAAATCCATGAAACCTGGCGATATTGTTAAATCCATGAACGGAAAATATATCGAAGTGGTAAACACTGACGCAGAGGGACGTATGGCTTTGGTTGACGCCATCACCTATGCGATCCGCGAATGTAAAGCTACTTCCATCGTTGACGTGGCAACTTTAACCGGCGCCTGCGTAGTCGCTCTGGGAGACCGCTACACCGGCGTATTCGGCAACAGCGAAGACTTAATGTCCAAAATAGTTCAGGGATCCATCCTTGCCGGAGAAAATGTATGGAGAATGCCTCTTGGTGATGACGAGTACAGTGATCTTAATTCATCAGACGTTGCGGACATCTCCAACTGCGGAACCGGCTGCGGCGCTATTGCTGCTGCAAGATTCCTCAGCGAATTTGTAGAAAAGAAACCATGGGTACATCTTGACATCGCCGGAACAGCAGAATCCAGCTCTGAAAAAGAAATCTACGCAAAAGGCGGAACCGGTGCGGCAACCATGCTGCTTTACGAGATGGTTAAGTTATCCGAAAAACCATATAAGAGCTATTAAAATTAACAAGCGATAATATTATTACTTTATTATTATTGTTTTCACGGCGCTATTATTGATTTATCATAAGATTATTTAAATCATAAGATTATTTTAAATCATAAGGTTATTATAATAAAAAAATAAGCATTAAAAATTGAGGGTACTGCAATTCATTGATTCGGATCATTTTGCAGTACCCTCGCTATATGTGCAAAAATTTAATTTCGGTTACATAAAATAATAGAAGCAATCACCATGAGGATTCCAAGTCCCTGTAAGAGCCCCATTCCTTCCTGGAATATAAATACGCCGATCAGCGTGGCGACCACCGGTTCCACCGATGCCAAAATAGACGCCGTTCCGGTATCCACTCCCTGCATTCCCCACGTATATAGAAAATACGCCAAAACCGTAGTAAAAAAGACAAAGGCGACGTAAAATAAAATACCTCCGGGAACCCTCATTACTCCGGCCGCCATTTCTCTTACGTGAATAAAAGGCAGGGATCCCACAAGGGCAAATAAAAACGTATAAAAAGAGATCGTCAAAGAAGAATACCCTCTCTTCAACGCCAGCCTGCTGAATATGGAATACAGGGCATAACCCAATCCGGATCCCAGACCGATCAGTATCCCCGTTAAATTCAGGTTCATCTTATTTCCCACAATTCCCGTTACAAAAATACATCCAAAAAAAGCAAGCATCAACGCCACCGCTTTTAACCATGTAAATTTCTCTTTAAATAAAATCGCAGACATTACCATTACCATAGAGGGCGCGGTATATAATAAAATTGCCGCCGTAGACAGATCGGTCAGCACAATACTTCGATAATAACAATAATTAAAGAAAACAATGCTGGCAATTCCAGTACCTAAAAAACACCAGACGTCTTTTATATGGATTTTAAATGAGGCGCGGCTGGTAACTCCTAAAAAAATAAGCAGAAAAAATGAGGTGCCAAAAGCCCTCAATCCTACAATATTCATCGTCTGCAAACCCACTTCATTAAATTGTCGGACAAATATCCCTAAACTTCCCCATAATATCCCTGCACATAACACTGCTATGGAAGAAAGGTTCTTTTTGTAATTCATATACTATACCCTCTAATCTTCAAAATTACTTTACTACTTTATCACTAATATAATTTTTTGACAAGCGTCGCAGTGTTTTTTGCATTTATGGTAATAAATTTATGGCAATAAAAAAGAGCATCTAACTTAATCCGCTTAGATGCTCTTTTTATTGTTCAATTATTTCCAACGGTCTGTACCTCCTAGATAGTTTCAATCCGGGTTAAAGCTTAAATTTTGATTGGTCCGTACCTCCTATTCATAATATCGTTTTGAGAGATCACTTAACTGTACATCGGTCTGTACCTCCAACACTAATATCGTTTTAAGGAATCACTTAACTGTACATTGGTCTGTACCTCCAATACTAATATCGTTTTGAGAGATCGCTTAACTGTACATCGGTCTGTACCTCCAATACTAATATCGTTTTAAGAAATTACTTAACTGTACATCGGTCTGTACCTCCAATACTAATATCGTCTTGAGTAATTACTTAGCTGTACATTGGTCTGTACCTCCAACATCAAATTTCATCTGAGAGACTAAATAATTATTCTGGTGGTCTCACCCTTTCTTAACTAATAAATCTGAAAAAATTGATAATTTCAAATCTATATAATAGGCATTTCAGCCTGTTAAGTTGTTATGGCTAAATTATAAATCAATTATTTTCTTTTGTCAAGCTAATTTTTCAAAAATTTTTATATTTTCTTTTGATTTATCATTATCTGCTTTTAACTCAGTTATTTATCCCGATTTCATCTTATTATCTGATTATTTAATCTCTGGCGCCCATTTTCTCTTTTAATTCCTTCCTGGTCCACAGGGTAACATTGTTTTGTTTTGCCAAATTGTAAGCATTTTTAGTAAAATACTGGTTCGTCACAACCATCGCCTCATCTGCATCATAATAGGCAACTGCCCCAATTACCTCCTGTACCGCAGCTATTCCCACATTCTTATCATAGCGTTTTGCCTGCACAACTATTTTCTTGCCCCTCTTTTTCAATATGAGATCTGCCCCATAATCATTACTTGCTTCTGTGAGAGTAACCCGATACCTTAATCGTTCAAACTGGGCTTTTAAATATAGCTCAAAACTTCTTCCGCTCATTTTATCTATTTTCTTTAATTTCATAAAATAATATCTTTCCCTGCAAATACAGCGAAAGAACAATAGCAGCGAAAGAGCGCAGACCATAGCATATCCTGTGCAATACGGATCGCTTGTACAAAATGATAAGAACCCTTTCCAATAGGCAGCTATTCCCAAAGACAAATAAATGTATTTCATAATTCGAAATCTTATCATTATCTTCACCTCTTACTGATTGGAGTATAGCATAGGAAAAGGGCCCGCTGCAAAATAGATTTTTGAAAAAATTGGCCCAATAATATAACGGGAGAAACCACAAGTTTTCATGATTTCTCCCGCTATTTTTTATCTTTTTATGAGGACATTTTTTTGTAAAACCGCATTTGCGACGGATCCTTTTTATTAATCCCATTTATTTAACTTATATGTAGTGATCACTTTACAAAGCTGTGAAACATAGGTTGAAGAAGTAGCATATCCGCCATTCTTAATAATCTGCAGCTGCTTTGTGTAAGTCTTTGCAGCAGTCAGCCCTTTGTATCTGAGAGCGGAACCGTTTCTTGCGTGTGTAAGATATGCGGAATGATCTGCGATAGATTTTTCTATGCTTGCATACTTACGGAATGCTGCTGAAATATAATACTTCTTATTACTGGATGTATATTCTGCGGTTGTAATTGTATACTTACTCTTTCCATCCCAGGTCGATCCAGCCCATGTATTGCCGGAAAGGCTTGTTTTCATTCCAAACAGGTTATTGGCTTTCTGTGCCAATGTTGATTTTCCCCATCCGCTTTCCAGAATTGCCTGTGCTATCGTAACCGAAGCCATAACGCCGCTCTTCTTCGCATCGGCCTGAGCCAATGGTCCGATCTTTGCGATAAACTGCGCAGTGGACATATTCTTAAAAGTGGTAGCCTGAGTAGAAGTTTCTTTCGGTTTATTAATATATATTGTCTTCGCAGAACTTGAATAGGAATAAGTCATTCCCATTAAAGAACAGATACTCTTAATCGGCACCACAAGCAATGATTTTCCATTCGGATACTTCACCGTACACATCGCAGCGCCTAAAGTTTTTTTCGCACCATTCAAATATGCTGTTTTACTGTTTTCTGTAAGCCTTAATGTTTTACTTCCGTATATAAGGGTCAATGTTCTTGTAGAACCTTTAAATCCGTACTTCATCTTTGGGCCGCCCTTTACCAGGCAAGCATAATATGGAACCATTCCTACGCCATTGATCGTTAATCCCGGAGTTCCCGAAAGAGAAATATCATTTCCCTTGTAGTTTACTTTCCACTGTACTCCTGTATATGTTTTTTTCGTTCCTGCAACATATAACTTCATCGAACTTGCCGCTTCAACCTCAGCAGGCACCATCGTTGAAAATCCCAAAGTCAATATAAGCATACAGATCAAAAGTTTCTTTAAACGATTCATTTTAATTCACTATCCTTTCTGTTGCATCTCCTTGTTTGTAATAGCATTATAACATATGACTTTATATTTTTCAACATTTAATTAATATTTTTGTAACATTTATTAAAAACCCTGTTTTCCCCTTCAAAAAGCAGGCGGCAAAGAAAACAATTGCGCTGTTTTAAGCAAGGTAAATCCTAGATAATTCCCCTAAAGAAACCGCAAAATACCTGCATCTGAGATTGTTTTTCTTCCCCCTCTAATTTATAATGTAAATTAAGATGAAACCCTATCACAGCGGCAATGAGCTTTTTCTTACATATAGAATTTTTAGGCTGTCTTAACAAGTACAGCCGTGCAAAAAGGAGGGATCTCCATGATCATGGAGCAGGCAAGGCGAGATATCGTTTTGTTTTCACAAAAATTAATTACAGAACATCTTACCGTGGGAACCGGAGGAAATCTCAGCGTTTTTGATCCGGACACCGGCTATTTTGCCATCACTCCCAGCGGCATTGATTATTTTAAAATGAACGAAAGAGACATCGTGGTCCTGGATTTGAAGGGTAATCTCATTGACGGAAACCGAAAGCCATCCAGTGAAGTGGAGCTGCATCGTATCTTTTATGAAAATCGCCCTGATATCCGATCCGTGGTACACACTCACAGTACGTATTGTACTGTGCTTGCAACCAATCATATGGATTTGCCCGCTTCCAGTTATCTTGTGGCTTTTGCGGGAAAGAATGTCCGCTGCGCTCCTTACGCTCCTTTTGGAACCAGAGAACTGGCAGAGCTTACTTTTGAAGCGATGAAGGACCGGAAGGCAGCTTTGATGGCAAACCATGGGTTAATCACAGGTTCCGTTTCTTTAACGAAGGCTTTTGAAATCGCGCAGCAGATCGAATTTTGTGCCGAAGTATACGTAAAGGCGCTTTCCATTGGTTCCCCTGTGATTTTAAGCGAGGAAGAAATGACCCGCATGATCCGCCGTTTTCAGAATTATGGACAGATTGAATCTGATCCCCGATAAAGGAGGCTTTATCTATGTCCCGTTTTGACAATTATTTTTTAATGAAAGAATCCGATGTTATAGAATACGTAAAAGAAAAATCAGACTATTTTCCGGAAAATGCAGTTTTACAATGCAAGGAAATCGGGGACGGCAATTTAAATTACGTCTTCCGTGTTGAGGATCTCAATACCAAGCGATCCATCATCGTAAAACAGGCCGGCACTCATTTGCGTATATCCAATGAAATGTCTCTTACCAGAGACCGCGGACGCATTGAGTCCAACATTTTAATGCTGCAGGGCAAGTTATGCCCCGGACAAGTTCCTGCCGTATATTTGTATGACGGAACGATGAGCGCAGTCATCATGGAAGATATGATCCATCACACTATGATGAGAACCGGTTTAATCCAACATGAAATTTATCCTGAATTTGCAGACCAGATATCAACCTTCCTTGTAAATTCCCTTCTTTTAACCTCTGACGTCGTTCTGGATCATCAAGTAAAAAAGGCGTTAGTGAAAGAATACATTAATCCGGAATTATGTGATATCACAGAAAATCTTGTTTTTGGAGAACCGATGCTTGACTACAATGGCCGAAATGACTTCTATCCGCCGATGGCCTCTTTCATCGAAAAGGAAATTTATCAGGATAAGACTTTACATCAAGCTGTCGCCAAACTTAAGTTTCATTTTATGAACTATGCCCAATCGCTCATTCACGGCGACCTGCATACCGGATCTATTTTTATTAATAAGGAACATACCTTTGTTTTCGATCCGGAGTTTGCTTTTTACGGACCGATGGGCTACGACATTGGAAATATTGTTGCCAACATCTTTTTTGCCTGCTTAAATGGCAATGCCACCATTGATTCTAAGTACAAAAAGGCCGAATTTTGCGGTTGGTGCGTTAACACGGTCGTAGAAATTATAGATTTATTTAAAGAAAAATTCAAAAAAGCTTTTCTTCTTCATGTGAAAGAACCGCTTGCCAATAATGAAGAGTTCATGGAGGACTATTTAAACAAAGTGCTGCAAGACACTGCGGGCTATGCCGGAACAGAATGTATTCGCCGCATTGTTGGAATTGCCCACAATAAAGACATCACCACCATTGAAGATACCGAAAAGCGGATCAATGCCGAAAAGATTCTTATTTTCTTTGCCAAAGATTTAATTAAGAATGCAGATCGTTTTTGTTCCGGAAACGATTATTATCGCGCCATGGAAAGGGCGATCCACAAAGCAGAACCTGATTCTACCATAATTTCCGCCCCTCGCTCCATCCTGGATTATGACACTGTCTGCCTCGATGACGTCCACCATGCCCTGGTGATCATTGATCAGACAAAACTTCCGTCGAAAATTGAACTGCTGTCTTTGACAAAACAGACCGAGATATGGGATGCGATCTATCTTTTGAAGGTTCGCGGCGCCCCTGCCATCGGTGTTGCCGCCGCCATCGGTATTTATCTGGCGGCCCGTGAAATAAAAGCAACCAATTATGATGATTTTTACCAAGAGTTTAAAAAGGCCAGTGATTATCTTAATTCTTCCCGGCCGACTGCTGTAAACCTATCCTGGGCGCTTAACCGAATGGAAGAGGTAGTAATTTCCCATAAAAACGATCCTGTTTCTTCCATAGTAGATGCGCTTCACGATGAAGCAGAAAGAATCCGGCAAGAAGATATTGAAGTATGCCATTCCATCGGAACTTACGGTTTAAGCCTGTTAAAGCCTGGCGACGGTTTGCTGACCCACTGCAACGCCGGACAACTCGCCACTGTCAAGTACGGCACCGCAACCGCGCCAATGTATCTTGGCCATGAAAAAGGATATGATTTTAAAATATATTGTGATGAGACAAGACCTCTCCTTCAGGGAGCCCGCCTTACAAGTTTTGAGCTTCACAGCGCGGGAATGGACGTCACTGTTTTATGTGATAATATGTCCTCATCTCTTATGAAACAAGGCAAGATACAAGCGGTATTTGTCGGCTGCGACCGCGTGGCAGCTAACGGAGATACCGCAAATAAAATCGGAACCTCTCTCCTTGCCCTGGCGGCAAAGCGCAGCAATATTCCATTTTATGTATGCGCGCCTACTTCTACTATTGACATGAGCCTTTCAAACGGCAGCGAAATCGTTATCGAACAGAGAAAATCCGAAGAAGTAACGGATATGTGGTACAAAGAGCCGATGGTTGCCGAGGGTATCAAGGTTTACAACCCTGCTTTCGATGTGACAGACCAAGATCTGATCACCGCCATCATTACGGAATACGGAATTTGTTATCCTCCGTTTCATGAAAGTTTTAAAGAAGTGTTCCTTAAAAAAGAGATTAAGAAAACCGTGGAAGAGATTATAAAAGAA
>CAZKQV010000003.1:0-20668 GCA_964555015.1 uncultured Eubacterium sp. | reverse complement strand
CTTTCTTCTAAAAACAGTTATAATAAAAATAGTTATAATCCTGCGCACCAGAAATCTTTCTGGAAAAGATCGTCTCCGCTCTTATCACGGCATCCCGGATGAAAATCAAAATGTACTGCCCCGACTGGTATCTTCCGTTCCACTGCTTTACTGATTCTTGCCACCCCTTCATTGCCGAAAGCCCCGCATAAATCAATGGCAACGCAGCCTTTTGCCAGTACCTCTCTGGCTGCTTCTTCTGCCTGAGTATAATTTGCGCAGCCGATCACATACATGATGATCTTTTCTGATTCAATCACAGAGCGGTCTTTTTCCGGATCACAGCCTTCATTACAAAAAATAAATGCGACTTTAAATTTATCCATTATTTTTTCAACTCCTCCCATGCTTTCTTAAGCATTTTATCCGCTTCCAGTCCGTCCCTGTGGGTGATCAAAAGAACATTATGTTCCTTACATTTTTGATAAGTATCCAGAATCAGGTCGATGCTTGTTGAGATTTTCGCCAAATTGGTCACGATCACAACTTCCACTTTCCCCTCTTCCACATCCTTCATCAGCCGCTGAAATTCCGGTCTGTTAAGATTATTTAGCTCATACTGTCCTCTGTCCGTATAATTGAAAAACTCACAGTCTCCCCCATAAATCTGTTCAATCTTATTTTTGCAGGCGGCGGTATCTACGATCAATGCTCTTTGATAAGTTTGGGAACACGCCGGACACCCCTCCTCAATCTGTTGATAATTATAGATTGCTACTTTCATTATTCCTCCTGTACTATTTTCACCAGAATCCCAAACTAAGGATCCGGCAAAAAACCTTCTCTGCGTTCTTTTTCTTATCTTCATTTCAAATATTTATAATATTCTTTATGCTATTTATCATACAAGAAATACATATCGCAGTTCAGTAAAATACCAGAGAAATTATGGTTAAAAACGGACAAAAATACGCAGAGTATTTTTAACTCAAAGTTTATACACTGTCGCCTGAATCTCCCTCCAAGCCGTCTAAAGAGTCATCCCCTGTGGTCTGATCATCTGTAATTCCTGCTTCTGAAGAATCTCCGGAATCATCTGCTTCGCTTGTACCATCGGTATTTCCATCCTGAGAAGTAACATCTGAGGAATCCCCCTGATCTGCCTCTTCGGAATAATCTTCCATGTTGCCGTCTGCAGTATCGGTCTGCGTGTTATTTACCGGAGCGTCTTCTTCACTGGTATCGTCGGTAACGGAAGAACTTTCCGTAACGCCGGTATCCTCCGCTGATCCCGCCGTCACCAGATCGTTTCTCTCTTGAATCTTTTCCAGAATCCGGGTTTCTTCTTCTCCTTCTACCGGAGTCGGCTGGAAATTATTATAATACTCTGTGGAAGATAAGGAACAAGGTATTATATTTGTTACATTGTCTTCCTGCACTCCGTCGGAGGTGATCGTAAAGGTCTGCTGGAATATCATCGTATCCAAATCACTTGGATCGTTGTTTCCTCCGAAACAGAAGTTGCCAAGGCCATATACGATATTCTTTCCTTTATATTGTTCTGTTCCCTGTAAAACATGGGCGTGGTGTCCTACGACAAGGTCCGCTCCTTCATCGATGGCAAATCTGGCAAGGGTGCGCTGATTGGAATCCGGTTCTGTATCAAGCTCATTTCCCCAGTGGAAGCTTACGATAACTAATTGCGCTCCTTCATCTTTTACTTTCTGAATATTGGTTTTTACCTGTTCTTCCCGTCCCAGATGGTCTTCCAGTTCATAGATCCCGACAAGTCCAACTTTAACTCCTTTTACTTCCGTGACCACGGTCTCGTCATATCCAAAATGCAGAACATTTTCTGCGTCTAAATTATTTTGTGTATCGGTAAATCCCTGATCTCCAAAGTCATGGGAATGATTATTTGCAAGGTTCACCGCTTCGATGGAAGCGCCGCTTAATATTTTTGCATACTCCGCCGGACCCTTAAAGGCATACTCTTTGTCTGCTCTTTCTTCGGATTCTGTGAGGGTTCCTTCAAAGTTGGCAACGGTAAGATCATCCTCCTCAAAGATACTTTTTACATTTTCCATGAAATAATCTGCGCCGTAAGCGTCATAATATGCGTTAAAGTTCGCTTCATAATCAAAATAGGGATCCGTTCCTATGGTACAATCTCCCACCATACTAACCGTAAGAGATACCGGCTCCATCTCCGGTTCTTCCGTGGTCGCTTCCGCGATCTCTTCTGTACTGGTTTTTTCCGGTGTTTTGTCATCATCAGAATGATGGAATAAAGCGCCGATTCCTTTCACCAACAATGTTAAGATTAAGATAACAAGAATAACCCCAACAATAATAACCCCATATCCAAAAGGTGATAGTTTTACTCCGATCAATCGTTCAAATGCATTCTTTTTTCTAGGTCTCTTTTTCTTTCCCTTCTTTCCCGCAGATTTACCAGGTATCATTTTATTAATATTAAAATTTTTAATATTAACGTTACCCGGCCTTTTCCTTCGTGATGATCTCGCCATGTTAGCCCCTCCTCGTAACCACAGGTTCAATTATAACATTTTTAAGTAGAGTTTCGTTTCTTCCCCATATTGTTTTGTACTGTTTTATGCACAAACAAACATAATACATTGGTAATTTTTGCACTTTTTTCTTCTTTTTTTGCATTTTTTCTTACCGTTCACATTATAACATTTCTTTTGGAAAATGAATAGTTGTTTATCTTGTATTCGTTCTAAAAAAATGTTAATATAACCTGAATACAATTTTGGAAAAGAGGTTGGAATTAATGAAGAATGACGAAAAAATTGATATCCAGCTAGAAGAAACTGTGACAGAGGACATGACGGCCCTAGAAAAGGCCAACGAGTATTATGCCACTGCACACCGTTATCTCAAAATAGCTCAGTATATGAAAAAGTTTGAGGATCACGATAAGTATTTTCATCGTGGTATTCGATATATGAAAAAATGTCTTCCCCACCTTGACGTCAAAGAGGAACTTAGAAGTCTTCGTTTTAAGTTGTTCCGTGAGAGGGCGAAGGGGCGTATCGCTCTTTATGAGCAGGCATCCACGATCTTAAGCTCTGCAAAAAGTTCCGTGGATTATAATGCCGCTTATGATTTATTTCAGCGTATTTACCGTCATGAACAAACGCATTCCATCCCCGAGAATTTCTTGACGCCGGCATTATGCGACCAATTGCGTCAATGTTCTGATTCCGGTGAGAAAATGCTGTATTGTGAGCAGCAGGCCGCCAAAAAAGACGCGGAAGCTAAGAAAAAAAGCCGACTGATCAGCGGAGTTCTCTTACTTTGCCTCGTTGCCATTGTCATATTTTCCAGGACAAGCGCTTTTCATCAATTGATCGGCTCCCTTTCCTCCCTGCTTGGTTATAACAACTTTGCCGCGGCGCAATATGAATCTGCTTATGAAAAAAATGGCAGCGAACAAACCTTCCAAAAGTCTTTAAACTATCGTTATCAGGCGGCGCAGGACGCAGCGGAGGAAGGAAACACTCATCTGGCGTTTAAGCTATATTCTTCTCTGGCACAGGATGATTACAAGGACAGTATTGAGAAGGTTTATCAATTAGAGATGCAGCAGTTGGCGGACTGCGAAATTGGCGACAGCGTTTCTTTCGGAAGTTTCGGAAACATGAAATGGCACGTACTTGATAAGAAGGACGGCAAGGTCTTTCTCCTTAAGAAATACGCTCTGGCGGAAAAACCGCTGCAGCCTTTTCATGAAACGGATGCTGCGGTAACCTGGGAGACTTGCAGCCTGCGTCAATGGCTAAATTCCGATTATCTTCAAGATAAGTTCTCTCCACAAGAACAGGCAGCGATCGCAGATACTCTTGTTACGGCGGACGATAATCAAAAGTATCATATCGACGGCGGAAATGATACCACCGACAAGATTTATATATTAAGCAGTTCAGAGTATGAGGAATACCGTTCCCAATTGGGTAAGACCGAATCTTCCCTGTGGCTGAGAACTCCGGGGAATGCTCCAAATACTGCAAGCTTTGTCAATCGTTATACTACAATTATGGATTATGGTTATGAAGTTTCCTCCAATCATATATCTGTAAAACCAATCATGTGGGTAAATATTCTAAATTAAAATAATCCCCAAAAGCAGGCTCATCGTCTAACTTTTGGGGATTTTCTTTTTATCCCACAGATCTCTTTATCCACAGATCTCCATGGGATATTTTATTTTTTATTTCTTTTTATGAAAAATGTTTTTTATGAAAGACGCTTAGAATAATCCAGTGATCTTTCCTTCGTCATTAACATCAATTCCGAAAGCCGCCGGTTTTTTCGGAAGTCCCGGCATGGTCATGATCGCTCCGGTGAGAATTACCACAAATCCTGCTCCTGCATTGACAAAAGCATCTCTTACTTTAATACGGAAGCCTTCCGGACGTCCCAATTTATTTTGATCGTCGGACAGAGAATACTGTGTTTTTGCCATACAAACCGGCAAATCTCCATATCCCATCTCCGTTATCTTATCGAGCATCTTTGACGCTGCCGGATCAAAGTCCACGCCGTCTGCTCCATATATTTTCCTGGCAATGGTTTCCACCTTTTCTTTCAAAGGCATTTCATCCGGATACAAAACCTTAAAATTGCTCTCTTTATTTTCTAAAGTATCCAGAACCTTCTCAGCAAGAGCGATGCCTCCCTCTCCGCCTTTTGCCCAAACTTCGGACAGAGCAAATTCACAGCCTCTCTCTTCGCAGAAATTCTTAATATATTCATATTCTGCCTGTGTGTCTGTAATAAAAGAGTTCAGGGTTACTACGATCGGCACTCCATACTGCTGGAGATTTTCAATGTGTTTTTCCAGATTACAGATTCCCTTTGCCAAAGCGTCAAGATTTTCTGCGCCAAGTTCTGTTTTTGGCACGCCGCCGTTATATTTCAGCGCTCTTACTGTGGCCACTAAAACTACTGCGTCCGGTTTCAGATTTGCCATACGGCATTTGATATCCATGAATTTTTCTGCTCCCAGATCAGCGCCAAATCCTGCTTCCGTGATCACGATATCCGCAAGTTTTAAAGCAGTTTTCGTCGCACGGACACTGTTACATCCATGGGCGATATTTGCAAACGGTCCGCCGTGAACGATCGCTCCGGTATGCTCCAGGGTCTGAATCAGATTCGGTTTAATGGCATCCTTTAACAATGCGGCCATAGAACCTACTGCATTGAGCTGTCCTGCGGTAACAGGATTGCCATCCACATCGTAAGCAACAACAATCTTAGAAAGACGTTCTTTCAGATCCTTTATATCTTCTGCCAGACAGAGGATTGCCATAATTTCTGTTGCTACAGTGATAACAAAATGATCCTCTCTCACAAATCCGTCTGTTTTCTTTCCAAGACCGATCACAATATTACGAAGCGCACGGTCATTCATGTCAAGACATCTCTTCCAGATTACCTGTCTTGTATCAATACGAAGTTCATTTCCCTGCTGAATATGGTTATCCAGCAAAGCTGCCAAAAGGTTATTTGCAGAAGTAATCGCATGAAAATCTCCTGTGAAATGAAGATTGAGATCTTCCATCGGCACAACCTGAGCATAACCGCCGCCTGCTGCGCCTCCCTTAATTCCAAAGCACGGTCCAAGAGACGGTTCTCTCAGCGCCAAAAGACATTTTTTATCCATACGTCCCAAAGCCTGGGCAAGACCGATACTGGTGGTTGTCTTTCCCTCTCCTGCCGGCGTTGGATTAATGGCCGTAACCAAAACAAGCTTACCGTCCGGATTATCCTTTACCCGGCTCATCAGCTCATCAGAGAATTTTGCTTTATACTTTCCATATAATTCCAAATCATCCTCTGAAATTCCATACTGTGCCGCCACGTCGCGAATGTGAATCATTTCGCTTTCCTGTGCAATCTGAATATCTGTCTTCATGGTATCTCCTCCTGTATTCCTTTAAAACATTTAACAAGAAAGCTTTTCTATAGCTCCTTGTATACGTTCCACGGTTTCCTTTTTCCCTATAATTTCCATAATTTCTGTCGCTCCTCCCGGTGTCATCGTCTTTCCGGAAATCGCAGCTCTCACCGGCCACATTACAAGGCCCGGCTTTAATCCTTGCTCCGAAGCATAATTCCTAAGCATCTGATAGAGCGCGTCGTTACTGAAATCCTCCTGGGCTTCAATGATTGGCAGCAGACCTTTTAATATATCCAAAGACTTTTCAGGGTTACATTTATTCTTCTTATTATTATAAATGGAAATGTCATATTCCGGAACTTCTTCAAAGAAGTCGACCATATCTTTAATATCCGGGAATATCTCAATTCTTGTTTTTACTAAAGAAGCAATCTTCTTAAGATCAAAATCCTTTGTGATCACTTCTTTAAGATACGGCTCTGCCTTCTCAAAAAATACGTCCTCATCCAGAGCCTTCATATACTCACCGTTCATCCATTTTAATTTTACCATATCAAAAACAGCCGGAGACTTACTGATATGATGATAATCAAAGGATTCCACCAGCTCGTCCAGAGAAAAAATCTCCCGGTTATCCGAAGAGCTCCATCCAAGAAGCGCCACAAAGTTCACAACGGCCTCTGTTAAAAAGCCCTGTTCGATCAAGTCCTCATAAGAAGAATGTCCGGAACGCTTCGAAAGCTTTTGATGCTCTTCATTGGTGATCAACGGGCAATGAATGTATTTCGGCTCCTCCCATCCAAATGCCTGGTACAGTCTTGTGTACTTCGGCGCAGAAGAAAGGTATTCATTTCCCCTTACCACATGAGTAATCTGCATCAAATGGTCATCAATTACGTTGGCAAAATTATAAGTCGGATATCCATCAGATTTGATCAGGATCATATCGTCAAGCTCAGCATTCGGCTGGGAGATATCTCCGTAGATCTCATCATGGAACTTTGTCTCGCCTTCATTTGGAATATTCGCACGGATCACATAAGGAACTCCCTCAGCAAGCTTTTGCTCAACCTCTTCCTTAGGTAAATGAAGACAATGCTTATCATAGGTAGTAATCTCCTTACCTCCCACAGTCTGTTTTAAGGAATCCAAACGCTCCTGATCACAAAAACAATAATAAGCCTCGCCCTTCTTGATCAACTCTTTGGCATATTCTAAGTACAAACCGGATTTTACCCGCTCACTCTGCACATACGGTCCAAAACCCCCGTCCTTATCCGGGCCTTCGTCATGTTTAAGCCCTGTGGCTTCCAAAGTCCTGTAAATGATTTCTAAAGCCTCTTCAAAAAATCTCTCCTGGTCTGTATCTTCAATTCTTAAAATAAAATCTCCGCCCTCATGCTTTGCAATCAAATACGTATAAAGTGCTGTACGAAGATTCCCTACGTGCATTCTTCCTGTAGGGCTTGGTGCAAATCTGGTTCTGATCTTACTCATTATTATTTCCTCACTTTATGTTTTATTTACCAATATGATATAACTGTGGCATTCTCCATAGAGAAGCCATATTAGTTTAGCATTTTCCCATTCATTTTACAAGTTCCAACCAAAAACCGTCAAGTAAAGGCTGCTTAAACCCCCGAAAAAATAAAGAAAAGATTTTATGAAATATATTTGAGCTTTTTTCAAAGCTATGATAAGCTATAGACAGAAAGGGGTGTTTTTATGCCATTAAATCCTATCATATCATTGGAATCCATACCAATCGATCTATCAGAAATTACAGCGATTATCAGCGGATCATCTTTAAGCGAGTATATCTCCGCAGAAAAGATTTCTCAGACCGTCGGACAATTAAGCTACACCGTGCATATGGCGATTGCCGTAATCACGCTGATTGTTGCGTTATTGGGATGTTTTTTTGGATATAAGTTCTGCCGTTTTTTCATGTCCCTAACCGGATTAATCATCGGCCTGATCGCCGGATATGTGATTGCCTCTAAGGTGATTAATCTAACGGGCGTTCCGGTCATTCTCGCCACACTTGCAGGCGGTATTTTCCTTGCGGCAATGTCTTACTGGATTTACCGCGCCGGTATTTTTATTCTATGCTTTGTATTTGCTTTCGCCGCAGCGGCTAATATACTTCCATTTACAAACGACATCCAATTCTTTCTTTGTACGCTGGTTGGATTTATTGTGGGAGCTGTCTCACAAAAATTCATTCGTCCGGTCATCATCCTGACCTCAGCGATCGTATGCGGAATGTCGGCCGCCGGCGCTTTGATCAATCTTGCCGAAGTTATGAACCTCGGCTTACCATCCGGACTGGCAGTCACCGCCATTTTAGGCGCCATCTTAAGTATATTGGGTATTGTCGTTCAATTCCTTACCACCAAGGAACCGGGACCAAGAAAAAAACACAGTTAGCATTTTTAAAGTCTTTCTTCCCACCAGACTACTTCGCCGGAAGAAAGGCTTTTTTGCAGATCGATCAATCTCTGATTCTCAGATCCCCTAAATAAAAGCTGAATATTCTTCTTCTCTTCCACAAATGGTCCATCCACTAAAACATCGATATAGCGCAGCAATTCCGGGGTTTCCTCCCATTTCTTACACATTCTTCCGAGAATATCTTCTTCAAATACATATCCGGTATAGCACCATACTGTTTTTTTCGGATAAACTGCCCTCACTTTTTTAAGAAAAGGAAGCAAAGCCTTCTGGTTAACGTGTTCAAGAGGCTCCCCGCCAAGTAAAGTCAATCCGCTGACATAAAAAGGTTCTAAGGCAGACAAAAGAATTTCTTCTGTCTCCAAAGTAAAAGGCTGTCCATAACTAAAATCCCAAGTTTCCTCATTAAAACATCCCTTGCAATGATGAGTACACCCACTGACAAACAAAGAAACTCTTACCCCTTCTCCATTGGCAATATCTCTTTTTTTAATTTCACTATAATACATAGAACGCCCTCCTTTCAAAACAGCAATATACCCTTTGGTATTAAGAATGTCCCAGCAATTTTTTAATCGCATATTTTCTCAAATCTGCTTTGCTGGTCGCTCCCGGCAGCCCCACGCTGACCGCTGCACACGCCGTACCATACTCACAACAAGTTTTAAGATCCCATTCCTGAAATAATCCATGGATAAATCCGGAGACAAAATTATCTCCCGCTCCCGTAGTATCCACCGCATCCACTTTGATAGATCCCATGGCAAACTTAATATCCTTACTCCTTACAAAACATCCTTTTTCACCAGCTTTAATAATGACGTTTTTTACGCCCATTTCATAAATCGTCTGCGCCATCTCAAACAGCGACGTCTTTCCTGTGTAAAAAGCGGCTTCCGTCTCATTGGGAAAAATAAAATCAATGAGAGGCAGTACTTCCTCAATATCTTTAAGCCCGATTTCCCGGAAAGTCGGCATCTTCGTATCCGCACAGACGATCGCTCCCTCTTCCTTGGCCGCTTTTATCAGATCAATGATCACTTCCTTCTGATCTAATGGGGCGCGGAACAAACTTCCCAGTGAAACAAGCTTTGCCCCCTTCACCACTGAAACATCCGGCACATAACCAGAAAGCTTTGTAGCCTCACTGTTTACCGAGCTGCGGCTTCCATCTTCCTTTACGATAATATTAGCGATCGGAGTCGTAAGCTCTTCCATCTGCGAGACCTCCGAAACATCCACATACCATTTCTTCGCTTCCGACAGGATCAAACTGCCTGCCGCATCCATCCCAAGTCCGGCCGCCAGTTTCACCTGATAGCCAAACTGCGAAAGCAAAATCGCCTGATTTAACGCATCTCCTCCGCTGCTAAGACCAATACTTTTCGCCCGATACACATTCTTTTTATGCGGCTGCTCTTCCCGATCTTTTGTAATACAATCCACAACCGCCTGTCCGATACATACAATTTCCGGTGTCATAATTTTTATACCTTTCCATTATCAATTCAAATCATTTTCCAAATCATTATTCCACTAATGTCCTTTTTATTATGACATTATATATATTAATGAGTAAATTTTCTCACAATATCCTGGATTATCCTAATTATACACTACACTAATATAAAAGTCTATTTATATCATTATGATGAATAATATGCTTTTTCTTTTTGAAATAAAAAAGGACCCACAAAGTCTAAAACCCTGCAAGCCCTTTACGATACTGATACTATATCTATAGTATACGGCGCCTCTGTATCCCTACCAAATATTTAATACATAAACTCCATTTTCTTCACTAAAAACAACTTTTGTTTTTCTTCCAGCTCATCTCCTATGTCTTCGTTGTATTCTCTGATTTTATCTATTGTGGTGCCGAACTGCTTTGCCACATTCCAGAGGGTATCTCCTTTTTTTACTATATATCCGGTGATAGAAGGAATTTGGGTCAATTCTTCTTCGGTGTAGGAGATTTCTTCTACTTCATCGATCATTGGAAGCTGTTTTTTACTGTATCCGGTGATATAGATTCCGGCGGTGGCCCGAATTTCCACCTCATTCCCGTCTATGACATAGCCTCCGATCTGTTCTAAAACGCTTTTTATCTCGCAGCGTTCGAGATCTTCGACTTTTTGTGCTTCCACCATAAATTCAAAGGGAATGATTACTTCTTTTGACTTGACCGGAGCGGAGTCGTCTCCGGCAATATACATCATTTTTGCAAAGATCAGCCCTTCTGTCATGATTCCCTGGTCTTCTTTATGGTAATCTTCAATGTGTATTTCTCCTTCCACGTTTAAGATTTGCATCAGTTTTTTTAGTTCTTCGTCTTTAAGGCGGTAGTTGATTTTATTTCTGGCCTTGTTTTGGAAGGTGAGATTTTCCATGACAATCGGCTTCATTTTTAGATTAAGTTTTCGGTTATTGGCGTACATATCCTTTAGATATTTTAGCTGATATTCCTGAAATGCCTTTAGATTCAGCTCCAATACCGCTTCGACTTCCAGGTTTCTGGTTTCCCCGTCTGAGTCTGCTTTTATGGTGATCTGTCGGTTTCCTAATGCGATGCTGATATCTCCGATGAGTCCCTCTTTGCTGTCGCTGCATTCCAACTCGTTGGAAAAAGGGATTTCCCAGTCGTAATATTGTATCATTTCTTTTTCTTCTTCCCCTTCATAAAGTACAAAGAGGAACAGGGAACCCCGGACAGCTATTTTCCCGTCTAGCATTTTGGTATCCACGTCTCTTAGCTGCATGGATGACCACAGAATATCTTTTATATTCGGCTTTCCGGTTGGAAGTTCCACGTCTGCTTTAATTCTTTGAATATCTTTTTTATTGATTAGAATCTCTGTGATCGGAATGGCACGGTATAAGCATTCCACATGGTCTTTTCCGTTAACTCCCGTGCTGCACTGTACGAATTTAGTCTCGGAAACCGTTACATGGAATAAGATTACGGAACGGAAACCGCATTTTCTGGAATTGATAATATGTATGCTGAGATCTTCCAGGCTTGCCTCCACCGCCACATGGTCGTCCGGCACTGTTCCTTCAATGTTAATCGTCTCGTCGATATTATATTGATGTTCCATTTTGCAGATTTTTTTCACAGAGCCGGCGCTTAAATATAAAATCTCCACCAGAAAAGTGCCTTGGACTCTGATTCGGTCTGACAAAACTTCGATCTCGTTGATATGTATTTCTCCCCTGCTTTCTGCTATTTTTTCCACATCCGGCTTGGTGTCCGGAACATTCATATCCTGATCCATCGTTATCTGCGCATTTTTTTCTATCTTTAAAATATTGGATTGAATCGACTTTTTTTCAATAATCATCATATATCCCCTCCCATCAGTTTCTCTAAGAAATGATATGCTAAAGATTTGGATTTTATGACTGATATTTTTTATGGTTCTATGATGCAAAGTGCGTCGGTGCGCTTACATTTTAATACAAGATAGGGCCAATTCTTTTTCCTGATCTCCGGCTCCGTATTGGAAGGCCCCTTCAAATTCGTTTTTATTCGAAGAACTCCCTTTTTTTCTTCAAATTGTTTTACTTGTATGCTATACCCGGCATACTTTTTTTCGCCGTAACATATTACAATATATAGATTTTGGGAATCTTTTAGAGTAAAGCAGCAGGGAGATTTTTTTGCGGTCTCAATAAATGTCTTGAGGTTTTTTGGAATATGACCCTTTTTACAAATTTCATAACTCATCTCTTGCCCTTTTCCCGCAGAAATCCGATCTCCGGATAAAAAAATTTTTCCTCCCCACACACAAAAGGCCATCAAAATAAGTAAAAACAGGATCATTTTGAATTTTCTCATGTAATTTACCTCTTTTCTAGCGATTTCTTTCATTTTATGCTATGATATTTTTATTATGAAAGGGGGATCATTATGAAGATTTCTATGCCGAAAGAGGCTTCTTTTATTATAAATACACTCTCCAATCACGGTTATGAAGCATATATTGTGGGAGGCTGTGTGAGGGATTCCATTCTTGGCCTTACTCCTTCTGATTGGGATATCACCACATCCGCCACACCGGAACAGGTAAAGGAGCTTTTCCATAAAACCATCGACACCGGGATTAAGCATGGCACTGTTACGGTAATGATCCATCAGATTGGCTTCGAAGTCACGACTTACCGCATTGACGGATTATACGAAGACCATCGCCGTCCCAATGATGTAACCTTTACCAAGAATCTTCGAGAAGACCTGATGCGCCGGGATTTTACCATTAACGCCATGGCTTATAATGAGAAGGACGGTCTTATCGATCTTTTTGGAGGTGTGGAAGATTTAAAACAAGGCGTCATCCGCTGCGTCGGTGTTGCAGACGACCGTTTTGAAGAAGACGCCCTTCGTATGCTCCGCGCCGTTCGTTTTGCCGGACAGCTTAATTTTAAGATCGACCAGGGAACGAAAAATGCGATTCTTGTAAAACATAATAATTTAAAGGACGTCAGTGCGGAACGTATTCAAATGGAACTTCTTAAGCTCTTAATCTCCCCTCATCCGGAATACATTCTGGAAGCTTACCGCACCGGTTTAACTTCCGTATTTTTACCGGAATTTGACCGTATGATGAAAACTCCGCAGAACAACCCCCATCATCTTTATTCTGTGGGAGAGCATACCGTCCATGCCATCTGTCTCATAGAGCCGAATCCTGTCTTAAGGCTTACCATGCTTCTTCATGATATCGGCAAACCGGCAACGCGCACCACAGATTCCCACGGAATTGATCATTTTTATGAGCATTACCGCGTCGGCGCCAACATGAGCGTAGAAATATTAAAAAGGCTGAAGTTTGACAATAAAACCATTCGTCTTGTAAGCACGCTGATCGCCCATCATGATATCCGGTTTAAGGATCCTTTAACTTCCGGAAGAAAGCATCTTCGAAAGGTAATGCACTCCATCGGAAGCAATCTTTTCCCTTATCTCCTTGAGGTGATGGAAGCCGATGTGAAGGCCCAGAGCGATTACATGAGGGATTACAAACTTTCCATGTTAGAACAGACTAAAACGGCCTATAAAGAAATTCTTGAAAGCCGGGACTGCCTTACCTTAAAGGATCTTAAAATAAACGGCACACAGTTAAAGGCGCTTGGAATCACCGACGGGAAGACCATAGGCTCGATTCTTAACACTTTGCTCATCATGGTTTTGGAAAACCCTGAGTTAAATGAATATTCTTATTTGAGGGAACTTGCCTTAAAAATTTATAAGCATCTCTCCTCGGATCGTTAACTTAAAAATTCATTCATAACCCCCTCCGTCATCTCATAGGATATAACAGTTGTTAGCCAGTGAGATATGGAGGGATTTTTTTGAGCGATAAATACTTTAAATTATTAGAGCAATATGATCTGGAAGTCTTTTCAACTTTTCGAAGCCGGGGCACTTTTTTGTGTGAAACTAATATGGGGCTGACTCTGCTTAAGGAATATCGCAGTTCCCTCCGTAAACTGGCGCTGGAATACGAGTGGAAGGAAGAGCTGGCCGCTGCCGGTTTCTGCCTCATTGACCGAAATATTTTAACCAGGGAAAACAGCCTGGTAAGTTATGACCAGTATCACACTCCTTATTCTTTAAAACACTATTTTAAAGGAAGAGAATGCGACTGCCGAAATAAACAAGACGTCTATCTCGCCTGCCAAAATCTTTCTCTTCTTCATTCCATCAGTTCTCAAATTAAGGAAATTCCTTTTGAGGATCTTCATACGGAAACCATCGAACATCTTTTTATGAGAAGGAACCGTGAACTTCGGAAAATACGAAGTTATATGAGAAACATTTCCCACAAAAACTCTTTTGAATTAAAGTATATTCATTCCTTTGCCACTTTTTATGAAGAGGCGGAGCAAACCTTTACTTCTCTGTCTGATCTTGGGATTTCCGGTCTGACGGTGGCCGCCGGCGTGTGTCATGGGTCCTACCATCACCACAACATTTTAATGCTTCCGGATCAGAAAATCGCAACCGTGAATTTTTCTGAAATATGTTATCAGCCGTTTCTTCTTGACCTTTATCTTTTCCTTCGAAAAACCATGGAAAAGACCCATTACAATTATGATTATTTTCAGGCTGCCATCGAAGGTTATAAGAGGCATATGGATTTCTCTGAAAAAGAATATCTTTTTCTTTACCTGCTGTTTCTCTATCCTGAAAAGTTTTGGAAAATCTCAAATCATTATTATAATCACAGAAAAAGCTGGATTTCCCCAAAACTGGAGGAAAAATTATTAAAACTTTTAGATATCGATAAAGAGCGCCAGAGATTTCTTAAAAATTACAGAAAAACTCTCGGAAAGATTTCATGACGCCATAGTGGCACCATACATTATTTGCGATGCATAAAATAATCTCTTTACGAATGGGAAAGGATTTCGTAAACTAAAATAAAGGCATGGTCATTCTTAATTAAATATGCTAAAATGTCTTCATATGACGAGATAAGAAGGTGATAGATCATGTCTTATATAGCATTATACCGTAAATGGCGCCCGGATCATTTTGATGAAGTCAAGGGACAGGAAGCGATTGTCCGCACTCTCCGCAACCAAATATTATACGATCGTATCGCACACGCCTATTTGTTTTGCGGGACCAGAGGAACCGGAAAAACTTCCATTGCCAAATTATTTGCTAAATCAGTAAACTGCCAGAATCCGCAAAACGGCAATCCCTGCAATCTTTGTGATTCCTGTAAGTCTATCAACTCCGGAAGTTCTTTTGACGTATTAGAGATTGACGCAGCTTCCAACAACGGCGTGGATCATATTCGGGAAATCCGGGAACAGGTTCAATATCCTCCGGTTCACGGACGATATAAGATTTATATTATTGACGAGGTCCATATGCTGTCTTCCGGCGCCTTTAACGCTTTACTTAAGACCTTGGAAGAACCTCCTTCTTATGTCATTTTTATTCTGGCAACCACGGAAAAACATAAGATTCCCGTCACAATTCTCTCAAGATGCCAGAAATATGATTTTAAACGGATTTCTGTAGATACGATTTCTGAGCATCTACAGGAGCTTATGGTAAAAGAGGAAATCCCGGCGGAACCGAAAGCCATCCGTTATATCGCAAGGGCCGCGGACGGCTCCATGCGAGACGCATTAAGTCTTCTTGATCAGTGTATTTCTTTTTATCTTGGAGAAACACTGACCTATGAGAATGTTCTCGAAGTTTTGGGAACCGTGGATAACGAGATCTTTAAACGTCTCATGGATAGCATTATGAAAGAAGATACCATAGAAGTTCTTCATATAATCGATGAGATCATCAATCAGGGAAGGGAACTTTCTCAGTTTCTCTCTGATTTTTTATGGTATCTGCGCAATCTTCTTTTGCTTCAAAGTGACGACAACGCCTTAAATCTGGATATGTCTGAGGAGAGCATAAACGCTTTAAGGGAAGAGGCAGGCAATATCCCTTCTTCCACTTTACTGAGGTTTATCCGTGTTCTTTCTGAGCTGTCCGGGCAGCTTAAAAGTTCTTCCCAGAAACGTGTTTTGCTGGAAATCGGTTTCATCAAGTTATGTAAACCGCAGATGGAAACCAGACAAGACAGCCTTTTGGAAAGGATCCGGCAGTTAGAAAGTAAATTAGAGCAGGGGATTCCTGTAACGGCGGTGCCTTCCGAACCGGAAGTTACCAAAGGAAAATCATCTTCTGTCATGGTCTTAAACAGCACGCAGGCCCTTGAAGAACGCTTTGCTCCTGCCGAAGCTAAGGATCTTAAGGAAATCGCATCTTCCTGGAGTGAGATCGTGGAAGAATGTCCTATGCCGATGCAGCGCTTTATTAAAGAATGCAGACCTACGGTGTCAAGCGCCAGTAATTTAATTCAGCTTTTCTTCGAAAAAGACGATATCGCCAAAGCTTATTTTGAAAAAAATCATCAGCAGAACCTTCATCTGCTCTCGGACATGATTTCTAAAAAGACGCAAAAAGAAGTAAAACTTGAATGTATCTGCGCCGATCAGGCAAACTTTTCCGGAGGCGGCCTGATCGATTTAAGCAAGATCCATTACCCAATCACCTATGAATAAACAGGCAAAATTTAATTTTGTCCGTCAATGAAAAATATATGGAGGTATCATTATGGCAAAAAGAGGTGGTTTCCCGGGCGGAATGCCTGGAAACATGAATAATTTAATGAAACAAGCACAGAAAATGCAAAAGCAGATGGCAGAGACACAAAAGGCTCTCGAAGAAAAAACTTACGAAGCCACTGCGGGCGGCGGCGTTGTTACCGTTACGGTATCGGGTAAAAAAGAAGTGACTGCCGTAAAACTTGAAGAAGAAGTTGTGGATCCTGATGACATCGAAATGTTAGAAGATCTTATTATCGCCGCAACAAATGAAGCGCTGCGGGCGGCCGACGCAGATTCCCAAACACAGATGGCTAAATTTGCCGGCGGACTTGGAGGAGGATTTGGGTTCTAATGAACTATTTTAGCACCTCTATGGCAAATCTGATCAATGAATTATCCCGACTTCCCGGCATCGGTTCGAAGTCTGCCCAACGGCTTGCCTACCATATCATCAATATGCCGAAGGATCATGTGGAACATTTGGCTCAAACATTGGTCAGTACCAGAAATAACATCAAATACTGCAAGGAATGCTGTACTCTCACCGATTCGGACTTATGTCCAATCTGCTCTGATGAAACAAGAGATCATCAGACGATCATGGTAGTAGAACAGACGAAGGATATGGCAGCTTACGAAAAAACAGAGACCTATCATGGCATTTATCACGTACTTCAGGGAACCTTAGTCCCAAGCCTTGGAAAAGGTCCTGAGGATATTCGTTTTCAGGAATTGATGGACCGCGTTCATAAGGGCACGGTTAAGGAAGTCATCCTGGCAACCAATTCCAGTTTAGACGGAGAGGCCACTGCCATGTATATCACCAAAAAATTAAAGCCAACCGGCATTAAGATTTCCCGGATTGCCAGCGGAGTGCCGATTGGAGGAGAGCTTGAGTATATTGATGAAGTCACCTTGTCCAGAGCATTGGACAGAAGAATTGAGTTATAATAACACATTAGGGGCCTCTGATTTATTTCAGGAAAGGCTTCCCTCACAATAATATATTTAGGAAAGGACTGATATCATGAAGAGAATTGGAATGTTGACAAGCGGCGGCGACTGCCAGAGCTTAAACGCAACCATGAGAGGCGTTGTCAAGGGTTTGAACCATTTAGTCGGCAATGTTGAGATCTATGGTTTTGAAGATGGATACAAAGGATTGATCTACGGAAACTACAAACGTCTTACCTCAAGAGACTTTTCCGGTATTTTAACCCACGGCGGGACCATTCTTGGTACTTCCCGGCAGCCATTTAAGTTAATGCGTGTCCCGGACAAAGACGGAATCGATAAAGTGGAAGCAATGAAAGCCACTTATAATTATCTTGATCTTGACTGCCTTGTTGTCCTCGGAGGAAACGGAAGCCAGAAATCCGCTAATATGTTAAGTGAAGAAGGCTTAAATGTCATTTCCCTTCCTAAAACCATCGACAACGACCTTTGGGGAACCGATATGACTTTCGGATTCCAGAGCGCTGTTGATATTGCCACAGACGCCATTGACTGCATTCACACCACCGCTGCTTCCCACAACCGTGTGTTTATCGTGGAACTTATGGGACATAAAGTAGGATGGGTTACTCTTCATGCAGGAATCGCCGGAGGAGCAGACATTATTCTGATCCCTGAGATTCCGTATAACTTAAATCATATCATTGGAGCGATTGAACGCCGCAAAGACCAGGGAAAGGGATTTACGATCCTTGCCGTAGCAGAAGGCGCCATCTCCAAAGAAGATGCAAAGCTTTCCAAAAAGCAGTATAAAGAAAAACTTTCCAAGAGAAAACATTCCACCGTCGGCTATGAACTGGCAGACCAGATTTACCAGGCAACCGGCCAGGAAGTTCGTGTTACCATTCCTGGACATACCCAGAGAGGCGGAAGCCCTGTGCCGTTTGACCGTGTTATTTCAAGCCGTCTCGGTGTTGCCGCAGCAGAATTAATCAAAAATGAAGATTATGGAAAAATGGTGATCATGAAAGGATATGAAGTTTCCTCCATTCCGTTAAAGGAAACCGCAGGAAAACTTAAATACGTATCCCCGGACGATCAGATCGTAAAACAGGCAAAAAATCTGGGAATTTCTTTTGGTGACTAAAAATTAAGGACAGATTATCAAAATGTTTCTCTCAAAGACGATTTGATAATCTGTCTTTTTCTATACCTAATTTAAAAATATTATTTTTATTTCCGATAAAACTATGAAAAGAATATTCATTGAAATCATTATAAGTATTAGTTTCTGTTTTTTACTATTACTCTTATTTTTAATTTTAGATAAACCAAATGCCAGCAGAATTTCCGCTGAGGCAAGTTCTGCTGAAAAGAAAACAGAAGCTTCCTCAAAAACCGAAGACCATTCTGCCACTGAAAAAGAAGAAGAGGACATTCGTACTCTTATTCTCGCCGTGGGCACGACGGGAAATATAAAAGAAAAAGCCGGAGAACCTATTTATGCTTCTGCGGATGAAGATTCTGATGTCATCGCCACACTTCAATTTAACTGCGCAGTTTTATTAGAAGAAGAAAATGTGGAAGAAGGATGGAGTCAGGTTTCTCTGGAAGATGAAACTGGCTACATCAAAGTGACCGGCTACCGAACTGCCTTCATTTCCATTGGAAATATCACCAACTCTCCGGCACGAAACGGAATTATCACAGATTCGGTAAAATATCTGGGACTTTCCTTTAAACGATATGGAAAATCATTGGAAACTGGGATCGATTGTTCCAATTATATTCAGCAAATCTACAAAATGAATGGAATAATCATTCGAAATCGTCCCAATTCTATAAAAGAAGACTCTATTATTATTGAAGAAAAAGATGCGCTTCCCGGTGATGTTGTTTATTATAATGCCAATAATGGGGAAGGACACGTAGGAATTTACTTAGGAGAAGATCAAGATGGAACAAAATTTATCATCAATACGGCGGGACATTCCGGAAGAACATATCCGGAAGGAGGATGCCGCATTTGTGAAATCAAATACATGGACCGGGAAGAATACGTTTTCTGCCGGTTATTTTAGAGATAATAAATGGGACACGGTAAAGTTTTTTATGATCTTTTGCGTCGTTTTTGGCCATATCCTTTATTATTTTACCTATAATCATCCCGCCGCAAAAGGAATTTATTTTTTCATTTATACTTTTCATATTCCCGTGTTTGTTTTCCTATCCGGGATGTTTTCTAAAAATACTATTATAAAAAAGAAATGGGACAAATCTCTCTTTTATTTACTTTTATACTGTATTTTAAAAATCGGAATTGCCGCAATCAAATCATTAAAAACAGGTGAACTTCAAGTTCACCTGCTTTGGGATTCTACTCCGGCCTGGTATCTTCTTGCCATGGCTGTCTATTTTGTTGTGACAATCGTTCTTTTACAAAAATGGAAAATAAATCAGTTACTTATTATCGCATTATTTTTAGGGTGCATAGCGGGCTGCGATAACCACCTTGGAGACCATTACGCTTCTATGCGTATCGCTACCTTTTATCCATTTTTTCTGATGGGATATAAAATGGATGCCAAACGTCTTCGCTCCGCCCTTACTGATAAAAAGATCCAAATCCCCGCTTTTCTTATTGTTGTCCTCACTTTTATGATCAGCTTGAAATATAATGGCACATTATATTCCTTCATCCAATTATTAAAAGGGCGGACAACTTATGAAGCAGTCGGTTTGTCCGGGCTAATGGGTCCTTTTGCAAGAGTAATTTATTATATCGGCGCATTCCTCTTAATTTTTTGTATTTTATCCATCATCCCTGCGCTCAAAGGCTTTCCATCTGCCCTCGGACAAAACACCTTGATCATTTATATCCTGCATCCTTTTATTATCACTTTATTTTTTGAAGTTCTTCCGGGAAGTAAGTATATCAATGCAGTTTGGCCTACGCTAACTATTCCGGCCCTGTTTTTCATGACACTCATCCTGGTAATTCTTCTTGGATGCCTTAAATATCCATTCAAATCCGTTTTTACGAAGCGTTAATGTGTTACTATGTTGTTGTTTTACTGTCTTACTTCCACTGTTCCGGCATATTCCAGATTTTTTGAATCTGTAGAAAGAGTAATCACGGGTCTTACTCCATGCCGGTCATACCATAGATCACTGCCGTCTGAAGCAATTTCCCCACTGGAAAAAATTCGGACGGCCGTCGTT
>CAZKQV010000002.1:0-138571 GCA_964555015.1 uncultured Eubacterium sp. | reverse complement strand
CCGACGTTAGCTTCTACCTTAAATTCACGAAGAAGTCTGTCAACGATGATTTCAAGGTGAAGCTCACCCATACCAGCGATGATCGTCTGACCTGTCTCATTATCTGTATGAGCACGGAAGGTAGGGTCTTCTTCTGCAAGTTTTGCAAGAGCTTCACCCATCTTACCCTGTCCTGCTTTTGTCTTAGGTTCAATTGCCAGCTCGATAACTGGTTCTGGGAACTCCATGGACTCTAAGATTACAGGATGCTGTTCATCACAGATGGTATCACCAGTAGATGTGATCTTAAATCCTACCGCTGCTGCAATATCACCAGCGTAAACTTTATCTAATTCAGAACGCTTGTTAGCGTGCATCTGTAAGATACGTCCAACACGTTCTTTTTTGCCTTTTGTAGCATTCAGAATGTAAGAACCGGAGTTCATTGTTCCGGAGTATACACGGAAGAATGCAAGTTTACCAACGAATGGGTCTGTCATAATCTTGAATGCAAGAGCAGCGAACGGCTCTTCATCAGAAGATTTTACAGAGATTTCATTTCCATCCAGATCTGTACCTTTGATATCTTCTACATCAGTAGGCGCCGGCAAATATTCGATAATTGCATCAAGAAGTTTCTGAACTCCTTTATTTCTGTAAGCAGTACCGCAACATACAGGAACCATTGTACAATCACAAGTTCCTTTACGAAGCGCTGCTTTTAATTCATCGATACTTGGTTCTTCCCCCTCAAGGTATGCCATCATCATATCGTCATCTGCTTCGCAGATTTTCTCCACCATATCGGAACGATATAATTCTGCATCATCAACCATATCTTCAGGGATATCAACGATATCAATATCTTCGCCTTTTTCATCGTTATAGATGTAGGCTTTCATTTCCATCAGGTCAATGATTCCTTTAAAGTCATCTTCCTTACCAATTGGAAGCTGAATCGGAATTGCATTTTTTCCTAATCTTGTTTTAATCTGTTCTACAGCTCCGTAGAAATCTGCTCCCATGATATCCATTTTATTAATGAATGCCATACGAGGTACATTATAAGTATCTGCCTGACGCCATACGTTCTCAGACTGTGGTTCTACACCACCTTTGGCACAGAAAACGCCGACAGCACTATCTAATACACGAAGAGATCTCTCTACCTCTACCGTAAAGTCTACGTGACCAGGAGTATCAATGATATTAATACGATGCTCTAAAGCGCCAGGCTTTACAGCACAGTTCTCCTGCAATGTCCAATGGCAAGTAGTAGCAGCAGAAGTGATCGTTATACCTCTTTCCTGCTCCTGTTCCATCCAGTCCATAGTAGCAGATCCTTCATGAGTTTCACCAATCTTATAATTAACACCAGTATAATAGAGGATACGTTCTGTCAATGTTGTTTTTCCAGCATCGATATGAGCCATAATACCAATATTTCTGGTTCGTTCGAGTGGATATTCTCTTCCAGCCAAGGTTTTTTCCTCCTAATATTAGAATCTATAATGTGCAAAAGCTTTGTTTGCTTCCGCCATCTTATGCATATCTTCTTTCTTCTTTACAGATGCTCCTGTGTTATTTGCTGCATCCATAATTTCTTTTGCAAGACGCTCTTCCATAGTTCTCTCGCCTCTCTTGCGGGAGTATGTTGTCATCCAGCGAAGTGCAAGAGCTTGACGTCTGTCAGGTCTTACATCAATTGGTACCTGATATGTTGCTCCACCGATACGTCTTGATTTTACTTCCAACGCTGGCATAATGTTGTTCATAGCGTCTGTAAACACTTCCAAAGCGTCTTTGCCTGTCTCTGCTGCAACACGCTCAAATGCACCGTATACGATTTTCTGTGCAACACCTTTCTTACCATCTAACATAATATTGTTGATAAGTTTTGTTACCACCTTATTATTGTAAATAGGATCAGGTAAAACATCCCTTTTTGCGATATGTCCTTTACGTGGCACGGTTCTTCCCTCCTTAATAATTCACTCTGATTTTAATCAGACATTAAATCATAGGTACTCACGAAATAATTTCATGTTCATGCTCGGACTGCGAATTTATATTAACCTGCAACCAACAGTGAAAATATTGCTATTCCGGCATTTTTACGATAATGTCTTATTTTTTCGGTCTTTTAGCTCCGTATTTGGAACGGGCCTGTCTTCTGTTTGCAACACCAGCAGTATCAAGGGTACCTCTAACGATATGGTATCTTGTACCTGGTAAGTCTTTTACTCTTCCGCCACGGATCAGAACAACACTATGTTCCTGAAGGTTGTGTCCTTCACCTGGGATATAGCTTGTTACTTCAATACCGTTAGAAAGACGAACTCTGGCAATTTTACGAAGCGCTGAGTTAGGTTTCTTTGGTGTGGCAGTTTTTACTGCAGTACATACCCCACGTTTCTGTGGTGAGCTGGCATCTGTGGATCTCTTCTTTAAGGAGTTAAAACCTTTCTGAAGTGCAGGTGCTGTTGATTTCTTTGCTACAGACTGTCTTCCTTTTCTAACTAATTGGTTAAAAGTTGGCATTCTGAATTTCACCTCCATGCATATTTTCTTGTGGTTGCTTCTTTGTTTCTTTTGACATCTTATTTGTCACGGGTCATGATTTTACCTCCATAACCCAAAATGGACATAGTTATATTACTACGCACATTTATCAATTATATATACATTTTTTTCTTTTGTCAATCCTTTTTCAAAGGGAAAACTGCTGATTATCCTTTTTCAAAGGGAAAACTGCTGATTTCAGCCCTTATTTACGACTTCTTTATAGGAAAAATCACTGGTTTTTCCCAATTTCTTATCTATACCATTAAAGAATAAGAAAGATAATGTTTACGGCCTTTCTTCATTATTACCAGATTGTGGAAAAAACATACCCTCAATATAATAATTCTGAAAATTCACATCTTGAGACAGTTCCACATGGAAAATCTGTTCAACCTCATTCTCTGCTCTTTTCCGGTAATCCTCAGACAATAACGCCATAGAAGCTCCGATTCCTGCTGCGTTTCCGATAGAGATAATCTTATCCGGAGCAATATCAGGCAATAAACCTATGGCAACCGCACTTTTTTTATCTATATAATTTCCAAACGCTCCTGCGATCAAGATGCGATCTATTTCTCTTTCCTCGATTCCAAACTTATCTAAGAGAGTTTTTATTCCGCTTAAAATCGC
Source organism: uncultured Eubacterium sp. (assembly GCA_964555015.1). GTDB lineage: Bacteria > Bacillota > Clostridia > Lachnospirales > Lachnospiraceae > Anaerobutyricum. Next base: position 135,397 of record CAZKQV010000002.1, on the reverse strand, counting down.
ACTCTTTGCAAGTTGTATTTCCCGAATATCTTTCTGCGTAATTACAATATCTTCTTCCTTTTCATTTTTGGCAAGAACAAATCCGGAATTATAATCTTTCCCCTCATAAATTCTTTGAGCCACTCTTTTAGGAATCTCTTTTCTTGCCGCCTCTTCTGGCGAAATGATATTTCCTTCCCTTGTAATGACTCCCGCATGAAGAAGCTCTGCCGCCGCATCAATAATGCCGGAACCGCAAATTCCTACCGGAGCGGCGTCTCCGATCACTTTTATATTAACATCCTCTTTAATCGATACTCTCTCAATGGCTCCCTTCGCCGCCCGCATACCAAACTGAATGCCAGTGCCTTCAAAGGCCGGGCCGGCCGCCGTCGAACATACTTTGACCTTTCCGTCTGAAGCCGCCATAATTTCCCCATTGGTTCCTATATCAATAATCACCGTATTTCCAGACAAAGAAAATACATCTGAGGCAAGCATGACTCCGGTAATATCACTTCCAACGTGTCCGGCAATATTAGGCAGCACATATACTTTTGCCAAAGGATTGATAAACAATCTCAAAGCAGAGGCATTTACAGAAACTCCTCCTTGGAATGCAGACGCAAAAGGATATCTTGCCAGGCTTTCCGGATTCCTTCCCAAAAACAAATGACTCATGGTTGTATTACCCACAACCGTCATATGTTCAATCTGCTGGGCATTGATTCCATTTCTTTTTGCCATTATTATTATCATTTTATTCATAGAATTAATTACTTTTCCTTGCATGGTTTTTATATGATTTGGATTTTCCATGCAATAAGTAATCCTTGAAATTACATCCGCTCCATTAGTAACTTGTGGATTAGTAATTGCTTCTGTATCAAGAAGTTTTTGTTGCCGCAGTTCCCAAAGCATAAGGACGATTGTCGTTGTCCCGATATCTGCCGCTACTCCATAAATTTTTTGCTTCTTTCCTCCGGAACCTTCTAATTTAGGCGCAATAAAATGACCAGGTAATTGGTTTAATCTTTTTTTTCTGTCTATGCCTTCATGATAATCCGGTAATGTAACAATAAGTGATGAGTGAATATCTATCTGGCAGGCCAGACGATAACCTTCTTCCCTCTCCTCTTCCGATAACAATTTTTTTTCTTTGGGAGTTAAATCACCGGACATTCCTTTCAGTAATATTTTACATTTTCCACAATTTCCTTTTCCCGCACAGGATCCATTTAGAACGATATCATTTTCAAAGGCCGTTTTTAGTAAATTGTCTCCGTCTTCTGCTTCCACAATTTTATTCATTGGAAGGAATTGAATTTTATGTTTCATTATTTATATCCATTTCTTTCTTGTTGTGTCTTACTATTATGACGACCGTATGGGATTGCGGTCACCTTATTTCAGCAATATTATATATTACTATTTCAGAAAGTACAAATGTCAAAATGCTTTAAAAAAGAAGGTTTGAATGCTTGACAGTCTGAAAAACTTCTGATAATATATGTTTTGGTATCGGGGCGTGGCTCAGTTTGGTAGAGCGCTGCGTTCGGGACGCAGAGGTCGTGGGTTCGAGTCCCGTCGCCCCGATTGATCAATTTTATATTTATTAAAGTAATGCGGTTTTTCCGCATTATTTTTTTCTTTAAATTGTGTTCAAAATATTTGCATTTTCAATGGTCCAAGCCGTATGACCAAGCTCCCGGCTTGGACCATGCCAGGAGACATTGAGAAGCAGATTATTATCATTTTATATCTTACTTATCATTTTTCTTTATTTTTCTTCATTTTTCTTTTTCCGGTTTTTCCTAAATATATAAGTCAGTATTCCTGTAATGCCAATCATCATGATTGATAGATATAATCCTAGAGGTGTATCGTCTCCGGTTTTATATATTGTTCCGGATTTTGTCTGATTTTTCATAGTTTCCGTCGATTTTGCCTGAGACGATTTTTCTGTTTGTACGGATGTCCCTCTTTGATCTGTTGTTTTTTCTTTGGAGGTAGTTTTTTCCTGTTCTTTTATCTGATTTTTAGGTGCAGCGTCAATCCAATCCTCATCCTCCATCTCTTCTGTTTGAGGTATCAAAACATTTTTATTCTCATCGATCTGGTACTCGGCGGTGCCCTTTGCTAAATTTTTCAGGCTTTTCAATTCTTGTTCTCCGATCTCTTCTTTTAATAATGCCTCAAGCTGCACTGTAACGCTGTCTCCTACCTCTAGCTTATCTAATGTAATCTGCCAGCAGTCTCCTTCTTGCTTTCCGGAGCCTTGTATTGTTTTTCCCATTTTAGATATATAATTTTCTTTTTTGAATTGAATCGAGTTTCTATCAAGGACTTTTAGAAGCTCCGCAGAAGGAATATCCTTTATGTCAACATTATAAATATCTGCTGTCCCTGTATTTGTCACAGTAATATCATAATTTACTTTTTCTCCGGCTTCATAGGTTCCAACTTCCCTTTTTCCTTCATATCTCCCTTCTTTTAACGTAATTCCTTTTGTTTTGTTTGCTGCTTTTGCCAAGGTAAGTCCTGGTTCTCCCGGTATACTTATTTTATCATAATCTGTCATATATTTCGTTTGTATGAGACTTTCCGCTTCTTGATACGTATTTAAACATTCTTCCAAAGATTGCGACTGCACTTTTTGATATTCCTTTTCAATTGCTTCTTGCACCGCAGATGACACCTCCCCTTCTTCTTTTTTATCCTGTTCCGATTCTTTTTCCCAAATAGCATATAGAACTTTTTCATTTTCTATATTTTGTATGCTTCCCGGATATATTTTTTCTCCGCTGCCATCTTTTTTTGTATTCCAATAAGCAAATTGATATCCTTCTCTTACAAAAACAGGCTCGTCCACTGTAACCTTTCCGCCTGCGACAATCGGAGTCTCCCGATCTTTTACTCGCTCTTCCTCATCTTTCTCTGCAATATTGGCATCGTAAAAGAGGGAAACGGTATCTTTTTTCTGCCATATTCCATACAGTTTCATATCTTCTGAGGACATTTTTATATGACTGCCCGGTTTATAAGAAGTTCCGGTTCCATCTTTTCTTGTGTTCCATTCCACAAATTGATACAATTCTGAATAAAACATATTAGAGTTAACTTCGATTACCGTTCCTTCATAACATGACGTCTCTCCGTCAACATAGGAAGCACTGTCTGTTTCATCTGGCAGATTGGAATAGTAGACCAGAGAGTATTTTGCTTCATTATCGCCCCAAATTGCATAAAGATCTTTGTTCTGATCTAAGGTTATCTGAGCCCCCGGCGCATATGCCGTACCTGATCCGTCCCTTTTTGTGTTCCAGTTTAAAAACATATGTCCGTGATTAATGAAACCAATTCCGTCAATTGTTATCTTTTTGTTCTTTTCTGTCGGAGTCTCCGCATCAATCATTTTTTCTTCCTTATCATCTTTTCCAATATTTTCATGGTATGTCAGAACTACTTCTTCTTTTTTCTCCCACTGAGCGTACAAACTAACATTATGTGACGGCATAACAAATTCATCTCCCGGGTAATAGTTTTCCCCAGCGCCGTCCATCTGAGTGTTCCATCCTGCAAAAGAATAACCCCGCCTTTTAAATGGTGGCTCATCCAAAGTGATTTTGCTTTCTTTAGCAACAGGATTTTCTCCATCACCGCACCATTTTGACGTTGTATCATTAGCTCGGTAAAATAAAATATATTTTTCCTCTTCTTTTACATCCTCATTTTCCCATTGCGCATATAAAGTAATATCTTCATGAATTTCCTTACCGGCGCCTGGAAGAATTTCTTCCCCCGTACCATCCGGCCGGGTATTCCAACTTTTAAATTGATAAGATTGCCCTTCTTTTTTCATTTTATAAGGACAAGAATCTATTGTAATTCTGATTCCTTCTTCACAAGGCGTTTCCACGTCGACGAAAAAGCGTCCTGAACCGTCATTTCCATCGTAAGTAAGCTGATAAACCGGAACTTTTTTCCACTGAGCATATAATCGGACGTCCCGATTTGGCAGGACCAATTTATCTCCCATCTCATAGGTTTCTCCACTTCCGTCCGCCATGGTATTCCATGAAATAAATTCGTATCCCGGATTTAAGAAAGAATTTTCATTTACAATCACTAAACTGCCCGCTGCTGCCGGATACTCTTCGTCTACTTCTGTTTGTTTTAAAGAATTATTTGAATCGTAAACCACATAATATCGGCTTCGCTTTCCCTCTTCCGGGTCTTCTTTTTTCCATTGAGCGTACAGATCTAAATTGCTTCCGGGCATTTTTATAGTCTCATCTGGTTTATAAGCAGTACCGGTTCCATCTGATTTTGTATTCCACCCGCTAAAGAAATACCCTGCCTTCGTAAATCCATTTCCTCCAACGATAATCTCTGTCCCTTTTTCACAAGGAGTCTGCCCATCCACTCTGCTTTTTTCTGATGAGAGATTGTCATGATAAGTTAATTTATATTTTTTTGTTTTTTCCTCTTTAATAAGCTCCCATTTCTCTTTTTGTGATTCATTACCCTTTTTATATTTTGCCGACAATATTACCTCATTCTTTTTCTGAAATAAATTTCCGATTTCATCTTTTATTTTAGCCACAAGATATACTTCCACAGAATCCTTCCCTGCAAGGAAATCCATTACCAGGCTTCCATCTTTTTGTTGTTTTGTACGAATAACTCGCCCTTCCTTTGTTTCATAATTTCCATCCAGAAATTGTATCGAATCTTTTACCAGCGCATTTTTTAATTCTTCGCTGAAATTATCTTCTATTTTTAAATGATACAGATTAGTCCACTGTTGATTTGTCACAGTAATCGTATATTTTACCATACTTCCCTGTTTATACACTCCGGTTACTTTTGTATCATGATCGTATCTTCCGTCAATTAAACTAACCCCTGTTGTTTTATCAGCAAGTTTTGCAATCCTTGTCTCCGATGTGCCAGGAACTTCTATTTCATCCCGATCTTTCTCTCCCGTAATTTCATGATCCGCCTTTCCATCATAATAGATTGCGGTCGTCACCACTTCATTTCCCAAATCATACATATTAGCAACAGAATCTTTTATAGAAGCTACAAAAGAAAGCTTTACGCAATCATCCGGTTCTAAACAGCCCTCTCCGGTCAAAGTATTTCCATCTTCACAAAGTATAACGGTGTCTTTTGAGATTAATTTTGCTAAAATACTCTTTCCCTTCTCCGTTTTTAACTTACAGGTTGTATCATGATCTTTATTAAGTACAAAGGCTGCGCTGGACATATCCACTATTTTTTCCAATTCTTCATCCATATGATCTTTTACTGTGATTTCTTTCAGCCAACTTGTTCCATTATTTTTAATATATACAGTATACTCAACAGTTTCTCCGCCTTTATATATTCCCGGCACCTTCACCGAACCATTTAGAATACCGTGAGTTACAGATACTCCCGTTGTTTTATCTGCCACTTTTACATTATGAATCGATGGATTTCCCGGAACATTGATATAATCTCGATCTTCTGTTAAACAATTCCCATTTTCATCCAGCAAATCCTTTGTATCCACTTTAGAAAGAGTTCTTTTACCCTCTTCACTTTCTTCCATATAATAATACGCTTGTCCATAAACCTCATTCTCCAGCAAAAATACATTAGCTGCGTCTTTTTTTAACTTTGTTTTTAGATGTACTTTCACACTATCTCCGACTTTCAATTCATCCAATATCAGCGCAAGCTTTTGATCATCAAAAAACTCTCCTTTGACTTTTTCTCCTTTTGAAGTCGTCCATGTTTTACTTTGGGGAAGAATAAACTCTGATTTGGACATATCCACATATTCTGATAAAGTTTTCCCTTCTTTATTTTCTTTTCCCATACTATCCCTGAGAATAATTTGATATAAAGGAACATTGCCTGTGTTTGTAACTGTAATTGTATAGTCAATCCATTCTTTACTGCCATAACTTCCCGCAATACGCTTAGACAAATATCTTCCAGTCGCCAAATCCAGTAGTGGGCTCTTCCCATTCTCATCCACCGTTCGATCGGCAAGTTTTGCCACACTAAAAGCCGGTCTCATCAGTTGATTAGATGCATCAAGATTATAGGTTATATATTTTTTGCTTTGATCCTCCCCATAATTAAATTTTACATTATAGGTTTCTTCCCCTTTAATATGAGCAAAAGCTCCTGATATCTCCTTTACTATATAAGATCCAATATAGAGTTCTTCTCCGCTGGAAGTTTTTGCCTTTCCTTCTTTATCAGTTGTAACAGTATCAACTACAGTCCCCTTTTTCACCAAAGGACTGGCGCCCTCCGCCGGAACATTTTTTTCATTCATATCCCAAGGCGCATAAATATCTTCTGCTGCCTCCACGCGAAAAACTACTCCTTCAAGTTCGATCCCCTGCTCATCTCTCTTTTTTATTTCTATAATTCCTTTTTGGATAGGATTTTCATAAGTTAATATCCCTGTCTTCTGTTTTTTGGATATTGTGTTTTCATATATGATGTTTGCACCACTCTTATCAATGTTGTCATCCAAATGGAAAACCCATTCCTCTCCTGTCAAAATGCACCCTTCGGGTGCCCTTGATTCCACAACTTTATAGTTTCCAAGATTATCCATTGTGTTTGTAATAGTTTCGTCATTATAATAAAATACCTCCTGATCTGTTTTTTCTTCCTTTAATTTCATCAGAAATTCATACTGCCCTTTTTTTGCGGACCACTGCATTAGATTAAACTCTGCCCCGGACAATTCTCTTCCGGTCTCTGTATTTTTCTTTTTTACTTTAACCGTCTGAACCGGAAAGACAAGATTTTGGTTTTCCAAAGTATTCTTTTTTGTAAAAATACCTTCTTCTTCCTGCAAAACCTCCGTTCCTTTTAAAGAGTCAATTATGTAAGTCCATTCCTCAGCCACATCTTTTTTCCAAACCTTTTCATACTTATCCGGAATTGAAATTTCCTTGATATAATAAGGTCCTTCTTTATATTGCTCCGAATAAAAACTAATCCCGTTAAATACAGCAATGCCATCCTTATCTGTTTTCGCAGTGAAAAGTGGTTCAAGCCCCTTATAATACTGAGACGAATTTCCTCCAAACAATCCAAATGTCACGTCTTTTACCGGTTCTTGTGAAGTTTGATCCACTTTTTTCACAGCGATTTTCATGGGGATCTTCACTGCTGCTTCATTAGATTTTAGTGATATCTCCGTGTCCATATTGGAAGAAGCATATAGATTTCCCTGATTGACGACAGCATAACGACCTATATAATCGCCGGTATCCGGGATTCTTGTTTTAAGTTCATTGGACGATTGATAACAGTCTGAAAGGGATAATTCCCATTTATCAAGTTCCTGCCCAGTACGAATCCTTGTTTCAATATTCATATAGTATTCCTGCCCATAAAATTCTTCCGACTGCAAAGCATCCGTTTTGGCATGGGCCATAACCACCGTAGTTCCATCCTGTTTTGTATTCATACTAATGGAAAAATATCCCGATACGTCCTGGTAATTTCTTGTTCCAGAGTTCTCCATTTCTTCCACACCCGCAAAAACTTTAATATCTTCCACTTGCAGATAAGGGGAGATGGAATCTTCCAGGTTAAATACCGTATAGTACGCTTTATCCATATCCGAAGGAAGCGCTGAAACTGCAGACAATACGTAGGTATAAATTTCCTGTCTTTGTTTTAACTCTACTGCAATTTCTTCGGATACCGGCGATGAAGGATTGATCGCTCCCCGATAAACATTTTTTGTCAAAGCAGAAGGCAGCGTAATTATCGCAACATCGGTATCTATTCCTAAAAATCCTGAACTTCTCTGGGTTGCATAACATACCGCCTCTTCGAAGGTACTGTACAAAGGAATGCCATAGCCATTAACTTCCCCATACCTTGCCTGTCCTCCGGTATCTTTTTGATCGCATCTGGCAATCGTCCATCCGCAGCAGATCTCCGGCCCTGAAAAAATCCCTATCGCTGTCGTATTCATATCCCGGTAATTAAAAGCCTCCGCTGTTCCCGAACAAATATAACCAACAGAATTATTCATCGCTCCTTCCGAGGAATACAGCAGTTTTGTTTTATCTGTATCAAATAAGATAACATCCTCAAAACCTTCTCCTAAATCTACTCCCTGCTGTGCGTCAATATCAATAAACTGAATCATTCCTTTTATATTTTCCACCAGTTTGTCGGTATCATGATAATAAAACTCTATTTCAGTCTCTACATAATCAGTCCCCATTGCCACCACGCCGATTGGATACTTGGCAAAGGCAACATAAGGAGCTGTATATGGATTTGTAAATTGTTCCTGTATCTCCTGACTTGGATATTCGTAATCCGTCACCTTGATTTTCATATCGATTTCATAAATATTATTTTCCTCTTCGTCATACCAAGTTCCCACATTACTGTAGACGGCGTAGGGATCTGAAGTGCATCTGCTTAAATCGAATGCCTTGTCCTGAAGCCGTCCGGAAAGAACATAGAGTTCCCCAAACTGCCTGATATTACCCGTTCTCACTATCTCAAGGGAAACTTCACCGCCGTTTCCTCCTCCCACAGTAATTTTAGTATCTTCTGTGATTCTTGGAACGAAATTATACTGAGTTCCATTTTTGTATTTTGTCTGCATATGCTGCGTTGCCTGTTTTTCATTCTGGAAGGTAAGTAAACCCGCCCCGGAGGCGTCGGACAGTTTTTGGGAATTTTTCTGTATTTTAAAATATCTGCTGGTACGATCTGGCATGGTTGCCTTGTGGTTTGATGCTGCTGCATAAAGAGAAATCTGCTCTTCCCACACACTTTCCGTATTCTCTTCCTGCCCCTCCTCTAACTTTCTGTTTTCCTCGATATCTTCCGGCTCCATACTCTCTGTCGTTGGTTTTTCTGCTTCTATATTATTTTCCTCCGTATTTTCCGTTGTTTCATTTTTTCTTTCCTCCGAAGGAACTTCTTCCTCTCTTTCTTTTCCCTCCTCAGAGTTTTCCAAAGGATCTGATTCATCTCCTTTTTCCGCATCTTTTTTGGAATCTCCGGATGTTTTTTCCGCATCCTCTGTATCCTCTGTATCTTTTGTATCCTCTATATTCTCTGTATCTTCTGTATTCCCTCCAACCTTTCCTTTTCTTGGAATTGTCCCTTGAGAAATCTCCTGCACACCTTTTTCCTGCTTATCTTGCAAGATAAGATTTCTGCCATTCTTATTTATCCGCATATTCTGTAAGATAGTATTCCCGCTGTTCCGATTTTGCTGATTTTCCTGTATATTTTGCAGGATAGTATTTCTACTGTTCCAATTTTGTCTCTTTACCTGCATATTTTGCAGGATAGTATTCCCGCTGTTCCGGTTTTGCTGCTTTTCCGTCATATTATGAAGGATAGTATTTTCGCTGCTTCGATTCCCCAGCCTTACCTGCGTACTCTGTAATATGACACTTCTTCCTCCTCTATCCGTCTGTGCCGCCATAGGCGCTGTGAGGTACCCAGATATCATTATCAATGTCAACAAGCAGGTAATTTTAAACCTTTTAAGCCATCTATGCATTTTCTCCATTCCTCCTTTCTACGATTTGCCATGTCGTTTCTTCTTGATCAAATCTTATAGATAAAAATAAAGGAAATATTTTACAGACAAATATTACCAAATTTAATTATAAATGTCAATATATGGATGAAAAGTATTTTTTTTCAAATTTAGTCACAAGCTATTGACAAAGGGAATCCTATTGTATTATTATTAGTACAATTGTCGTTTCTATTTTGAAAAAATAACCGTAAAGGAGTGAGAATAGATGAAAATAACAGGAAATAATCTGTTTGTAACAGCCATGAAAAAAGAAGGAGTCGACACAATTTTCGCCTATCCTGGCGGAATGGTCGTTAACCTTTTAGATGCACTCCATGATTGTTCTGGGATTGATTTGGTTCTTCCCAGACACGAACAGGGATTGATTCACGCAGCAGACGGGTATGCCCGTGCCACCGGAAAAGTGGGAGTCTGTCTTGTAACCAGCGGTCCGGGAGCCACCAATCTGGTAACCGGTATTGCTACTGCCAATTATGACAGTATCCCTCTCGTTTGTTTTACCGGTCAGGTGGCTGAACATCTGATTGGTAATGATGCTTTCCAGGAAGTAGATATCGTCGGCATTACCAGAAATGTAGCTAAGTTTGTTATTATGGTTCGTGACCGGGAAATGCTTGCTCAGCGGATAAAGGAAGCTTTTTATATTGCCAGATCCGGCAAGCCAGGTCCGGTGTTAGTAGATCTTCCTACTGATGTAATGGCGGAGCTTGGTTCCACCTCTTATCCAACCTCTGTAAATATTCGTGGATATAAACCGAATAAGGGCGTACATATCGGGCAGCTTAAAAAAGCGATCTCATTGGTTAAGGAATCGAAAAAACCAATGTTTCTTATCGGGGGAGGCGTTCACCTTGCCCACGCCCAGAAGGAACTTACTCAGATGGCAGAAAAGCTTAATATTCCGGTTGTCACAACTGTAATGGGCCGTGGTGCGATTTCCACGGAGCATCCTCTTTATATGGGAAATATCGGTATGCACGGATGTTATGCCGCCAACCGCACCGCCGATGAATGCGATCTTCTTTTCTCCATCGGATGCCGTTTCAATGACCGTGTTACGGGAAATGTAAGCAAGTTTGCCCCTCATGCGAAGATTGTCCATATTGACATTGAATCTTCTGCAATTTCCCGTAATGTAACTGTGGATATTCCAATCGTTGCGGACGCTAAAGCTGCCATCCTTAAAATCATCGAACACACCGAACCGATGAACCACGAAGAATGGATTGAAGAGATTCGCTCCTGGGAAAAAAAGCATCCGCTTTCTATGGAGGTAAAAGCTGGCGTCAATCCTCAGAGAATTATCGAAACCTTAAACAGTGTTTATAAAGATACGGATACCATTTTTACCTCAGATGTAGGGCAGCATCAAATGTGGGCAACGCAGTATCTTTCTCTTGATGAAAAACATCAATTGATCCAAAGCGGTGGTCTTGGAACCATGGGATACGGACTTCCGGCAGCCGTGGGAGCAAAAATCGGTTGTCCAGATAAAGAGATCGTCAATATAAGCGGAGACGGCGGATTCCAGATGAATATCCAGGAACTTGCCACCGCAGTAAATCAGGAACTTCCTCTTGTCTGCATCGTATTTAACAACAATTATCTTGGCATGGTACGCCAGATGCAAACGCTTTTCTTAAAGGAACGATATACGATTACTTGTCTCCGATATCACAAATCCTGCAAAGGCAAGTGCGGCACTCCGGGATGGGAATGTCCGGAATATGCCCCTAATTTTGTGAAGATTGCAGAAGCTTACGGCTCCAAAGGTTATCTCGTTACAGAAGACGCTCAATTAATGGACACCATTCTTGAAGCAAGGGAATATGCCGCAGCTCACCGCAAACCAGTGATTATAGAATGTGCCGTTTCACCGGAAGAATTGGTTATACCGATGATCCGTGGCGGTGCAAGTTTTGAAGATATTATGTGTTAGGAGGTTTTTCAATGAGAGAATTGGATACAACAAAAAGAAAAAGATGGGTCTCTCTTTATGTAGAGAACCGAATTGGCGTCCTGGCACGTATCTCCGGAATGATGTCAGGTAAATCTTATAACATTGACAGTATTACTGTCGGTGTGACGGAAGATCCGACAATCTCCAGAATGACTATCGGTCTATCTTCCGATGACGCCACTTTTGAACAGATTAAAAAACAGTTAAATCGATGTGTTGAGGTCATAAAACTTAACGACATTACCGAAGCGCCTACTCACATGAAAGAAATTCTTTTCGTAAAAATTCATGAGTGTTCTGAGTTTGAAAAAGGTGAAATTTTCCGTATTGCCCAGGTTTTTGGCGCTAAAGCAATCGATTATGGTATTAATAGCGTATTGCTGGAAAATGTTGCTACCGAAGGTAAAAATAATGACCTAATCGAACTCCTGCACTTAAAATTCGATCATGTGGAGATTGTCCGAGGTGGCATCGTTGCCATTGAATCGATCAGTATGACAGAAAGATAGCGATTGATTCTTATTCTCTTAATATGCGAATTTCTTTTACGATAATAATCATTAATTTCCAACGATAATCCGCTGTATAATTACGATTATTTCAAGTACATGATCAGCGGTTTGCTGATTTTGACAAGCAACTATACTTTGTTGGACCAAGTCCCCAATTTTCAAAGGGATATAAAACACGGATGCCCGAATGGGTATAATTATCGCGCATATTATGAGGATGGTGATTATATGATCGACGTATTAGACCGCATTACTCAGCTACGTTTAGAACGCAACTGGACAGAGTATCAATTAGCTATTCGTTCTGAATTACCGCAATCTACCATATCTTCCTGGTATAGAAAAAATATGCTGCCTTCGATTTCCTCTCTGGAGAAAATATGTAAGGCATTTGATATTACGATGTCGCAGTTTTTCATTGAAAGTACCGATTGTTATGTTGCTACCGATGAAGAATCTGAGGTGTTAGTAGAATGGCATAGATTGGATGAAGATCAGCGAGTTGCTTTATATAGTTTTCTAAAGACGTTATAATGAGGGTATCCCAACTTTCATGATATGCTCCTTTCCAAACGAACAGGTAGGCTACAAACTTGTTTCTGGGAGGGAGCACATCATTTTGTTTGGAATACCCTCATTTTTCTTTTATTAGCTATTACATATTTTTTATTGCGTATACATATCTTATTTACCATTATATTTTATTGCATATACATTTTCCCATCTGTTATTGTATTTTATTACGTATACGTTTTTTCTTTATTACATTTTTATTTTTGCGTATACGCTTTTTAAATTTTATTATGTTTTATCACATATACGCTTTTTTACATCAGCTTTCGTCAATAGCAAAGTTCATGTAACTTACACAATCCGATGCTCGCTATCTTTACGGACAATCAGTTCGGCAAATAGTAATTTATTTGAATAAATCATCTCTAATTGTAATATATCCCTCGTGTGTAGTCGTATATAATAATGGTATATCTTTGCCATCAAAAATGCAATATCATTTATTCCAAAATCAGTAACTTCTACAATATCACCATTATTGGAGATGGTATATTTGCAAAAAGTTTCAAATTGTTTTAGATATTTAAAAATCCTTGCTGTTCAGCTATACACTTCCCACTATCCACAGGCCTGTTTGGGACTTTCACCCGTTAGAGTGCGCCCATGGTGCGCGAACTGAAAAAAGCGGCGTTCCCGTTCCCCTGCATGGGAAATGAGAAACGCCGCCTGTGCGGTAGAATATGATGTTTTTATCTATTACACTTTTATTGTCTATTATAATTGATAAGGCAGCCTTTTAAAATAATCTCTCTTTCATCGTCGGTCAACTCACCCATTTTAAGAGTAAATGGTTTGGCATCCCCATCTTTCATAACATAGGCTTTAAACTCTGTCGCTTTATTTATGATTCCTTCTTTCACGCCCGGAATGAGAATATAGTCTCCGTTGGCAAATGGCAGGTCTTCCCCGTCAATTAAAAATGGGAGCATTCCCCAGTTGATCAGATTGGAACGATAACGCTTTGTTGCGTATTCATTGGCAATATTTGCCCAGCCGCCGAGAACCTTTTGACAGGATGCCGCCTGTTCTCTTGCAGAGCCATCGCCTGGTTTTACGGCAAAGATGGTACTTCCGATTCCCAGATTTACTCTGTGGATTCCTTCAAATTTTTCATGGACAAGATCCATAACCGGATTAATTTCCGGAAGGACTTCTCTTGGACAATTTCCTGCCTCGATCGCTCTTTGTGCCTTTTGTACTTCTTTGGCACGTCCCACATAGGCCGGGTCCTTTCTTGAAAGTGTAAATTCCGCAAGTCCCAATGGATTGGAACGATAAGAGGATGTCTCTCCCGATGGAATTAATTCATCGGTTGTGGTGACAGGATCGTGAATTTCCGATACTACTTTAAGAATCATATTTTCCGGAAGCGGGCTCATCTTCGGCCAGTCTTTGATATTCGGGCCAAACTTAATTTCCACAGAAGGATCTGCCACACCTTTGCTGTCAAATACTCTGTTTGCATAAATTGTACTGTCAAAATAGTATTTCGGCGTATTAATTTCCATATCAAGATCCGTCGCCGGAGTGAGGAAGCCTTTGTTCGCTGCCGTTGCCGCAATGGATCTGGCGTCCATAAGCGCCACAGAAGCAATCTGCCCATTTTGCAGCTTAGAGCCTTCACGGTTCGGGAAGTTACGGGTAGAGTGACGAATACTTAAACTGTTGTTCGACGGAGTGTCTCCGGCTCCGAAACACGGACCGCAGAATGCCGTCTTTACAATGGCTCCGGCCGCCATCAAATCTGCTGCCGCTCCATTTTTCACTAATTCCATGAAAATAGGCGTACTTGCCGGATAGGCGCTTAAAGTAAATTCATCCGGGCCAATGGATCTTCCCTTTAAGATCTGTGCCGCAGCGCATAAGTTTTCAAATCCTCCGCCGGCACAGCCTGCGATAATTCCCTGCTCTACATAAAGTTTGCCGTCGATCACCTTATCGGTTAATTTATATTCCACCTGTCCATCGAGGCTAACCAACGCTTTTTCCTCACAGTCATGAAGAACATCTAAAAGATTCGCATTCATCTCTTCGATCGTATATGTATTGCTTGGATGGAATGGCATAGCGATCATTGGACGGATCTCACTAAGGTCAATTTCAATCACTCCGTCATAATAAGTCACCGGAGCAGGATTTAATTCTCTATAATCTTCTGATCTTCCATGAATCTCATAAAACTCTTTGATGTTATCGTCCGTTCTCCAAATAGAAGAAAGGCAGGTGGTCTCAGTCGTCATAACGTCTACGCCAATTCGGAAATCGGCAGGCAGGTTTGATACGCCCGGACCCACAAATTCCATAACCTTGTTGTTGACATAGCCGTTTTTAAACACTGCCCCAATAATAGCGAGCGCCACGTCCTGAGGGCCGACGCCCATGATCGGACTGCCCTTCATGTAAACAGCGATCACTCCCGGCATATTGATATCATAAGTCTGATTTAGAAGCTGTTTTACAAGCTCCGGTCCTCCTTCTCCCATAGCCATAGTGCCCAATGCGCCATATCTTGTGTGGGAATCTGAGCCAAGAATCATGGCTCCGCCGCACGCCAGCATTTCTCTGGCAAACTGATGAATTACAGCCTGATGAGGCGGAACATATACGCCACCATACTTTTTCGCACAGGTAAGCCCAAACATATGATCATCCTCATTGATGGTTCCACCCACGGCACAAAGACTGTTATGACAGTTAGTCAGAACATATGGCATTGGGAACTTCTCCAGTCCGGAAGCCCTGGCCGTCTGAATAATTCCCACATAAGTAATATCATGAGATGTGAGCTTATCAAAACGGATTTTTAATTTTTCCATATTATCAGAAGTATTGTGCGCCTTTAAAATAGAGTATGCAATACTTCCCTTTGCCGCTTCTGCTTTTACAGGCTCGCTGCCTGTCATAGATGCAATCTTCGCAGCAGCTTCCGGGGTATCTTCTACGATATCTATACCGTTTATAAGATAAGCTCCTTTGCTTGATAGTGTAATCATATGGTTCCTCCTTTATTATTACGTAAAGTATTCCTCAAATGAGTGTACTCCGTGTTACCGTCTGTCTTATAAAGTATCACCCTTTGGGCAAGCCCAGGGCGGCGCAAGCCTCATTATAGCATCTGGACTGCCGTCTCGATGAGGTTTTCGCCTTATATCATCCTTTGGGCAAGCCCAGGATGAAACAAGGCTCATTATAGCACATTTTGAAGGAAGAGAACAGATATTATTCATAATTTGAGGATTTTTTTGTTATTCTTTCTCTAAAATGACACCGGAACGGTATGCGTGAAGCAATTCTTCCAGATCTTTGATTTTTTCCCGGATCTGTCTGCCGTTTTCCGTATCTCCCACTCTCTCTCTATGTTTTAAGGTTTCCATGATCACAGTATCAGAATGAACGTCAATCTCGTTTTCGATCACATCTTCTGTGGAGGTAAATGTTTTGTGGGATACCAGCCGCAAGCCGTGGGAGTTATAAATTAAGGTGTAACCTGCGATTCCCGTAGTGCTGCGGTATGCTTTGGAAAATCCGCCGTCGATGATCATGACTTTTCCTCCGCATTTTACCGGAGATTCTCCTTTTACCGTCTTTACCGGCATATGACCGTTGATGATATGACCGTTGTCCGGATTCATGCCAAATTCTTCTAAGATACGATTTGCCACTTCTTCCTGCTCTATCAATTGATAATAATAATCTTTCTTTTCCTCGTGAACTGCCTTGTCTGCGATAAAGTATCTCTCAAATGTTGCCATTTTTTCTTTACCGTAGACCGGAGAGTTTTCATTGGACCAGATATACCACATGATATCTTTTCCATATTCGTGCTCTTCGTTATTATCCTGCTCGTAGTATCCTTTTCTTGCATAGTATTCCAGGACATCATAAAGCTTCTTTCCGGTGTACTCTTTGTTTCCGATCAACACTTTTCTAAACTGTCCGTTTTCATCCAGCGGAACGCAGCCGTGGTATAACAAATTGTGGTTATAGCAAAGATACATACTTCCTTTGTTGAATAAGAAACGGATATGTTCCTGCAATCTGTCGCAGTTTTTGAAGTTCAGGCGGAGTCTTTGCATCAGCGCCTCTTCTGCTTCGGATAAGCGGTATGGATCTTCCGGATCGATGGTTGGAAAATGTTTATCTAAAAGCTCGTACTCTTTTCCATCCAGATTGATAACGCCCCGCTCATAGTCGATTTTATCCAGAAGGTTTCTGGAGCCCATATTAAATTCCGGACGGCGAAGGATCACTTGTCCTTCCAGTTTAAACTGGATGATCGCAATGGCTTTGTGCATTTTCATGTTGAGGCTTACTTCTCTCGGATTTGCGTCTTCTGCAGCGTGTACCCCGAAACACTCGCACGGATCGTCGGCGTAGGTTTCAATGGCGAAGCTTGCCAATGGAACTAAATTAATTCCATAACCGTCTTCTAACACATCCAGATTATTGTATCGGGCGGAAAGGCGAATTACATTGGCGATGCACGCCTCGGAACCGGAAGCGGCTCCCATCCAAACCACGTCATGATTGCCCCACTGGAAGTCCACATTGCTGTGTTCCATCAGGTGATCCATGATGATATGAGGACCCGGGCCTCTGTCGAAGATGTCGCCGATTACGTGGAGTCTTGTGACAACCAGCTTTTGGATCACGCTGGATATGGCCACAATAAATTCTTTGGCGCGGTTGATCCGAATGATCGTATCAAAGATTTCGTTATAATATTCTTCTTTTTGTACTACGCGGTTGTTTTCGCTTAATAATTCTTCCAGAATATAAGCAAAATCTGCCGGAAGATTTTTCCGAAGACGGGATCTTGTGTATTTGGCGGAAGTTTCTTTACACACAGCGATCAGACGGTGCAAAGACACTTTGTACCAGTCGAGAAGATCCTCCTCCGAAAGCTCCAGTTTCATTCTTTCTACTTTCTGCTCCGGATAGTATATTAACGCCGCAAGACTCTTTTTGTCTCTGGCAGATAAGGTATTTCCGAATACGTCTTCGATCTTATTTCGGATTGCCCCTGAGCCGTTTCTTAAAATATGTAAAAACTGTTCGTATTCTCCGTGGACATCCGACACGAAGTGTTCGGTTTCCTTCGGCAGATTTAACATGGCCTGTAAATTAATAATTTCTGTGGAAGCTCTGGCAATGTTTGGATACTGCGTTGCCAAGCTGTGTAAATACTTTAAATTTAAATCTTTCATATAACACCCCTCTTTTATTTTTGGGAGATTTTACTCCCAAGATAGTATTTCTATCACCCTTAATTGTTACCTTTAATTTTCTTCCCCTTTTTGTTTATCCTGCAAAGCAAGATATTGCCTCATTTCAATTAATGGAAGGCCATTGTTTTTGATGTAATCCTCCGTGATGGTAACTCTTCCGATATTATCATCCTTTGGAATTTCATACATGATATCCAGCATGATTTTTTCGATGATCGCACGGAGAGCGCGAGCCCCTGTATTTTTTTCCATCGCTTTTTCCGCAATCGCCAGGAGGGCCGCGTCTTCGAATTGGAGGTCCACTTCGTCAAGCGCAAGCAGCTTTTGGTACTGTTTGATGATTGCATTTTTTGGCTCTTTTAAGATATCCACAAGCATTTCCTTTGATAAAGGATTTAAGGTAAATATGATCGGCAGACGCCCGATAAATTCCGGGATCATTCCGAACTTGCGGACATCCTCGATGGTCACGTATTGAAGAATGTTTTCTTCTTTATCGTACTTGTCCTTAAGATCCGCGCGAAAACCGATGGAGGACTGCTTTGTGAGACGCTCTTTGATGATCGTTTCCAGTTCCGGAAATGCGCCGCCGCAAATAAATAAAATGTTTCTTGTATTCATCATGGTGGTCGGCACCATGGCATTTTTTGAGCTTGCCCCGATCGGTACTTCCACTTCGCTGCCTTCTAACAGCTTAAGCAATCCCTGCTGAACGGATTCGCCGCTCACGTCTCTGCTGCTGGTATTCTTTTTCTTGGCGATCTTATCGATCTCATCGATAAAAATGATCCCGGTCTCCGCTCTTTCCACATCGTTATCCGCATTGGCAAGGAGTTTGGATAACACGCTTTCCACGTCGTCGCCGATGTAACCTGCTTCCGTTAAGGAAGTGGCGTCGCAGATCGCCAGCGGAACATTGAGAAGTCTTGCCAGGGTTTTTACCAGATAGGTTTTTCCGCTTCCTGTCGGTCCAATCATCAACATATTGGATTTGTCGATCTCAATCTCATCCATGGTGTTGGTGATCACTCTTTTATAGTGATTGTAGACGGCGACGGACATTACTTTTTTCGCATAATCCTGTCCGATCACATATTCGTCTAAGCTTGCTTTGATCTGATGAGGAGCCGGAATATTATTAAGCGTCAATTCCTGCTCTTTTTGCTTGTTTTTCTTTTTTTTCTTCTTTTTTGCTTTTTTCGGTTTTATCTGAGACTGTATCGCTCCGCCGGAAAGCAGATCGCCAAGGTTCATATCTTTCAGGCTTCCAAGATCCATGTTGGACAGATCAAGAAACTGGATGCCGGAGCCCGGGATACCGGAACCGAAAGAATCGAAGGAACGCTGCATACAATCCGTACAGATACTCATATTATTTGGCATACGGATCAGTTTTGCTCCCTGGCCTTCTCCGCGGTGGCAGATCATGCAGTATTCATTCTTATGGTCTGTATTGTCATCGTCGCTTTCGTCCTCTGCGCCCTCGTCTCCGCCTGAAATTTCTTCGTCGATCTCCTGGTCGTCGGACTCTTCTTCGTCGGAAAGAACCAGATCTGTATTTTCTTCTTCGTCTTTCTCCACGTCATATTCGTCAAAAAGGTATTCTGTATTTTTGGTTATATCTTTTTCCTTGTCATTCCTCATATAAAATCTCCTGTCTTTTTCGAAGGATGGCCTCTCCCATCACCATATCTTCCGGCGTGGTGATTTTAATGTTATGATAGCCGCCGGGAACCATTTTTACCTTGCGGTTTCCATAGCGTTCCATTACCATTACGTCGTCGGTGATATTTTGATCTCCCGCCTTGATCATAAGGTCAAAGGCCGCAAGAATTTCCTGATATACAAAGCACTGCGGTGTCTGCATCAGCCACAGGCTGCTTCGGTCAAGGGCCTTGACCCCATATTCTCCTTCGTCCACAACCCGGATGGTGTCCTTAACCGGCATCCCCATAACGCAGGCCTTGTATTTTTTTAATTCTCCGATACAGAAATTGATCTGATCGGACGTTAAAAATGGCCTTGCGCTGTCATGGATCATCACATACTGCTCTTTATCTTCTTGTTTCACTGCCTGGAGTCCAAGATACACCGATTCAAATCGTTCTTTTCCTCCGGCTATGATTTTCGTAACCTTTTTATATTGATACCGCGCTACGATCTCCTTTTCAACATAAGGGATATCCTTTGAAGATACCACCAAAATGATCTCGTCTGTCTGACTGTTTTCAAAAGCATCCAGGGAATGAGCAACCACTTCCTTTCCCATAAGATTCATATAAACCTTCTGCTGTTTTGAGTGCATTCTTGTCCCTTTGCCGGCTGCCAATATAATCGCCGTCACTTTTCCCTGATCTGCTGTCATTTTACCTTCTCTCCCCGATTTTCAGATTAGGAATCGCATTCAGATCCCATCCGTCTCTTATCCCTTTTATATATTCATAATAACCTGCCACTCCGATCATCGCCGCATTGTCCGTACAATAAATCGGACTCGGATGATAGAAAGCCATGTTATTTTTTTCGCACATTTGTTCCATTTGTCTGCGCAATGAACTGTTGGACGCCACGCCCCCCGCAATGGCCACCTTTGTCATACCGATTCGTTTTGCCGCATCTATGGTATGGTCGCACAGCACATCAATGACCGCCTGCTGAAAGGAAGCGGCGATGTCCGCAGTATTTACTTCGATTTCCTTCATCTTGCATTGATTCAAATAATTCAGCACGGCGGATTTGAGACCGCTGAAACTAAAATCTTCCGGATGATCGCTGATTTTGGCCCTTGGAAATGTGATCGCGCTGGGATTTCCTTCTCTGGCCAGCTTATCGATCTTCGGTCCCCCCGGATAGCCGAGGCCAATGGCCCTTGCCACTTTGTCAAAAGCTTCTCCTGCGGCGTCGTCTCTTGTTCTTCCGATGATCTCATAAACTCCGTAATCTTTCACCAGAACCAGGTGGGAATGTCCTCCGGACGCCACCAGGCACAAAAAAGGTGGTTCCAGTTCTTTATGTTCAATATAGTTGGCGCTGATATGTCCTTCGATATGATGAACACCGATGAGCGGTTTTCCCGCTCCGTATGCAATGGCCTTTGCCTCAGCGACTCCCACAAGAAGCGCTCCCACAAGCCCAGGCCCGTAGGTTACGGCAACGGCGTCAATCTCTTCTAAGGACACGTCCGCCTCTTTTAATGCGGATTCTATCACCGGATTTATTTTTTCGATATGCTTTCTGGACGCAATTTCCGGGACCACGCCTCCATACACCGTATGAAGATCGATCTGCGAATATATAATGTTCGAAAGCACCTCTCTTCCGTTTTTTATCACAGACGCTGCGGTTTCATCACAGGAGGTTTCAATCGCCAATATCAGTACGTCGTTTTTTTCTTGCTCCATGATTTTTCTTCCCTCTGCTTTGCTATTTTTCTTCTTCAAATTTAAGGGTGATACTCAGTCCGTCCTTTCCGGCGTAGCTTTCCGGAAAAATTTTTTTCACCTGCCCCATGTATTCCTCTGGCCGAACCAGAGACGGACTGTAATGGGTCAGCCACATTTTTTTTACCTGCGCCTGTTTTGCCAGAGCGGCGGCCTCATAAAAAGTCATATGCTTATATTCCACCGCCTTTTCCTTTTTCTCCGGCTCACCGTACATTCCTTCGCAGATAAACAGATCCGAATCTTTTGCGCAGTCTGCAATTCTTTGCACCGGGCGGGTATCTGTCGTGTAAGTACATTTTATCCCTTTTCGCTGCGGTCCAAGAACCATCTCCGGCGTCAAAGTACGGTCGGGAAGCTCGATCACTTCCCCTTTTTGCAGCCGGCTCCAATACTGCATCTCTATTTCATTTTCCTTCGCTTTCTGGATATCAAACTTACCGGCGCGGTCAATTTCTATGGTATAACCGTAACAGATCACATTGTGGTTCACCCGAAACGCTCTGATCCGGTAATCTCCCAATGTAATTTCTTGTTCTTTCTCTGTCAATTCATAAAATTCTATGGAAAAAGGCAGGTCCGGCGCAATGATCCGCAAGGCGCCCACAACATTTTCAAGGCCCTTAGGACCGATCATAAGCACAGGCTCCGTGCGTCCGGCATTGCCCATCGTAAGAAGCAGTCCGGGAAGACCGCTGATGTGATCTGCATGAAAATGAGTAAAACAAATCACGTCAATGGGTTTGAAACTCCATCCCTTTTCCTTGATCCCTACCTGGGTTCCTTCCCCACAGTCGATCAGTATACTGCTTCCTCCATATCTCGCCATCAAGGCGGTCAGTTTGCGGTAAGGCAGCGGCATCATTCCTCCGCTGCCAAGCAAACATATATCTAGCATAGTCTACCTCTCTTATAATAATTCCAGGATTTCTTCCACCTCCACCGGATGAAGAAATCCTCTGATCATCTGATCATAACATTCTTCACAAAGATAAAACCGATGTTTTTCCCCGTCTTTGCCGGAAAAATATCCCCAGGTTTTCTCTCCGATAAAATATTCTTCTTTCTTGTTTTTTTCTCCGATCACTCTGCCGCATTTATTGCATACTTTATACTGTTTCTCCATCTTACGTACCTCCAATCGTCCTGCTGATTTGTCTTATATTCCTGCCTCGTTATAACTTATATCTCATTTTAAATGATGCCTCATTATAAATGATAAATGCCTCATTATAAATGATAAGTTATATCCATGCTTCATTATAGAACAAACCGGCAAAAAAACTATTGGAAACTATTACTATCTAAGACGCCTCCCACTCCATCAAAAGCGCATCCTCCGCAGGGTTTTTATAATAATTTTTCCGGATGCCGCAGAAGTGGAAACCCGCCTGTTCATAAAGGCCGATCGCCGCCATATTGCTTTTTCGAACTTCCAGGTAAATCTTTTGTATTTCTTGTTTCTTTGCCTGTTCCAGAAGAATATCCAGCAAGCAGCGGCCGATTCCCTCTCTCCAGCAGGATGGTTCCACAGCTACATTGACGATGTCCGCTTCATCCAAAACGCTTTTTATGCCGATATAGCCGCACAGCGTTCCTTCTTTTCGGGCGATCAGATTAAGATAGCCCGGCACGTCAAACATCTCCTCCACCGCCTCTTTCGACCATGGATGGGAAAAACATCGTCCGAATAAACCGGCGACCTCACTGCAGTCTTCTTTTTCCATGTGGCGGACTGTCATGATTTTTTTCCCTTGTTTTTTCCCTCTAGCTCTCGTTCTGCCTGGGATTTTCTAAAATATACCGGTGCGTGTTCCGCCGCGGTTTCTATGATTCCTTCCCGGTATAGATCCATCGCTCTGGCCGCCACCGCCCCGGCTCTCTGCCGGCTCATGTGGGCGGGAGCGATTCTATATTCTACTTTCACAAGATCGTCGATCATCTGTTGGTAGCGGGGAACTCCGTCCCCCAAAAAGATTACCTTTTGGCCAAGCTCATTGCATTTTTCCAAAACTTCTTCAACCGGGCAGGCACAGCCTGCCATAACTTCCCGGAGCTTTCCGTCACAAAAACGGTAAATCCCGGTATATACCTGCTGCCTTCTGGCGTCCATCATCGGACAGATCAGCCAGGGGGTATCTGAGAAGTTATAAGCCAGTCCTTCCAGCGTGGGCACGGAAATGATCGGTTTTTTCAGGGAGAGCCCAAGTCCCTTTGCCGTTGCGGAGCCAATACGCAGTCCGGTGAAAGATCCCGGTCCGGAGGTTACGGCAATGGCGTCAAGGGTTTCCAGGTCGGTCTGCGTCATTTTTACAATTTCGTCCAGCATCGGCAGCAAAGTCTGAGAGTGGGTTTTTTTATAATTTACCGTGTATTCTGCAACGAGAGTATCGTCTTCCATGATCGCCACGGAAGCCACCAGCCCCGAGCTGTCTAACGCCAGCAATTTCATCACACCACCTCCTCTATGGTAATTCGACGGTAATCAAAACCTTTTTCCAGATCCTTTTCTATGGTAATATGCGTGCATTGTTCCGGCAGCAATTCTTCGATCAGATTGGCCCATTCGATGAAGGTCACTCCCTCGCCTTCGAGATAATCGTCAAAGCCGATCTCATACATTTCTTCCGGGTCGCATATGCGGTATACGTCAAAATGATAGAAGGGAAGTCTTCCCTCGTCGTATTCCTGGACGATGGTAAATGTGGGGCTGCTGACCGGTTCATGGATTCCTAATCCCCTGGCAAACCCTTGAGTAAATACGGTCTTTCCAACGCCAAGATCGCCATACAGACAGTAAACCTGCCCTTTTTTCGCATTTTCTCCACATTTTTTCCCATATTCAAAGGTATCTTCCGCCTTAAAACTTTCATATACTGTGGTATTCATCTTTTTATCTGCCATTGTTCTTTATCTTTTCTTCGCAAAATGCGATAATTTCTTCTTTTTTGTCTCCCAGATCTACATAAGGTAGTAAATATCCGTTATTTTTTCCGGTATATAAAACCGCAGATTTTTTCAGTCTGCGCGTTTTGATAAAACGCTTCCATTCGATGTCAAGACATTCTGTTCCCGCTTTTAAGTGAAAGCCCCACTGGTCCATCATGTAATAAAACGGAGCCTTGTAAAGAGGGTTGTTTCTTACCACACTGCGCGCCTTAAAAAAGAAGGAAAGCGGATATCCTAAAAAGATAAAAACGCTGATCATCACATATAGCATCGGCGTATTAGACTTCCCGGTAAAAACATAACCGAGGGATGCCACGCCGACCAACAAAAGAGCGAACATGATCGGCTGTCTGTAATAATGTCCGAACAAAAAGCCTCTCATCACTTCCTCGGTCATGGTCGCATTCACTTCGTAGTATTTTCCCTGCGGCTCCATGAGACCGTTTTTCTTTTTCTTCACGGAAGTGTTTTTTCTTTCTTTTTCCCTCTTTGGAGAGACCTCTTTTCCCTCTTCTAAGTCCTGGTCTTCTTCCGTCTGGTCGGACGCCTGATCGGATACTTTTTCAAGCTCTGCCAGATTCATATCTCTTATTTTATCGAAACCTTTCACAGTGAACTCCTTTCTCCTGTCTTCTATGGCTTCACCTTCATGGTGAGCTGAATCCTTTTTTTCTTTATATCTACTCCCATCACCTGTACATCGACGATATCTCCCACGCTTACCACTTCAAGGGGATGTTTGATGTATCGGTCGGTCATCTGCGAGATGTGTACCAGCCCGTCCTGGTGGACGCCGATATCCACAAATGCCCCGAAATCGATGACGTTTCTTACGGTTCCTTTTAAGATCATTCCCTCTTTTAAGTCTTTCATTTCCAGTACGTCGGTGCGAAGGATTGGTTTTGGCATATCGCTTCGAGGATCCCTTCCTGGTTTTTCCAGTTCTGATATGATATCGTCAAGGGTCAGCTCTCCAATGCCAAGCTGCTGCGCCATAGCTGTTTTATTTTTTACTTTTTTCCCAAAGGATGGGATCCCGCTTCCAATGGAATCTAAGGAATATCCCATGGCTGTCAAAAGGTTTTTTGCCGCCTCATAGGATTCCGGATGCACTCCGGTGTTATCAAGTGGGTTGTCTCCGCCAGATATCCGGAGGAAGCCCGCACATTGCAAAAATGCTTTGGGACCGATCTTTGGCACTTTAAGAAGCTGTGTTCTCTCCCGGAAACTTCCGTTTTCTTCCCGGTAAGCGACGATATTTTTCGCCGAAGTTTTTGTGATCCCGGATATATAAGAAAGGAGAGGCACGGAGGCGGTGTTTAAATCCACGCCCACCTTATTTACACAGTCTTCCACAACGCCGTGTAAGGCTTCGCCCAGCTTTTTTTCGTTCATATCATGCTGATATTGCCCTACGCCGATCGCCTTTGGATCTATTTTCACAAGTTCCGCGAGGGGATCCTGCACTCTTCTGGCGATGGACGCCGCGCTTCGTTGTCCCACGTCAAATTCCGGAAATTCTTCTGTGGCCAGCTTGCTCGCAGAATACACGGAAGCGCCCGCTTCGTTGACGATCACATAAGATACTTTTTCCGGTATCTCTTTGATCAGCTCCGTGATTACCTGCTCCGATTCCCGGGAAGCTGTGCCGTTTCCCAGGCTGATCAGAGTGATATGATACTTTTTAATGAGCCTGTGAACCTGTTTTTTGGCTTCTTCCACCCTGCACTGGGGCGCAGTAGGATAAATCACCAGGGTATCGAGAACTTTTCCGGTGCTGTCTACCACAGCAAGCTTACATCCTGTCCGGAAGGCTGGATCCCAGCCAAGGACGGTCTGTCCTGCGATGGGCGGCTGCATTAAAAGCTGTTTTAAGTTTTTCCCAAAAACCGTGATGGCTCCCGCCTGTGCGTTTTGGGTCAGTTCATTTCGAATGTCCCGTTCTATGGCCGGAGCGATCAGCCGCACATAACTGTCTGTCACCGCCTCTTTCATGACTTCGGCGGTAAATGGGTTGTCTTTGATCAATGTTTTATAAAGTGCGCTAAGAATCGGTTTTTCCGGCGCTTCGACTTTGACGGTAAGGTACTTTTCTTTCTCGCCCCGGTTAATCGCCAAAACACGGTGTCCGCTCATTTTTGCCAAAGGTTCTCTGAAATCATAGTACATTTCATAGACGGACTCCTCTTTTTCATCCTTCGCTTTGACGACGAGGGTGCCTTCTTTCATGGTCCAGTTTCGGATGCTTTGACGGTAATCGGCCATATCGGCGATCATCTCTGCAATGATGTCCTTTGCGCCGGCAATGGCGTCTTCTTCCGTGACAACACCCTTTTCCTCGTTAAGAAAAGCGCTTGCCTCTTCTGCGGCGCTTTTTTTAAGCTGCTGGAGATAGATAAGCTGCGCCAGAGGTTCCAGTCCCTTTTCTTTGGCTATGATCGCCCGGGTTCTTTTTTTCGGGCGGTATGGACGGTAAAGATCGTCCACCGCCACTAAAGTCTCTGCCTCCGATATTTTTTGCTTTAATTCCTCTGTCAATTTGCCCTGATCTAAGATACTGGCAATCACTTGCTGTTTCTTTTCTTCCAGATTGCGAAGATACAGCAGCCGCTCGTATAAGTTACGCAGCACTTCGTCATTCAGCGCTCCGGTCGCTTCCTTTCGGTATCTGGCGATAAAGGGAATGGTGTTCCCCTCGTCAATCAGTTTCACAGCCGCGCTCACCTGTTCTATTTTAATGTTAAGCTCTTTGGCAAGCTGTTTGATTATATTATCCAATTGATTTCTCCTTACCGGCCATCGCCATATATCTCAGATATGCGTTCATAAACGGATCCAGGTTTCCGTCCATCACACTCTGGACGTTCCCGGTCTCCTCGTTGGTCCGATGATCCTTCACCATGGTGTAAGGCTGCATCACGTAAGAGCGGATTTGATTTCCCCAGCCGTTATCGGACACTTCCCCACGGATATCGGACAATTTTTCTCTGTTTTCCTGTTCCTTGATCAGATAAAGCTTTGCCTTTAACATCTGCATCGCCTTGTCCTTATTTTTATGCTGAGAACGCTCGTTCTGGCACTGAACTACCACGCCGGTCGACAGGTGGGTGATCCGGATCGCCGAATCGGTTTTGTTGATATGCTGTCCTCCTGCCCCGCTGGAGCGGTAAGTGTCGATCCGGATATCCTCGTCCGCGATTTCCACAGACAAATCCTCTTCGATATCCGGCATCACATCGCAGGAAGCGAAGGAAGTCTGCCTTTTTCCCGCTGCGTTAAAGGGTGAAATCCTCACCAGACGATGCACTCCTTTTTCTGATTTCAGATATCCGAAGGCATTTTCCCCGTTAACCTGGAAGGTGATGGACTTAATCCCCGCCTCGTCGCCATCCAGATAATCCAACACCTCTGTCTTATAGCCGTGGCTCTCCGCCCATTTGCTGTACATCCGGTAGAGCATCCCCGCCCAGTCGCAGGATTCGGTTCCCCCTGCGCCGGCGTGAAGAGTGACGATGGCGTTATTTTTATCGTATTCCCCTGATAACAGAGTCTGGATCTTGATATTGTCATACAGCTCCTTAAACTCTTCGATCAGGCTGTCGATCTCAGGGATCAGGCTTTCGTCCTCTTCTTCGTATCCCATTTCAATCATGGTGTCGATATCATCCATGATTAATTCCAGACTGGAAAAAGCAGAGACAGAATCTTTTAGCCTGGTCACTTCTTTCATGATATTTTGCGCTTTTTCCGGCAGGGACCAAAAATCCTCTTCCCGCATCATGGCTTCTAATTCCTTGATCCTCCTGCGCTTCTTCTCAAGTTCCAGAGAAACTTTCAGTTCATCCATCGGCTCTCTGTATTGATTCATTGTATACTTAAACTGATCTAATTCAACCAATTTTCATATCCTTTCTATCACTGAATTATCCTGTGGACTTCCGGCGTTTTTGCCGGGCCTCCATCCCCCATTTTCCACTCTGCTTCCCTCATAAGTTAAGGAATTTGCATCCCCTTTTTATATTATTTATATTTGCCGCAGCATTGTTTATACTTCTTTCCGCTGCCGCAAGGACACGGTGCATTTCGGCTGATCTTTGCGTCTTTTCGGCGGTACGGCCCTTTTGCCACCGTATCATCCTTGTTGGTTCCGGTCGCCTTTGCCACCTGTTCTCTTTGAACCTTCTGCTCGATCTTTACGTGCATCAAGGCGCCTACGGTATCATGACGGATGTTCTTTGTCATCTCCATGAACATATCATAACCCATAAATTTATACTGCACTACCGGATCCTTTTGGGCATAGGACTGCAAACCGATACTTTGACGGAGCTGGTCCATGTCGTCAATCTGGTTCATCCATTTACTGTCGATGACTTTAAGGAGGATCACTCTCTCCACTTCACGGATGCCCTCTCTGTAGACTGCGGCGCTCTCCGCATCCATCATTTCCACATCGAGATCTTTCATATTGGAAAATTCTTCAAATTCTTTTTCCTTGGCATGGTACAGTTCCATGGCTTCATCCTGGAGCCGCTCAATGATTCCGTCCACGTCATTTTGCTCTTTTTCTTCCTCTGTGATCAGAATCTTCTTTAGAGGGATCTTTCTGCGGATGGATTCATTTAATTCCACCAGGTTCCACTCACTGACCGGCTGGTCTCCGCCGATCATTGTGACGTCATCGACAATGACGTCCTTGATCATCTTATAAACCACATCCCGCATACTCTCGCCGTCCAGTACGCGGCGTCTTTCTGCGTAGATGGTCTCTCTTTGCTCGTTATTTACTTTATCGTACTCTAAAAGGTTTTTACGAATACCAAAGTTGTTGTTTTCAATCTTTTTCTGGGCCTTTTCAATGGTTTTGGAAATCGTTTTATGATGGATTTCCTCCCCTTCCGGGATTCCCAGCGCCCTATATACATTCATCATACGCTCGGAGCCGAAAAGACGCATCAGATCGTCTTCTAAGGACAGGAAGAACTTGGATTCTCCCGGGTCTCCCTGACGTCCGGAACGTCCTCTTAACTGATTATCGATACGACGGCTCTCATGACGCTCCGTACCGATGATCTTCAGTCCGCCAAGCTCCGGCACGCCTTCTTCCAGTTTGATATCCGTACCACGGCCGGCCATGTTGGTCGCGATCGTTACCGCTCCCCGCTCTCCGGCGTGGGAAATGATCTCTGCTTCCATCTCATGGAACTTGGCATTTAACACGTTATGCTTAATTCCTTCCTTAGAGAGCAGACGGCTGATTTCTTCTGATGCATCAATGTTGATCGTACCCACCAAAACAGGCTGTCCCTTGCTGTGGGAGGCAACGATCTCCTGGATGACCGCATTTAATTTTTCTTTGCGGGTCATGTAGATGGCGTCGTCCTTATCCACACGGATCATCGGCATATTGGTCGGGATCTCCACAACGTCCATGCCGTAAATATCCATGAACTCCTTATCTTCCGTCATCGCCGTACCGGTCATTCCTGCTTTTTTGTCGTATTTATTAAAGAAATTCTGGAATGTGATGGTGGCGAGGGTTTTAGACTCCCTGTTTACCTTTACGTGTTCCTTTGCCTCAATGGCCTGATGCAGTCCGTCGGAATATCTTCTGCCCGGCATAATACGACCCGTAAATTCATCGACGATCAATACTTCGTTGTCCTTTACCACATAATCCTGATCACGGAACATAAGATTATGGGCGCGGAGGGCAAGGATGATATTATGCTGTAATTCCAGATGCTCCGGATCTGCCAGGTTGTCGATGTGGAAGAACTGCTCTACCTTTCGCACACCTTCGGCGGTAAGCATGACGTGTTTTTCTTTTTCGTTAACAAGGAAGTCGCCGTCTTCTTCAATATCAATTCCCATAATGGCGTCCATCTTGCTAAGCTCTCCGTCGGAAGTACCTTTTTGCATCTGTCTTGCCAAAACGTCGCAGGCCTTATATAAATCTGTGGACTTTCCGCTCTGGCCGGAAATGATCAAAGGTGTTCTGGCCTCATCGATCAGCACGGAATCGACCTCGTCCACGATCGCATAGTGCAGCTTTCTTTGTACCAGATCATGTTTAAAAATAACCATATTATCTCTAAGATAATCAAATCCCAGCTCATTATTTGTGATATAAGTGATATCGCAGTTATAGGCCGCCTTTCTTTCTTCATTATTATAACTGTTCAAGATCACGCCGACTTTAAGTCCAAGAAATTCATGGACCTTGCCCATCCACTCCGCATCACGCTTTGCCAGATAGTCATTGACCGTCACAATGTGGACTCCCTCGCCCTCTAAGGCGTTTAGATAAGCTGGAAGCGTGGACACGAGGGTCTTACCTTCACCGGTCTTCATCTCGGCAATACGTCCCTGGTGAAGTATAATACCGCCCATCAACTGAACCCGGTAATGCTTCATCCCGATGGATCTTGCCGCCGCTTCCCTGACCACTGCAAAGGCTTCCACCAAAAGATCGTCTAAAGTGGCACCATCGGCAAGCCTTTCTTTAAATTCTGCGGTTTTTGCTCTTAACTCTTCGTCGGTAAGAGCCTGCATCTTAGAATCCAGCGCTTCGATCGCATCCACGGTCTTTGTAATACGTTTGATCTCCTTTGCACTTTTGTTTCCGAATAACATATCCGTTAAACCCATGATTACCTCCATAATCCAATGATTTAAATGATTTTACGGATTAAAATCATTTATTCTATATTGAAAAAACTTAAATACCTGTGAAACAAAGCTAAAATTTTGCTTTATTCTAATAAAATGCCTAAGCATACAGTATATATTGTAACATTGAAGAACTTGCTTTTCAATACAAAATCAAAACCGTACCAAAAAGCCGCCGCAGTTACGCTTCTTAAAGAGTAGCTGCGGCGGCGACGGCTCAACGAAAAGGCCTGGCCTTTTTAGATTCTAAAATTCCGGTTCAATAATACCGTAGGTCTTATCTTTTCTTTTGTATACAACATTCACTTCAAAGGTATCGCAATTGCGGAATACAAAGAAATCATGTCCCAATAATTCCATCTGGATGCACGCTTCCTCTGCGTCCATCGGCTTAATGGCAAATCTCTTGCTTCTGGTGATTTGGATTGTCTCATGGTGATCGACATCTTCATCCAAAAATTCCTCTGTAAAAGTTCCGACGCCCTTGCCATAGTTGGAAATCTTTGTTTTATATTTGCGGATCATTCTCTCCAAAACGTCTACTGTATTATCAATCGTTGCATACATATCCGGACTGGATTGCTCTGCCCTTAAAATATGTCCCTTCATCGGGATCGTAGCTTCCACAACCTGTTCATCCTTTTGTACACTTAATGTGATCTGAACTTCTGTGTCCGGGGTAAAAAACTTGTCCAACTTACTGAACTTGGTGTTGATTGCTTGTTTTAACCCTTCTGATATGTCCAAATTTTTTCCATAAATAATATAACGCATATGATCACACTCCTTGCTTTTTATTGATTATATCAATTATTCTCATAATAATCAATCTATGCTTTTAATAAAGAGTAATAATTCTCTGTGAAGTTGTCTACAAATTTGGACAAACAAGCTTTGAATTTTTGTTAAATAATAATTTATCTTAATTCATACTTTTTTAACAAATAAACAAAACATCTGTTTTGTCTTGACAAAAAGTGTCAAATTTATTTTTTTCCTCTCTTTCTGTGGATAATGTGGATAACTTCGTGGATAACTGAATTTTACGCCCATTTTCCCATTTTTTGTTGTGGATAACTTTTCTTATTTATCCACAGCCCCTCAAAATTTCTAAATTTCCTGTGACAAAATGATTCCAATTATTCGTCATTTTTCACAAATCGGGAAAAAATAAGGGATTTTTTCCCTTTTTTTATTTTCAGATATCATATTTTATTTTCAGTTTTTTCAGAGTTTTTCCCCAATCCAGGCACAGCTTCTTCTCCCCGGCATATCATAGACTATGGCGATGATTTATTTTCTAACCAGTATTTTTATATAGATTATAGTCAAGAAAGGGTGAATAAAATGTCAGATCATCCTGTTTTTCTCAATGTTGAGAATTTATCTCACACATATTATAGTAAAAATGGGGCGACCAAAGCGCTGTCCCAGGTTAACCTCTCCTTAAAAGACGGGGAATTTGGAGCTATCATCGGTCCCTCCGGCTGCGGAAAGTCTACTCTCCTTGATCTGATCGGAGGTTACATTCCCTTGCAGTCCGGCAGAATCTCTTACCCTGAATTAGGCAAACCTCCGGCCATCGGATATATGCTCCAAAAAGACCACCTTCTGGAATATCGCAATATTTTACAAAATGTAACGCTTGGTCTGGAGATTTCCCATCAAAAAACCCCCGAACGTCTCGAAGAAACCAAAGAATTGATGAAACAATACGACATTCTGTCCTTTGCTGGGCATTATCCAAGACAGCTTTCCGGCGGGATGCGCCAAAGAGCCGCTCTCATTCGGACCCTCGCCATAAAGCCCGACTTTTTACTTTTGGATGAACCCTTTTCTGCCCTTGATTACCAAACCCGCCTAGAGGTTTCCGAGGATATCTGTTCCATCATCCGCGCAAGAAAGATCCCCGCCCTTTTGGTGACCCACGATTTATCCGAGGCGATCAGCATTGCCGATAAAATCTTTATTCTTGGAAAACGTCCAGGCTCTGTCCGCTACACCTTGCCGATTCATTTTGAGGCAGATCATCCTGTCACACCCCAGGAAGCCAGAACCCATCCCCGCTTTCCCTATTATTTTGATCTTATTTGGAAGGAGTTGAAAGCAGATGACCCCCAAAAGTAACGCTTTCCATACCATGACCCAAGAGAAATATCTGCAAAAGCTTCGCCGCCGCAAAACTATGATCCTGGTCATACAAGTTCTGATTCTGGTCGGATTTTTTTTATTATGGGAATGCAGCGCAGATCTTGGCTGGATCAATGATTTCATTTTCAGCAGCCCTTCCCGCATGGTACACGCCGCCGTCCTGCTCTATCAAGAAGGGGTACTGTGGCGGCATCTCACGATCACCATTGTAGAAACGCTGTTAAGTTTTGCCTTAGTTGGTCTGTTTAGTTTGGGTCTTGCCATCGTACTCTGGTGGAATCAGACGGTCTGCGAAATCGCGGAACCTTATCTTGTCATATTAAACAGTCTCCCAAAATCCGCCATGGCTCCGATCTTCATTGTCTGGCTCGGAACGGGCATGACTACCATACTGGTATCGGGAATCTCCGTCGCTGTCTTTGGCAGTATTTTAAGTTTATACACCAGTTTTTTGTCCACCGATCCTGATAAAATAAAATTGATCCGCACTCTAAGAGGCACTAAAAAAGACTGTTTGTGCAAAGTGGTCCTTCCCCTCAATCTCCCGTCCATATTAAGCACTTTAAAGGTGGATATCGGACTTTGCTTAATCGGTGTGATCATCGGGGAATTTCTCGCCGCCAAAGAGGGTCTTGGATATCTGATTATTTACGGTTCCCAGGTCATGAAACTCGACTGGGTAATGTTCTCCATCACACTGCTTTGTATCATCGCAGCCATTTTATATAAGATCATTAATTTTCTGGAAAATAAAATTTCCAGATCCCTGTCGGGAACCGCTTAACCATCCGTCTCTTTCCTTGCCCCGTGCCTTCTTACAAATAAAAAGCGCCTGGCAGCACAAAGGCTGATGCGGCGGCAAGCCGGACTGTTTTAAAGTCCTGGCGGCGCCTGCATCAGCCCTTTTATATGATATACTATAATTCAAAGATGTCTCCATCCTCCGGCACGTAAACATTGCCGGAATAATATTCCCTTGCTTCTTCCTCGTACCACTGCTTCCGGTTCCCGTAAGTAGTCTCATCCTCCGTATGCCACAAGATAAGATTCTTCACCTGGTACTTTTGTGCGTTTTCTGAAGCTTCCCGGACTGTCACATGATGAAACCGGTAAGGATTATGATATTCCCTTTCCCGATATAAGCAAAACGCTTCTGATAGTAACCAATCCGCTTGATCCACATATTCTATGCAATATTTGCTAAGGGGTTCGTCTCCCAAAAAGGCCAGTTTCTTCCCCTCATCGTATGTCATGAGATAGCCATATTGTTTTGCCTTTGTGGAATGGATATCAAAAAATGTAAATCCATAGTGGAGAATGTCTCTTTTTTCTCCATCCAAAACCGTCTCAATATGGATCCGGTCCCCAAAGAGAGCGTACTCTCCCGGCTGCAAAAGCATCTGGCAGATAGTATGAAGCTTTACCGTCAGCACGTCATGACAATATAAATAGAAGTCTCCTTCATATAGATTGTTCCTCATTAAATGGGCAATTTTTCTCAAAATACAGATCATGCCCAAAATATGATCCGTATGCTCGTGGGTTAAAAATGCATGATGGAGCTTTTGGTAATCCAGATTTAATTCTTCAAAACGGCGGTAGATTCCGTCTCCGCCTCCGGCGTCGGTCAAAAAATATTGTTCCCCGTCATCTAATACAAAGCAAGTATTAAAATAATGAGTGACCATGGCAGTTCCGGTTCCCAGTACCACCAGGCGAACCCTCCGATCCTTTTGTATTTTTTCATCCATACGACATACCCCTGTCTCTTAAGCTTCTTTCATGAGATTGATCAATTGTCTGGCTGCTTCGACAGCAAAACATTCTTCGTTGATATGGGCGTCCATAGGCAGAATTTCCACAAGATCGTTGGTAATATGTTCTTTCAGCGAATCAAAGAGGGCCTGATCTTCTTCCGGTCCATAGAACGGCTGTCCCTTGGCATCCACCATGGAAACGCCTTTTAGCGGAAGCATTAGTATGGTTTTGTTTGTTGCCATGTTTAATTTCTCAGCCAGTTTTTCCCCGAGTCTGATATTTTCTTCCACTGTCGTCCTCATGATCGTGATCATCGGGTTGTGCATCCGAAGCCTTCGGTTCTTATACTTTTCCGGGACGGACTTACGATCTCCAAAGGTGACCATGTCCATGGCGCCCACAGAAACCACCTGGGGAATCCCCATTTTCGCCGCTGCTTCATTGCGCTCCGGTCCCGCCGCCATGACGCCTCCCATAAGCTCATCACACCATTCCGTGGTGGTGAGATCCAAAACTCCCGCAATCACGCCCTGTCGGATGAGATTTTCCATCGATTGTCCGCCGACTCCCGAAGCATGGAAGACCAGCACTTCAAATCCATACTGTTCCAGATAATTTTTGGCCATTGTGACACAAGGCGTCGTCACGCCGTACATGGTCGCTGCGATCATCGGTTTTTTGGAGATTTTCCTTTCGCGGCAATCCTGCATCATTCCCGCCATCGCATGGGCCGCATTGGAAAACACCTGGGAAGAGATATAATTCACTCCCGCCACATCCACGACAGAAGGAATCATGATCATATCGCTGGTTCCCACATACCTTCTTACATCACTGGACGCCATGGTGGAGACCATGATCTTAGGAACGCCAATGGGAAGTTCCCTCATTGCCGGCGCAGCCAGGGCGGTTCCTCCGCTTCCTCCAAGGGAAAGGATTCCGGAAAACAGTCCCTTTTCATATAATTTTTTTACCAGGATCCTAAGTCCATTTCCCAGGATCTCCATGGCATATCCCCGGTCTTTTTTCTCTGCGATCTCTTCGATCTTTCCTCCGCCAAGTCTGGCTACCACGTCATGACCCACATCCGGCACAAAAGAAGGCGCAAAGACTCCGCAGTGGATCGTAAGGGTGGATAGTCCCTGTTCTTCTAAAATCCTGCGGATAAACATATATTCTGTTCCTTTGGTATCAAAGGTTCCGATCAACGCCACTGTTTTCATAAATAACCCCTTAAAAATAACCAGACAACTTTACCGGTTTCATTGTAACATCTGTCTGGTTTTGATATTTGGAAGAAAACAGATATTCGCTGGGAATATAAAATTGACAGGATTTATGTCAATAAAATCCTGTCATTATCCATTACGTGTCCTGTTCCCTCGCGGAACCGCCGCAAGAGATCTTCCACGGTCATATTTTTTCTTTCCTGTCCTGAAACATCCAGGACAATGGCTCCGTCCGCCATCATGAAGGTGCGGTTTCCCATCTCCAACGCCTGGTGCATATTATGGGTGATCATCATACAGGTGATATGATGCTTCTCCACAATGGTTTTCGTAAGTTCCAGAACCTTATCCGCCGTCGCCGGATCTAAGGCCGCCGTATGTTCATCCAGCAAAAGCAGTTCCGGAGGTACGATCGTCGCCATCAGTAAAGTTAACGCCTGGCGCTGTCCTCCGCTCAACAGTCCCACCGGCTGGCTCATCCTGTCTTCCAGCCCCATATTAAGAAGGCTTAACTGTTCTTTGAATAATTCTTTGTCCTTTTTATTGATCCTGGAAAATGGCGCCTTACTGCTGCTGCTCCTTAGATAAGCCAGCGCAAGATTTTCCTCAATGGTCATGTTCGGCGCCGTTCCCTTTAACGGGTCCTGGAACAGCCGGCCGATGATCTTACTTCTCTTGTATTCCGGAACGTAGGTAATGTTTTTATCATTTAAAACGATATGGCCTTCGTCCACATAAAATGATCCCGCAATGGCATTGAACATTGTGGACTTTCCGGCGCCGTTGGAACCGACGATCGTCACAAAATCCCCATCTTCCAAATGAAGGGACAGATTGCTGACCGCTGTTTTTTCATTCACCGTTCCCGGATTAAATGTTTTTCTGATTTTTATGACATCAAGCATCTAAAATCCATCCTTTCATTTTTGAATATCCTGCCGAAGAGCCGTTCTTTTTTGCTTCTGGAATGTGACCCATGAGCGTATTGTCGGCATGGCAATGGCAAGGCCAACGATAATGGCCGTTACCAGTTTCAGGCATTCGATCGGCACAATCCTTGTTTTTAATACGATTGAGTAAATAAAACGATACACGATACTTCCCACGATCACGGCGCTCACATTCCGGAATATGGTTTTTCTGCCGATCAGCGTTTCTCCGATGATCAAACAGGCCAGTCCGACGACCACAATTCCCGTTCCGCCGTTGATATCCGCAGATTTCTGCATCTGCCCTACCAATGCTCCCGACAATGCAGTAAGGGCGTTGGCCACACAAAGACCGATGGTTATGGTAAATGCCGGATTGATGGAAGAAGCTCTTACCATATCTTCGTTATCCCCCGTCGCACGAATTGACAGTCCGATTCGGGTGCTTAAAAACCACACCATGATCAATCCGCAG
Source organism: uncultured Eubacterium sp. (assembly GCA_964555015.1). Lineage (GTDB taxonomy): Bacteria > Bacillota > Clostridia > Lachnospirales > Lachnospiraceae > Anaerobutyricum. Next base: position 97,935 of record CAZKQV010000002.1, on the reverse strand, counting down.
ATTATCGTGACCGCCGCAATGATGATCAGCTCATACCAGCTTCCGCCGATCCCCGTCTCCCGGAATAAGGTGAAAATGGTTTCCTGTTTTAACAAACTGATATTGGAAGACCATCCCATGGCCATGAGATTGATCGTGTACAATCCTGTGTTCGTGACAATTCCCGCCAAAATGGACGGAACGCCCATTTTCGTCTGCAAAAACGCGGTGATCAATCCGGCGCAGGCTCCGGCTCCCATGGCGGCAAGAATACCCAAAAAAGGATGTCCTTTCGCCGCAAAAGCCACGGACACTGCCATTCCCAAAATAAAGTCTCCGTCCGTAGTTAAATCTGCAATATCCAAAATACGGTAGCTCAAAAATAACGCCATGGAAACTAATGCATATACAAATCCTAAATTCAATGCTGTCTGTGCAACATAGAGCATATTTCATTCTCCTTTTAGGCAATCTTTTCGAGAGCCAAAGAGTCATGCGACGCCCCTTGGCTCCCGAATCTATAACCAAAAATCATTTGAAATCAAAAGAATTTCTAAAAAACTTTTGGAAGGAAATTAGTCTTCGGTGGTGGTTACTTCCACAACTTCTGCCATGTCTTTAAATACGCTGTAATCAATATTCAAAGCTTCGGCAGTTTCTGTGTTGACTGTGATGATTCCGCCATCCATGGTGTAATAATCATCCATATTGTCCATTCCTTCTGTGATTGCCTGATAAGCAAGGTCCGCTGTCTTTGTTCCAAGGTCTGTATAATTTACTCCACAGGTTGTAAACGCACCGTTTCTTACGAAAGAATCTGCGCCGGTGTAATGAGGGATTCCTGCTTCGATAAAGGTATCGGCATTGGAAAGCTCTGCTGCCATAACAATGTTATCGGTTGGTGTGAAAATAGCGTCCACTTTCTCAGAAACTAAAACACTTGCTGCAGAGATCACTTCGTCATTGGTATTACCGGTTGCTTCTGTGTATTCAATATTTTTTGCATCCAGATATTCTTTAGCTTCCTCAATGGATTTTTCAGAATTTGCTTCGGAGAGGGAATATAACAGACCGATCTTCTTAGCATCCGGATTCTGTGCAAAGATCATATCCATAATAAAGGAAGTATTTAAAGCGTCGCTGGTTCCTGTCACATAATCAATTCCTGTAAGCTCGGCTGCTTCCGGATCAGAAATCGCTGCGTATACCACCGGTGTTTTTGTCTCTTCCGCACAAGTGGTCATAACCTGCGCTGCCAATGTCGCAATCGGGATTACCGCATCAGCGCCGCCGCCGATAACTTCTTCACCGATCTGTGTCAAAGTGCTTTGCTCACCCTGGCCGGAATATACTTCGTATTCAATGTCAATATTATTCTCTTCGGCAATAACATCAAGCTCGGCTGTGATCGCCTCGGCAATCTGATCCAAAGACGCATGGTCCATCTGTTTTACAACCGCAATCTTGTAGCTGTCCTTACTTTCCGCACTGTTATCCGCGGTAGTAGAACCTTCTCCTGTGTCTGTGCCGCCGCAAGCTGCCAAAGATAACCCCATACAAAGAGCCATTGCGCCTGCAAATAACTTCTTAACCAATCCATTTCTTCTCATTTTCATTTCCTCCTACCATATGAAAATAATAATATAATAAAACAATATAAGTATTCACCGAATTTGCACTTTCGCACCTCTGCGATCCCTTCTGGAAAGCCGATTGCTCCGTGCTTTCCAATAAAAAACGGCTTTTGTCTCATTATTATGAGACAAAAGCCGTAGCTCGTGCGATACCACTCATCTTGGCGTAATTACGCCCGCTCTTTTCATGTACTAACATACACGCCCAGATGGATAACGGGTGGGATCCCGTCAGCGCCTACTCTCAAATCCATAAATCGATTCCTTGTTATGAATTAATTTCAGGCTGCCCTCGAAAGTCCATTCATCGGAAGATTCTCTGCTCCTTCTCACCAACCGGAGCTCTCTTTTAAATCATCCTGTTCCGACTACTACTCTTTCTCATCGGTTTATACTCATAACAGATTATAAAAAATTCTCGTTACTTTGTCAATCCTGAATTTAAAAATTATCAAAGAGCGTTACGTCAAGTAAACATTGACAAAATATACTATGCTTGTCTGGCGCAAAGAAAATATTTTGAAGCAATGCCTTCTGAGCGCCGTAGGCCGAAGGGAACGCAGCGCCCGCCAGCCGTTTACTGATCAAAGGTCCAGGAACCGTCGGAGTTTTTTTGTGCAGCCATCACATCGCTGCCGTATATGCTAACAAGGATATACGGTTTGGAGATTCCGTCTCCTTCTGCGGAAAACTTGTAGTATTCGTTTCCGTCAATGCTTTCCATTCCGAGGAAGCTACAGCTTACGCTGGAGCCATAGTAGCTTTCTGCCTGGGAAAGTGCGTCTTCCTGGGAAATCTTTCCGCCGCCGTTTAAATCAGGGTCGGTTTCGTTGTATTCTTCTTCATAGTCATCCGGCGTTTCTTCCGGAGCGTTTTCTTCTTCTCCTTCGGAGCTTCCTTCTTCACCGTCGGATTCTTCTTCTTCGTTGGTTGTCTCTTCTCCGGTTAATTCGGTGGTTGCCGCTTCATCGTCTCCCTCCTGCGTGCTCATCATAGCGGAATCGGAGTTGTCCGCCGGATCGGCGTTTAAATCCTTCATAGCAGATACGGAATAAGAGAAAATGTTTTCTTCGGAAGGATTTTCTGTCGGGATCACTTCATACTGGTAGGAACCAAGAAGATCTCCGGAGGCGGTATCCTTTAACTCTGCGGTGACCACATAGCTGTCGTTGCTCTCCTGGCAGTCAATCACTGTCAAGGAATAATTATCCAGGGAGTCAATCACGTAATCCGTATCGGAGGAGGAGAAAATATATCCGTCTCCGTCATCCGTGTAAGCTGCGTACTTGCATCCTTCTCTGATATCCGGAAATTCCAGATTTCCCTGCTGATAGGAAGCATAAAGCGCACTGATGATCACGTCAAATTCTTCTGCGCTCACTTGCGTATCCCAGCCTTCGTTTTTATTAAGATAGTAGGAAGTCAAAGCCGCAGAATACCAGAAAGAATCTCTGCTGCTGTCATCTGCAAACTGTACATAGTATGGATTTCCCTGATAATATACTTCCATTGCCAGAGCGCTTAACGGATAGATCATGGATTCAAAGTCGTCCGGTACGTTAACGCCTTCTTCCACTGCCTGTACTTCGTTCTTCACTGTTGCGCTTCCAGATTCCACGTTATTGCTGCCGCCCTCGTCTTCGCTGGTGCTGCCGCCGCCGCAGGCGGTGACAGAAAGCATAAGGACTCCGGCAAGAGCCATTGCCTGCATCTTTTTTAACTTTCTTAAGAACATAATACCCCTTCTTTCCTTACATGATCCAAAATCCCATCGCCGAAAAGCAAGATAGGATTTCCTCCTTTGAACCGGAAAAGGAACCCTGTGCAAACTCAGGCTTTCCTCCGCCCCGGCCGTTTAAGGATTTGTTTAATTCTTTTACTAAGTTACGGATATCACCATTTCTTTTTCCAATTGCGTATTTATAACCGGTATGATCGTCTCCGGAAATCACCGCACAGATTCCCTTGCACTGTTCTAAGAAAATGTCTGCGCACTTTCGAAGATCCGTTGGAGACAGATCGGACTCTAGAATTATAACATCTTTCTCCTCCGGAATAAACTGCGCCTCTTTACGGAATTTTTCCTCCTTGACGGCCATCAGTTTTCCCTTTAGTTCGTAAACTTCGCCGGACAAACGGCCAACGGACTGGAAGGTTTCATGAGGTTTTACGGAGAGGGCCACGGCAATTTTCCGGTTTTGCTCCTCCTGTACTCTTAGATAATCCATCGCCTGGCTTCCACACATCATTTCGATGCGCACGCCGTCCCGAAACTTCTTGACCGAAAGAATTTTTATAAGGCCGATCTCCCCGGTCCGGCTCACATGAAGTCCGCAGCAGGCGCAGCAATCTGCCCCCGGAAATTCCACCAGCCGCACGTCTTCGGTCAATTCCTTCTTACTGCGGTATTGCCTCTGGGATTTTTCTTCGCCTCTTAAAATAGAGACACAGGTCTCCTGATCAGACCACAGATACCGGTTTGCTTCCTTCTCGATCTCCACAAGCTCTTCCCAGGTAAGCATTCCATTAAAATCTATGGTGATGCACTCGCTGCCCATGTGGAAACCAACATTGTCGTATCCATACTTTCCATGGATCAGGCCGCTGACAATATGCTCCCCGGAATGCTGCTGCATCAGGGCGAAACGGCGGTCCCAGTCAATCCTTCCTTCCACCCTTTCCCCCACGGTCAAGGGTTCTTCGGTAATATGACAGATCTGGCCGTCCAAAAGCTGCACGTCCCACACCTTCGTCTCTCCAAGGGTTCCCTGATCGGACGGCTGCCCTCCCCCTTCCGGATAGAAAGCCGTCTGATCAAGTATCACCTCATATTGTTCTCCATTTTTCTCACAAGATACTACTTCCGCAGTAAAATGCTTTAAATAAGTATCCTCATAATATAACTGTTTTGTCTGATATGATTGTTCTGTCTTACATAATTGTTTTGTCTGCATCATCAATTGCTCACCATATAAAGCGTCAAAAGGCTTTCCGGATTCTGTGACTGCATTTCAAACTCTGTAAATTCTTTTTCTTTATTTGGATCCATATAGACCGTATACTTTTCATGGTCAAAGAGAGTGAAATACACGTCGCTCGGCACATCAAAGGTGTAGAGCTTTTCGTCGGATCCGCCGTAATCAAAATATACCATACACTTTCTGCTGGTCTTCGCCTTTTTTAATTTGCTGTAGAAGTTTGGCACTTTATCTTCCACACCAAATTCTACATTATAAGTATAAAACTCTTCGTCTTCAAAACTTTCCGTCTCAGAGACCACTCGTTTGGTATCCTTATCCATGGTAATGTTTCGGACGATCACATCTCCTGCGCTAAAGTCAAAGTCTGTGGTATATTTATCGCCGGTTTCCACCTCATAGGTGGTTTGGATCATGATCAGATTGCCTTTTTCCGTCTGACTTTCTATCTTTTCATCGCTGGAAAGCTGGAACAGCTCTTCTTCCATCTTTGTCATCAAATTGCTGTACTCGCTTCCGATAATGCCATAGTAATAAGTATTATTTCCGTCGTTTCGGTATACTTCTTCGTTTGCCATCACTTCTTTGTAGTCGTCATCTAAACCTTCTGTCTTATAGTAAGAATAATAATTTCCATCTTCCTGAACCTTGACAAAACGAATCGCCGTATAGTCGCTGCCGTCGCTGGTGCGGGTATAGGTGGAAGTGACCTGAATATTCTCCTCGTCCTGCAGCAGCGCATCTAAAGTATTGCTCTGGTTTACATCCTCCAGATAATCTGTTTTCTGGCGATTTTTATAAAGAAATACCACGCAGGCAGCAATGATAATGATAATCGATAAGATGAGGCTGATCAGCAAAACCTTCCAGAACCAGCCTTTTTTCTTTTTGCTGTGTTTTTTCGCCAATTTATCTACGTCGTATCCCTGATATCTCCTTCCGGTTCTCGGCTTAGTCTCCGTTTCTGCCACCGGATGATTCTTTTTTTGTTTTCTCGAAGACGCCATCTTTTCCCTCCTGCCCATCGTCGTCAATCCTGTAGATTCTTCATCAACATATATGTGATCGCATTGGTCTGATTCTCTTTTTTCTCTTCTTCCGTCAACGGGCGAATCACTTTTGCCGGAGTTCCAAGGGCAAGCATCCCATCAGGAATCACCGTATTCTGGGTCACAACGCTTCCGGCGCCGATCATACAATCCTCTCCGATCCGGGCTCCGTTCATCACAATGGCACCCATTCCCACGACCGTATTGTTTCCGATGGTACATCCATGGATCACGGCGCTGTGCCCTACGGAAACGCTGTTTCCAATCTTGCAGGGATACCCCTGATCCGCATGGACCACCACTCCGTCTTGTATGTTTGTTCCGGATCCGATCACGATCTCTGCCATATCTCCCCGGATCACCGCATGATACCATACGGAGCTCTCATCGCCGATCACCACATTGCCGATGATATCCGCGTCGTGGGCCGCCCAGGTATTTCCCTGAAGCCTGGCATTTTTTATATAAGCCATATTAATTTTCCTCCTCGCTCTTTATGCAAAACACCATTTTTATTTTATCACTAACTCAAAAAGAAGTCGAGAGTAAGCTGGTCGGTCTTAGGCATATTCTTTAATATCCCAAGCTCAACCATCTTATCTACGCTGGTTTTACTGATCTTCGCTTTTTCCCGGAAATTCTCCAGGGAAGTGAAATGGCCTTCCTTCGCCGCCTCTTCGATCTGTTCGCAGGCCTTATCTCCCAATCCTTCAATACTGGAAAATGGCGGCATGATCTTTCCGTCGATGATCTGGCATTCCTTTGCCTTTGCCGTATATAGATCAATAGGAACAAATTCAAATCCTCTGGCATAAATCTCCTGTACGATCCTTCCGTCACGGATGGAATCCTGATCTTTTTTGGTCTGCTGCTCCTTTGGCAAAGACGTCAGTTTTTCCAGATAATCTTCTAATTTCCTTTTTCCCATACACATGGTCTCGTAGGAAAATGCGGAGGCACGAATCCCCAGAAATGCCGCATAGTAGGCCAGCGGTCTGTGAACTTTAAACCATGCCACACGCCATCCCATCATGACGTATGCCGCCGCATGGGCCTTCGGGAACATATACTTGATCTTTTTGCAAGACCAGATATACCACTCCGGCACGCCGTGGGCGGTCATTTCCTCGATCCACTCATCTTTTAACCCTTTTCCCTTTCGCACCGATTCCATGATGGTAAAGGATAACCCTTTTTCCAGCCCCATATTAATCAGATAGGTCATGATATCATCACGACAACAGATCGCCGTTGAAATCTCCGCTTGTCCTTCCTGAATTAAGGTCTGGGCATTCCCCAGCCACACATCGGTGCCATGGGACAGTCCGGAGATCCGGACCAGATCCGAAAAGCACTGGGGTTTTGTATCAATCAGCATCTGCATGACAAAATCCGTTCCAAACTCCGGCACGCCCATGGAACCCATCTTCACACCGCCGATCTCTTCCGGCGTAATGCCAAGAACCTCCGTCCCATGAAACAAGGCCATCACATCTTTATCGTCAAGGGGAATGTCTTTTGCCGACACTCCGGTGAGATCTTCTAACCTTCGGATCATGGTGGGATCGTCGTGACCGAGAATATCAAGTTTTAACAGGTTGTGGTCGATGGAATGGTATTCAAAATGTGTTGTGATGATATCGGTATTGACGTCGTTGGCGGGATGCTGAATCGCCGTAAACTCGTAGATATCATGTTCATAAGGCACCACGATGATCCCTCCCGGATGCTGTCCCGTGGTTCGCTTTACTCCGGTACAGCCCTGGGCGATCCGGTCCATCTCGCAGGCTCTTTTTTGTTCTCCTCTTTCTTTGTAATAATTATAAACATAGCCGTATGCGGTCTTTTCCGCCAGCGTACCGATGGTTCCCGCACGGAACGCTTTGCCTTCCCCAAAGATCACTTCCACATACTTATGCGCCTTTCCCTGATATTCTCCGGAGAAGTTTAAGTCAATATCCGGCTCTTTGTTCCCCTCAAATCCCAGGAAGGTCTCAAAAGGAATATCATGGCCTTCTTTTTTAAGCCTCGTCCCGCAATTTGGGCAGTCCCGATCCGGCATATCGCAGCCGGACATACTCTTTTTGGTGTAGGGCTTTACAAATTCCGAGTCAAAATCCACAAAATGGCATTTTGGGCAAATATAATGGGCAGACAGCGGATTTACTTCCGTGATTCCGGACATGGTGGCCACAAAAGAAGACCCTACCGATCCCCTGGAACCCACCAGATATCCGTGATCGTTGGAATCCCACACCAGTTTTTGGGCGATGATATACATCACCGCAAATCCGTTGGATATGATGGAATTTAACTCCCTGTCTAACCTCTCCTTCACGATTTCCGGAAGATTTGGGCCGTAGATTTCATGAGCCTTATCATAACAAATTTTCGTGAGGGTCTCGTCGGATTTTTCAATGACCGGAGGACATTTATCCGGATGTACCGGGGAAATCTTATCAATACTGTCCGCAATGAGGTTGGTGTTTGTGATCACCACTTCCTTTGCCTTTGCTTCCCCTAAGTAAGTAAATTCATTAAGCATCTCTTCGGTGGTCCGATAATATAACGGCGCCTGATGATCCGCATCGCCAAATCCCTTTCCCGCCTGCAAAATCCTGCGGTAAAGTTCATCCTCCGGATTCAGGAAATGGACGTCGCAGGTTGCCACCACCGGCTTATGAAACTGTTCTCCCAGCTCCACGATACGGCGATTGTAATCCTTTAAATCTTCTTCTGTCTTTGCATCGTAACGATCGCTCTCCAGCATAAAGGCGTTATTTCCTATGGGCTGAATTTCCAGATAATCGTAAAAGTTCACGATCTCCGCGATCCTCTCGTCGCTTTCTCCCCGGATAATCGCCTGAAAAAGCTCTCCCGCTTCACAGGCGGAACCTAAAATCAACCCTTCCCGGTACTTATTGATCAGACTTTTCGGCATTCGCGGTCTTCTATTATAATAATCCAGGTGGGAGGCAGACACCAGACGGTTTAAGTTCACCCTTCCGGCCTCGTTCTTTATAAGGATAATCCCGTGGTAAGTCGGCGCCTTTTTTATGATATCCGCGCTGGCGCTTCCCTTTTCGTTCAGCTTATCCACATCCATAATGCCCTGTTTTTCCAACATGGCGATAAACTTAAGGAACACCTCTGCCGTCACCCTCGCATCATCCACCGCCCGGTGATGATGTTCCTGTTTGATGCCCAGATGTTTACATATGGTATTTAATTTAAACTTGCTAAGCTCCGTGAGAAGCAGACGGGCGATCTGCAAAGTATCAAGAACCGTAAAATCTGTAGTATATCCCAGATTCCTGGCTTTTTCCTCTATGAAACTTACGTCAAACTGCGCATTGTGGGCGACCAGCGCGCAGCCTTCACAAAAGGCGAGAAACTCCGGCATCACTTTATCTATGAAATCCGCGTCTTCCACCATGGCGTCATCGATGCTGGTCAATTCCGTGATCCGAATGGGAATCGGTCTTCCCGGATTTACAAACACACTGTAATGATCGGTGATCTCGCCATTTTCCACTTTCACCGCTCCAATTTCAATGATCTCATCGTGGACCGGACTAAATCCCGTGGTTTCGATATCAAAAATCACAAAAGAATCCTGGAAGGTCTGCCCCTTGGCATTTTCCACCAGTTTCTTCAAATCGTCCACAAAGTATCCTTCCACGCCGTAAATGATCTTAAAAGGATCGTCCTTAGAAATGCAGTGATTTGCGATCGGGAAAGCCTGGAGTACGCCGTGGTCGGTAATCGCCACCGCTTTATGCCCCCAGCTTTTTGCCGTCTGAATCATCTTTTTGATATCCACCACGCTGTCCAAATCGCTCATCACCGTATGAAGATGAAGTTCCACTCTTTTTTCCAGACTTTTATCCATACGTTTCGTCCGAAAATCCGGAATCGGTTTGATCCCCACAATCCCGGAAAGGGTGACGTCATGATTTCGGTCATAGGCGTCAATTTTCGGGGTTGCCTTCACCTTATAAAACTTTCCTTTTTGGAAGCTGTCCAAAAATTCCTCTTTTTGAAAACGGTTCAGGAATACCTTACCCATGATCGTATCGGTGTAATCTGTGATGGAAAAAATCGCAAGGGTCTTTTCATTTTTTAATTCCCTGGTCTCTAAACTTAAGATCTCTCCCCGGATCACACACTGTCCGATCTCATCGATGATCTCTGCGATGGTAATGAGCTCGCCATCGCAGTCTCTGCCGTAGATCACGTCCGGATCCCGCTTGGAACTTCGGGAAAAGGCCTGCATTCTCGCCCTCTCCTCAAAGCGGTTTCCCCCGTAAAAGCCGCCGCTTTTTTTCGGTCTCTCCTTTTTCCCTTCGGCCTCCTGCGAGCCGCTTTTTTCGGAGATCCGTTCAATCTGCTCCATGACCAGATCCACTTCCTGGGACAAAGTATGTTCTCTGGCCTGATAAAAAGCCTTTTTGGCGTCTTCGGTAAATACAAAGCCGACTTTGATCTCCAGGCCAAATTTTTTTAAAAAAGTTGTCTCCAGATATTCTTTGAGGATCCTTGATTTATCCTTGGCAAGAAAAGAATCTTCCATCAAAAGAGTCAAGAGATTTCCCTCAAATTCCCATTTTGAACGCAAAAGCAGGTTATGTTCCACCTTCCCGATCTTTTCCACTTCATATAAGATACTGTCCCAGTAATCCCTCATGATACGTTCCGGCGTATAAGCTCCCGACAGCTCGTAACTATCTTCGATCCGCACGAAAATATAGCTTTTTCCGAAGAGCTGTTTTTTCAGATCATAGGCCAGGCGGTTAACCTGACGTTTTGACAGCATATGTTCACTTTTTGTATAAATCACCAACTGTCTCTCCTGCTGTTTCATCACCACTTTTAATACGATGGTTCCGGAGAGAATAAATTGGAGCTCTGCAGGAATCTCATAATCCGGAAATGCCTGTGCAAAGGTAGTACCACTTAGCATACAAATCCCCTCATTCTATAGAATCTTACGCAAACATTTATCATAAAACTAAAAAAGAAAGAATAAACTTTAATAAATATATTTCGGAAGGACTGTTTTCTTTGAGTGCAAAAACTAAAATTATTGTCGTAAAAGCAAAAGAACTAATCTATACGGCTCTGTTTATCTGTCTGGGACTCATCCTGATTTTGCTGTGTATTTTTATGTTCGCTCCTGAAAAAAAGAGTAAAACCACAAGCAGCGCCGTCTATACCCCGGGCGTCTATACTTCCACAGTCACCCTCGGTGAAACAGCGCTGGACGTTGCCGTATCTGTGGATGAAAACCAGATCACCTCCGTAAGCCTTGACAATCTTACGGACAGCGTTTCTGCCATGTACCCTCTTCTTGGGCCTTCCCTTGACGAAATCAATTCACAATTAGAAAACATTTCCTCCATTGATGATCTTGAGATCTCCGGAGAAAACCGCTACACCACCATGGTTCTCCAACAGGCCATTAAAAACGCTCTGAAAAAAGCGTCGGAATAACCCTCGATCTACGATACATATTTGTGAAAAGCTTTATAATCCGAGCATCTCTTTTAACTGATCCATCTCTGTCATCCACACGGATGGGCTTGCGTCGCTTGGCATACGCAGATCTCCCCTCGGGGACACTGCGATCGAACCAACCTTAGGTCCATCCGGGAGGCAGCTTCTTTTAAAATGCTGGGCAAAAAATCTCCAGCAGAAAGTTCTAAGCCATTTATAGATAACGGCGTCTTCGTATTCATCCCCAAATGCCTCTTTGGTCAGACGGAAGATTTTTTTCGGAGAAAATCCGAAACGAAGCATATAATAAAGGAAAAAGTCATGAAGCTCGTAAGGCCCCACAAGGTCTTCCGTCTTCTGGGAGATCACGCCGTCAACCGGCGGAAGCAGCTCCGGACTTACCGGCGTATCCAGAATATCCAGCAGCACTTCTTTCAGCTCTTTTTCTGCCAGGGTGTCCGCATAATAATACACCAGATGGCGCACCAAGGTTTTTGGGACGGAACAGTTCACTGCATACATGGACATATGGTCCCCGTTGTAAGTCGCCCATCCCAGGGCAAGCTCGGACATATCTCCTGTTCCGATCACCATGCCGTTTGTCTGATTGGCAATATCCATAAGAATCTGCGTTCTTTCCCTCGCCTGGGAATTTTCATAGGTGACGTCATGATTTTCCGGGTCGTGGCCAATGTCGCTAAAATGCTGTTCCACCGCCTTGTTGATGCGGATCTCCCGCAAAGAAGCCCCCAGCTTTTTAATTAGCGTCACCGCATTGGTGTAGGTGCGGTCCGTCGTTCCAAAACATGGCATCGTCACGCACACGATATTTTTTCTTGGGATATTAAGCAGATCAAAGGCTCTCACCGTCACCAGCACGGCAAGGGTGGAGTCCAGTCCTCCGCTGATTCCCACAACGGCCGATCTACATCCCGTGTGGGCCAGACGCTTCTTAAGGCCCATAGCCTGAATGGTAAGGATCTCGTCGCAGCGTTTTTCCCTGTCTTCTTTATTTGACGGAATAAAAGGAGTTTTGGAAAATCTTCTGACAAGGGAAAGTTCCTCCTCTTCCAACGTAAAATAAACTCTGTGATACTCTTCTCCCATGGTCTCTGTGACAAATGTGGACATCTTTCTCCGGTCTGCCGCCAGACGGGCAGTGTCCAGCTCCGCCTCGATATATTCATTGCCGAATCTCTCGGATTCTGCCAAAACTGAACCGTATTCACAGATCAGATTATGACCGCTGTACACCAGATCCTGGGTGGACTCTCCCTCTCCCGCAGAAGCATAGATATATCCTCCCACCAGTCTTGCGGACTGGGAACTTACCAGCCCCCGGCGGTATGCTTCTTTGGTGGTTGTCTCGTCGCTGGCAGAAGGGTTGCAGATCACGGTCGCCCCCGCCATTGCGTGCCAGGTAGACGGAGGAAGCGGAACCCACAGATCTTCGCAGATCTCGCAGGCAAGAACCAGATCCGGTATATTTTCACAGCAAAACAGCAGGTTCATGCCAAACGGAACCTCCTGACCGCAAATCCGTATTTTCTCCACTTTTCTTTTGCCCGGAGTGAAATGTCTCATCTCATAAAATTCCGAATAATTGGGAAGGTGCCTTTTTGGCACGATTCCAAGAATTTTTCCCTTGTGAAGCACCACCGCGCAATTGAATAAATTCTGCCGGATCACAAGGGGCATTCCAAAAACAATGACCATATCAAGATCCGCCGTCTCCCCAAGCAATGCATCCATCTGATCCATGGATTTTTGAAGGAGCGCACTCTGCCAGAATAAATCCCCGCAGGTGTATCCTGTCATCACCAGCTCCGGCAATACCAAAACCTTAACCCCGTTCCCATACGCTTTTTTTATGACTTCCATCATCTGGTTTTTATTATAGATGGGATCCGCCACCTTTACGCTGCATGATGCAGCAGCCGTTCTGATAAATCCGTCTTTCATTTTGCTATCCTCTCTGAAATAATCGTCCCTGTTAAAGTTTCTTTTTCCTGTTTTAACGAGGGGTAAATTCCCCGAAAAAATTCTTTTTCATAACTTTGGGGCACGCTCCAAAAAAGAGAGTGCCCCAAAAATTCATCTGCACTGTTTTGCAGCGCATCGTTCGTCTATTGTTCTAAAAAGTCTTTTAACTTTCGGCTTCGGCTTGGATGTCTTAACTTGCGAAGCGCCTTTGCTTCGATCTGCCTGATTCTTTCTCTGGTGACATTAAATTCCTTACCGACTTCCTCAAGGGTTCTCGTCTTTCCGTCTTCTAACCCAAATCTCAGCTTGATCACGTTTCTCTCACGCTCTGTCAAGGAGGCCATGGCAACCTCAAGCTCTTCCTTTAACATGGAAAAGGATGCGGAATCCACAGGAGAAAGGAGAGATTCATCCTCAATAAAATCACCCAACTGACTATCTTCTTCTTCGCCGATCGGTGTATCAAGAGAAACCGGATCTCTGCTGGTTTTTAAGATATCATCAATCTTAGAGACCGGCATATCCATCTTTTTGGCGATCTCTTCATTGGTTGGCTCCCTGCCCAGTTCCTGCAATAGCATACGGCTGGTGCGGAGCGTTTTATTGATCGTTTCCACCATATGGACCGGAACACGGATCGTCTTTGCCGTATCGGCAATTCCCCGGGTGATCGCCTGTCTGATCCACCAGGTAGAATAAGTGCTGAACTTATTCCCCTTCTTGTAGTCAAACTTCTCCACGGCCTTCATCAAGCCCATGTTGCCTTCCTGAATCAGATCCAGAAAAGACATCCCGCGACCCACGTACTTCTTGGCAATGCTGACCACCAAACGCAGATTCGCTTCAATCAGCTGGATTCTGGCCTGCTCGTCGCCCTTCTCAATACGCTGCGCCAGGAACACCTCTTCCTCAGCCGTCAACAGCGGAATGTTACCAATCTCCTTTAAATACATACGGACCGGATCTTCCAGGCTGACGCCCTCCAAAATATCTGTGTCATCAATAATCTCGACTTCTTCCCCATCACCAATGATGTTATCATTGTCTTCGTCATTCGTATTTAATACATCGACACCCTGCTTCTCGAAATAATCAAGAATCCACTCAAACTTCTCCGGAGTTAACACCTCGTTCTTAAAAGCGCTGTTTATCTCCTTATACTCCAGTACATTCTTGTGACTATGTGCCTGTTTCAAAAGGTTTTCCATAATATTAGAAAACTCTAATCTTGAATCATCCATTCGTATTCTCCCGATCTTATCAAAAACACTGTATCATCATTATATAAGGACACTAAATCCATTATAATACAATCTCCGATATTATAATGTAAAATCTGCATTCTGTCAACAATTTTTTTGAAATATTTTTTGCATTTCTTTATGAAACCAATGTATTTTTTAAAAAATATCGACAAATAAAACGCTTCGGTTTTTGCACATTTTATTTCTGGGCTGAAATGATATATCTCGGCCTGCCTTTTACTTCCTCATACATTTTTGCGATATAATATCCGATGATACCATTACTCGTCATCACAAGACTTCCAATCAGCAGTTCCACAATAATAACCGTGGTAAATCCTTCCTGGGCGATTCCCATGATCTTCTGAGACAGGGAAATAACGCCCAAAATCAGGGAAAGAATCAAAAAAAAGATTCCCATGATCGTCACGATCTGCATCGGCGCCGCCGAATACGCCGTAATATTGGAAAAAGCATATCGGCAAAGCTGTCGGTAGCCCCATTTGGACTCGCCGGCTTCCCTTTCTCTTACACAATAATAGACCTGCGCCCTGCGAAATCCCACCCAAGAGGATAACGCCCGGAAAAACACGCTCTGCTCCGGCATCTGTTTTAATGCGTCGATCACCTTCCGGTCCATCAGCTTAAAATCAGAAGCGTTTTTCATATCCATGTGGGTCAGTTTACTGATCACTTTATAAAACGCAGCGGCGCCGAGCCTGTGAAAAAGGCTTTCCTTTCCCCGGTCTTCTTTGATACCTTCTACTACATCATACCCATCTTCCCAAAGATGATACATTTCAATGATTTTTTCCGGGGGATGCTGCAAGTCGCAGTCAATGATCACTGCGCAATCTCCCGCCGCATATTCTATTCCGGCAAACATTGCGGCTTCCTTTCCGAAGTTCCTGGAAAAACACAATCCATGAATGTGAGGATTCTTTTCACACTCTGCGAGAATGGCAGGCCAGGTCATATCCTTCGAACCGTCATTGACGAAAAGAATCTCATAAGAAATTCGGTTTTGGGAAAGCAGGGAACTGATTTGGTCCGCCGCCTTAGAAATCATTTTTTCTTCGTTGTAAGCGGGAATGATCACCGACAGAAGTTTCATGTTATACTCCTTACTTTGTCTAAAGCAGCCCGTACCACCTTATCCATATCATAATACTGATAATTGCCAAGACGTCCGCCAAAGATCACGCCCTTTTCTTCTTCCGCTCTCCTGCGGTACTTTCCTGCCAACTCTTCATTTTCCTTATCGTTAATCGGGTAATAAGGCTCCATGCCCATCTTCCACTCCGTAGGATACTCCCTGGAGATCACCGTCTTTGGTGAAGTCCCAAATTCAAAATGCTTATGCTCAATGATCCTGGTATAAGGGACTTCTCTTTCTGTGTAATTTACCACCGCATTTCCCTGATAATTATCGGTGTCAAGCACTTCCGTTTCAAAGCGCACAGTCCGGTAAGACAGTACGCCATACTCATACTCAAAATACTGGTCAAGGGGTCCGGTATATACGATGGTGTCGGCAATATCCGGATGTTCTTTCCGGAAAGCAAAGAAATCGGTGTCTAATAAAATCTCGCTGCCCTTAAACATTTTTTCTATCATTTTCGTATATCCGCCGATCGGGATTCCCTGATAGGGATCGTTAAAATAATTATTGTCATACCGGAAGCGGAACGGCAGTCTTTTTATAATGGAAGGCGGAAGCTCCTTACAATCTCTGCCCCACTGCTTTTCCGTGTAACCCTTAATCAGCTTTTCGTAAACATCCTTTCCCGCAAGGGACAACGCCTGCTCCTCCAGATTGGACGGCTCCTTGATCTTAAAGCCTTCTTTTTGCCGGTCAATGATTTCCTTTGCTTCCTTCGGGGTGCGGATTCCCCAAAGCTTACTAAAGGTGTTCATATTAAATGGAAGATTATAAAGTTCGTCTTTATAGATCGCCACAGGGGAATTGATATAATGGTTAAACTTTCCGAACTGCTTCATGTACTCCCACACCTCTTCGTCTGAAGTATGGAAAATATGGGCGCCATACTTATGGACGGAAATCCCCTCGATCTCTTCCGTGTAGACATTTCCTCCGATATGGTTCCTTTTTTCAATGACCAGACAGCTTTTTCCCCGTTTGGTCATCTCATGGGCAAAGACCGCTCCGTAAAGTCCCGCCCCTACGATCAAAAAATCATAGTTTTTCTTTTTCACATTTACCTCCCGCTGCGCATGACTGCGGCTTAAAGTAGAAAGCCGCAAAAGAAAACCGCCGTTGTATCTTTTTCTTTTTCATACTTAAGCAATTTCTCTTTTGCGACAATATATTTTTAATACGACAATATTTAAAACAGCAGGGCCAAACGCGCGCGGATCCTTATCTGCTTCCGGCGCCTGGCCTCAAAACTTTATTCACATTCGTAGGATTAAATTCCCAGTATTTTCTTCACTTCTTTGCACATATCTTCGGTCTTGCAGACTGTGTGATGAAGAACCGGCGCGCTGCGGATATCTTCAATGGCCTGCGGCACTGCCACGCCGGAAATGCGGTTTAACTCATCCACAAGCTGGAAGTCTGTCTGATCGTCATACGAAGGATCGATGGCGTTCATCACGCTTCTGGTGAACTTATATGGACTTGCCGTAGAGGCGATCACCGTCTTGGCACCGTCCCCCGTATCCGCAGCATACTTTTTGTAAACGCTTGCCGCCACCGCGGTATGGGTATCGATAACATATCCGGTTTTTTCATAAATCTCTTTGATGGCCTGGGCCGTTTCTTCCTCGCTGGCGTAATTTCCGTAGAAGTCTTTCATCTGCTCCCTCATCTCTTCAGTCACAGTATACACTCCCTTCTCGGAAAGATCCTTCATGAAAGCAAGGTTTTTCTCTGCGTCTCTTCCGGCTGTCTGGTAGATCAATCTCTCCAGATTGCTGGAGATCAGGATATCCATAGACGGGGAAGAAGTTAAAATAAACTCTCTGTTTTTATCATAGCTTCCGGTAGTGAAGAAATCATATAACACTTTATTTTCATTGGAAGCACAGATCAGTCTGTCGATCGGAACGCCCATCGCCTTGGCATAGCTTGCCGCAAGAATATTGCCAAAGTTTCCGGTAGGAACTACCACGTTGATCTTCTCTCCGTCGGCGATCTCTCCCCGGGCAAGGAGGGTCGCATAGCTGTATACATAATATACCACCTGCGGAACCAGTCGTCCGATATTAATGGAGTTGGCGGAAGAGAACTGGAATCCTGCCGCGTCAAGCTCTTTGGCCAGCTCCGGATCGGAGAACATCTTTTTTACGCCGGTCTGCGCATCGTCAAAATTACCCTCGATGCCGATCACATAGGTGTTTTCTCCCCTCTGGGTGATCATCTGTTTTTCCTGGATCGGGCTTACTCCATGTTTTGGATAAAATACTATGATCTTTGTGCCAGGCACATCGGCAAATCCTGCCAGCGCCGCCTTTCCCGTGTCTCCGGAGGTTGCGGTGAGGATGACAATCTCATTGGTCACGTCATTCTTTTTTGCGCTGGTGGTCAGCAGATATGGCAGGATGGACAAAGCCATATCCTTAAAGGCGATCGTCGCTCCATGGAATAATTCCAGGAAGAATACGCCATCCTTTTTTACAAGGTCTGCGATCTGCTTTGTGTCGAACTTGGAATCATAGGCGTGGTCTATGCAGTATTTCAGTTCTTCCTCTGTGAAATCTGTTAAAAACAGCTTCATCACCTCGTAGGCGATCTTCTGATAAGTCATGGAAGATAACTCTTTCATGGAAACATCCAAAGAAGGAATCTCCGTCGGAACAAATAAGCCTCCCTCTCCTGCCAAACCTTTTAGAATGGCCTGGGAAGCCGTTGCTGTTTCTGCGTTATTTCTAGTGCTTTTATAAATCAATCCCATAATTAAATGATAACCTCCTGCTCTTGGCATAAAATCACTGCTATTATACAATAGGCTTTTGAAATAAACAAGTGTCCGTCAATATATATTGATAAATTTTGACAAAATTGTTATAATAATTTGCAAATCTATTACAAAACTTGGAGAGAACTTATGAAAGTATCCGCAATCGTGGCGGCTTATAACGCCGAAAAATATCTTAGACCTGCGATGGACAGTATCACCTCACAAACTCTGGACGATTATGAGATTATTGTGATCAACGACGGCTCCACCGATCAGACCCAGGCCATCCTGGAAGAATACCAAACACGCTGTCCCAATATGACGGTCAAGTATCAGACGAACCAAGGGCCTTCTGCGGCCAGAAACTATGGGATCTCCCTTGCAAAAGGGGAATATCTTTACTTTTTTGACGCCGATGATATCGTGGAACAAACCGCCCTGGCAAGTCTATATGAGAGGGCTTCTCTTTTGGACGCCGATCTTGTCATCGCCAAATACGATATCCTAAACGGAGATTCCCTCGTTCCGGTCAATACCTTAAACGAGCTCACTGTCCTTGATTCCATCGGCCGCTATGATCATCGGCTTCTTTTAACCTTTACTTTGTGGAATAAATTATACCGAAAAAGCGTTGTGACAAAACACCGCCTCACTTTCCCTCCGGTCTCCTATTCCGAAGACGGAGTTTTTACCTTAAATATGATACTCCACGCTAAAGTGATCGCCGGCCTTAATCAGATCGTCCTTCATTACCGCAGAAACTATGCTCCGGACACTACTTCCATCACTGCCAAAGTTTCCGTCGGCAAACTACAGGACTTTCTTGCCGCCCACGAGATGATGCGAGAATCTGCGGCTGCAAGCATCCTCCGGGATTATCCTGCCTTTACTTCTCTAAAAGAGGTCATGGAACAAAACGCTGCCATAAGAGACTTTATGAATTTCTTTTCCTATAAGGAAATCCATACGCTGCTCACCCAGTTTTACGTACACTTTTGGCAAACAGACGAGGAATGCCGCAGTCTGATCATCCGTTCCATTCTTGAAAAATATCACACTGCTCCTTTCATCGTCAAGGAAGATTTATTGGAAAAGCATTGCCTCCTGCCTTTATCCCGCCAAAAGCTGACAAAAGAAGATTTATTGGAACACGCCATGATCACCGTTGCGCTATATCAAAGGTCCGGGCAGCAGGAATCATTCCTGCGCACTTTGGCGAGTCTGACAGGCTCTAATTATGTCGCCTGCCTCATTGCCATGCCAAAGACGCACCGCTCCCTTTTAGAATCTCTGGGTCTCCTCCAGGATAATTTTATTTTTATTGAAGAAAAATATTGCAGTGATTACCATGAATTTTATAAAAAGGTCATAGAAACCGCTCATACAAGATATCTCTTGCTCTGTGACGATTCTTTTCTTTATCATTACCAGATGATCGGCGCTTTGCTAAAGAAAATGGAGTCCGGTCTCCTGGATTACTGCATCGAACCGGTTTCCTGTTTCGACAACAAGCAGCGCGCTTTATTCTCCGGTCATAAGCTTATGTATGCCGCTCAGGCAGGCGGAAGGGGAAACTTTGACTATATGATCTTTGACCGGCTTTGGGCCAATAAAATATTTCGCACTTCCTTTTTGCGAGATCAGATTCGAGACGGCTTAGAATTATATTCTCTGGCAAAAAAGCTGCCCCAAAGAGGACGACACGCCTTTCTCAATCATAATTATATTTTATTTGGCGGGACGAACGCCGACTTCTTGTCCTATTTAAAAGAGACTTCTGGACCGGATTTTTCTGCGGAAACCGCGAACTCTTTGCTCCGGCCCCCAGTCCCAAAAAAGCAGATCATCAAAGATGAGGCGCCGCCTTCCTCTGCTCTTCATAAAATCAAACGCTTATTTCAAAAAGTGAAAGGAAACGAATCATGAAAAAAACACAGGCCAATCTTTTAAGCTGCCGGATCCGGGAAATGAATTCTGATCTCCTGCCCGTGGAGCGCCGTCTTAGAAACCATCCGGAGTGTTACGTTCACACTTATGTGAAAAGCCTTGACGATATAGCCGCCAAAAGCGACGACTCTTTTTTGCTTCCTCCTTCCGGGGAGTTTAAAAAAAATGTTTTTCTTTGCAATGACCTCGCCCTGCGCAATCTGCTTGCGCCCTTTGAGGTTTCCCACCCTCAAATGCTGCTGATCACACAGAATAATTTTTATTATCAGCTCGCCCAAAAGACCTTTTTTAACAGGCAGGAAAAGCAAACCCTGGCAAAGTTTTCACATATTTTTGCGCCAAACTCTTTTGTCTTAAAAACAATCACCCGGTCTTACCACTTTACCAAACACCAGAAAGTGGCGCTGATGGAAACGCCTTTTTCCTTCCGCCTTCGCAGCGCGCAGCGCCAGCAAGACAAACGCTTTGATTTTACCTTGCGTTATCCCCAGACTGCGGGAAAGAAAATCCTTTTTCTCATGCTTCCTAAGAAGATCGCCCCGGAAAAACGCAGCCTGCTGGAATCTTTTTCTTTGACGGATTTCATGGACAAACTGGGCGGGGACTGGTTTTTGGTTTCCAACTTTTTGCCTCTTTTTAAGCAGACCGACAAGGACTGCCAGGACTGCGCCCTTTATTTAAATCAAAGCTATCCGCTGACGGATCTTTTATATTTCAGCGATCTGCTGATCTCGGATTTAAGTTTTTTTGCCCATGGCCAGATGAGCCGGAACAAACCTTTTTTCTGTCTCTCCCATGAAAACAATGCTTTCGAGTTATATATGAAAAAAAACTACCCAGCGCTATTTCTGTCTGGTCTTGACGATCTCTTTGACGCATGGATCACAAAAGAGGCTGAATTTAAAGAAGCCTTCCAAAAATTCCATCAGGAGATCACTTATGAGCAACAGACCGATCCGGCAGAGCAGCTTGCAGAGCTTATTCTTAATTAAGCTCCTCAGGCTCCTGTTTAAGCTCCGCTGGCTAAATACAACTTTAAAAAGCACAAAAGTCAACTCTTATATGCTTCTTTTGCGAATTTCGCAGATGGGCAGTTCTGCTGCCGCTAAAAAGCAATAAAGTTGACTTTTGTGATTCTTTTTTCTTTTCTATAAATAAATAGATTTTATTTACCTTTCAGCAAAGGACACAGATGGTCTGTGACCGGTTTTGTCGGTGGGTAGGAAAAATAGTCGCTGATTTTTTGATGCAGTTCTTCATTCATCTTTGCATGGGTCGCCACATTCATCAATTTATCCACTTGATCGATCACCAGCTCCGGATAATTTTCCATGTAGTATTTTTCCAGATCGTTGTTATTGTAATTTATAACATAAGATGGTTTCCTTCTGGAAGCCTGCAATTCGATATATGGTCCGTAATTGGTAAGGAGCAGATCGGTAAAGGCCAGCGCATGGTGAGGATAGATTACATTGTGAATATATCCAAAGGATTTTAAGAGGGAGGCGTCCGCCTTTTTTAACAGATTGACGATTTCCTTACAATCTGTCACCACAAACCATTCTTCTCCCAATCCCCGGATGAAGGATTCCATATCCACATCTTCTTCCCGGAGCCAATTGTCCTTGCCAAGCTTGGCCGATTTGTTGAGGATGGCCAAAATTTTCTTGCCTTTGGACTGAGGATAGAAACGGGTGAGAATCTCCCTCTGCTCTTTGGCGTATTCTTCCTGTGCCAACTGATAGGCATACGAGGAGCAGTATCCCTCGATGATCTCCACTCCGGTAATGCCGTAAGCTTTTTTTAGAAGCTCTGTTCCAAAGGGAGAGGTGGAATATACATGGGTAAACTTCACCGCTCCGATCTTTAAGGAGGCGTCCGGATTCAATTGTTTGCGCAGCATCGCCTCAAACACATAATTAAAAGGAATCTGCACCAACACTTTTTTTATCCCTTCCGGCAATTGTTCCGGGGTGAGGTTCTGGGACATATCCATACAAACAATGTGGTCCGTCCCCTGGCAAATTCTTTTTTTGGCCGCCTTTAATCCGGATACGTAAGCTTTATTATTGGAGATCTCCTGTTTGATGAAGTAACGGAAGGAAACATCCGAAAAGGTCTTTTCCAGCTCCTTTTTGATCAGGATCAGCTCTTCGTCCATTCCTCTGCCCCGGCTGCTTATAAATGTAATATTGACTTTCTCCATATTACTCTACCTCCATATAGGCATTGATAATCGCTGCAATTTTTTCACCGCTGTGACCGTCGCAGCCCGCCATGTATTTGTGTACAAATTCTTCGCATTTTTCCGCCTGCACTTCCTGGTTCGGGTTATGAAGGAACGCCATCAACTGTTCCTGGTTTTCATATACCTTTCCCGGAAGATCGTCCGGATATTTCAGGAAAAATCCCCGGTCATAAATGGCAAGGTCATAGCAAAAGAACGCCATTGGCTTTTTCAATAATGCATATTCAAATACCACAGAGGAATAGTCTGTTACCATCATATCAGAAACAAACATCATATCGCTGGTTGATATTTCCCGGACCACATGAATATTCGGATAAGATTCCTCTACGATTTTATTTTCCATAAGAGGATGCGGACAGATCACAAACTCCTGCGAAGGCTTCAATTCTCTGGATAACTTTTCAAAATCAAGGGCAGGGGTAAAGACCGTTCTCTTACCGCCGACGTCACGGAAGGTCGGAGCATATAAGATCACCTGTTTGTCCTTTAAATACGGCAATTTCTCATAGACTCTCTCTTTCGTCTTGGCGATATATTCTTCGTCAAAAAAGCAGTCTGTCTTTGGGCATCCCAGAGAGGCCACTCTGGAAAGGGCGATATCAAAGGCGTCCGCATAGATCGTCCGGATCGAAGGGCCGCTCACCACCGCTAAGGAATACTGGGCATGGGTCGCTCTGTCTTCCCGGACGCTCATGTTGGTTCCATACTGGCCAAACATCTTAAAGGCGCCGCAGGCGTGCCAAAGCTGGATCATTCTTTGTCCCTGGCGAAGTTTCACCCATCTTGCATATCTTACATAATCATCTGTCACGATCACTTTACTGGTCATAAAGTAGTAGAGCATTCGAAGCTCTGCGAGATATCCGTGGGGAAGTTTCTTGGCATAAATTACTTTCTTCCCTTTTACATAAGGATAGAGAGCCTTGGCGTTTCCCTCAAGCTGCCCATCCTTGCGGACCGAGAGAAATACCACCCGGTCTTTCACCTTCATCCTACGGAACAGTCCCATAAACTTTGAACGAACCCGGTTTCCTCTCTTGCGCCTTGGATACTTCATCATCTTGGTAAAATTCAGATCCGAATCGTATCCCATCTCCGGATCGGACAGATCCACCGGATGCTCCTCGCAGTATTTTTCAATAAATGCATAAGTACTTTCGTCACCGATATTATGTAAATATTCAATATCGGTATTGTCAAAAAATACGATCTTATCATTGAGGAATACCCAGTATGCTTTGTCGTATGCTTCGGATAGAATTTCTCTTGGATTTTCACCAAATTCCACGTTATGAGACCTTAAATACTCTGTGCGGAAAAACTTATTAGACAGAGTGTGGTCTAAGCAAAGCTCCGGATTATTCCGGGTTCCGTTCCTGGCGGAATTAAACGCAAGGTAGCTGAAATAAATCGGCAGATTGCTTCCGTAATTTCTGTGATAGACGGTCTGAACTGCCATATCACAAAAACCGTTGGACATATATTTAAAAACTCGCTTAAAGGCATTGTTCGGATAACTAAAGCCCGGTTCACAAAAAGCAATAAACGGAGAGACCGCATCTTTAAGCGCCTTATTATATAAGTCTCCCTCCGAAACACACCGGACAAACCGGATATTATCCTGAAACAGATCATTCTCCCGGACAACCTGTTCCATGGATTCTGGAACCAGGATCTGCAGTTCCACCAGACTTTGTACCACAATACTTTTTAAGGTGGATAAAAAGATTTCTGCCTGGTCATCCCTTCCGTACAATACCACCGTGAAGCGGGCATTTTTTAAAATCTCTTTTTTGTCTGTGGTCAGAGAAAAGAGCGGCGTCTCATAATTATCCGTCATGATCATGGATAGGGAAAAGACGTTTAGCATCTTATACTTATCTTTTATTTCATTTACGATCAATTGGATGGATTCGTCGTCTAAAGTCCACAGATTACGGTAGAACTGATTAAACAGAATCTGTACTTCCTTCCGGTGAATTTCTCCCAGATAATCCTTCGGATCCAGATTGATTTCCTCCGGATTTTCCACCGACTCAATACTTTTTACCGCCGCTTCATAAATCCATTGATGAGCCTTGATATACTGCTTGATCTTTGACGCGTTGACCGAGGCGGTAATGGCGTTTCCCGAGCCGTCATACATACGGCGGTAATGATACACTACCTTGTTAAGACCTACGATTTTTTCTGCCTTATAGACAAAGTTCATCGTAAACACCCCGTCCTCCGTATAGGAGATCGGCGGGAAAGAGAGGGAATACTCATCGATTACGGACTTTTTAAATAACTTATTCCACAGGGAGAATGTCCAGAGAATCGCCTTACTGTACTTATTTATGTCGCTTGACTTAATGAGCCCATTTAAGTTTTTGATCTTGGTAACGCTGTCTTTGCTGAAGATATCATAATTTGCAATGACTAAATCTGCCTCCGTACTTTCCGCACGGTCATAAAACTTCTCCAATGCGTCAATTTCAATGATGTCGTCTGAGTCAACAAAGTAAATGTACTTTCCCTGGGCTTCCTTTATTCCGGTGTTTCGCGCAGAGGCAGGGCCGCCGTTTTCTTTGTTGATGATCTTTAAATGATCGTACTTACAGGCAAGCTCTTCCAAAATGGAAAGAGTGTTATCTGTAGAGCCGTCGTTGACAACAATCACCTCATACTCATCAAGTGTCTGATTCAGAGCGCTTTCCATCGCTTCCAACAAATATTCTTCTGCATTATATGCCGCAACAATTACTGATATTTTCATAAGTCAACCTTTCAATAAGCTACGTTTATTCATTATCTTTTTTCAGGGCTTTTTTGCATTTTTGCTTCAGCTTCCATGCAAAACCACCGGAAGACATATTATCATGTGCCTTTTCTTTTTTCAAATACTGTTGTTGTAATTTCTCAAGCTCTTCTTTCTCTCTTTTCAGTTCTTCGATCCTTTGTTCCAGTTCCAGATTTGTTTTGTCCAGATTGTTGGCTTTTTCTTCCATACTTCTGTACTTCTTTCGAATATTCACGATCTGTCTTTGCCGTCTCTGGTCCTTTTTATTCATTCTCTCCTGATACAGCTTAAAATAGCGGTTGATATTGGAGATACGCTCCTCGTCCGGTAAGGTCAGGCAGGATTCGATCACCTGCACTTCCTCATCCGGCAAAAAATCAAGCCGTTTCTTTGGCACGTCGAAAGGAATATTATTTTCCTTCCAGAACTTTTTATAGATTTTAAGCGCATCCTCATATCTGCGGTTATAAGCGTCAAAATCAGCCTTTTCATACCACTCTTCGATGGTCAGATCATTTTTCACTTCCGGTTGGGAAAGATAAGGCAGGGCAAAAAAGTCGCTGATTTCTTTTACCCTGGTGTCCGACGCAATGATGAGGGCGGGAACTCCGGCTATGATTGCCGCAACATTTCCATGGATCCTGGTTCCCACGCTAAGACCTGCGTTGCGGTTCAGATAAGTAAGCCAGGAGAGGGTATCGGTAAAAGAACGGATCCTTCCCTCTTTAAAAAACTTATTATTGCATTGGACGAAATACTGATTTTTTAATTCCACACTCTGATAGCCGGTATATAACATCACAAGCTCCCAGGTATTTTGCGGGATAAACCATCCGTCCGGATGTTCCTCCATCCAGCGCGCGATCAGCGGCACTTTTACGTTATATTGTGAAGAGTTAAAGGAGATCGGTTTCAGGTCTTTAAACTCTTTCTTTTCGATCGGGATAAAATCTTCTCCGTGGATAAAGATGGACGGGCATCCGATCACCCGGATCTTCTTTTCTTCCACGCCGCAGTCCATCAAATACTTCTTGGTGATTTCTCCCCGGACGCCGATGGTCGCTGATTTTTCCAGAACCGCCTCGCAAAACGCCCTCACATCTTTGTCAAAATCAAAATGGATATCATGGATCTTGTTGAGGGGAGCCTGAACGCCGATTCCAACGACGACGCAAGGAATGGAGAGACTTTTGATCAGCTTTGTCCACTGGCGGATAAAAGGCATGAAATCCTCCCGAAAGGCATTGGCAAAAGGTAAAATGAGCATATCATATTTTTTATCAATATTTTTCATCGTCTCGATTTCGCTGTCGCGAATCTTGTCGATCTGGATCTCTCCTTTTTCGAGCATCCATCTTGCCACACTATAACAAAACAGCATATTGCCAATGTTGCTCCCGATTCTGTCGTTGGCCATAATATCCTGCGGGCTGAACTCTCTCTCCGGCCACATATTGGTCCTCATTAATATTTTCATTACTTTTCCTCCTGAATTAAATAAATTTTATTTCTTGTTTATTCTTACGGGCGGATATCCAAAATGCCAGAAATAAAATTAAAATCCCGCACAAAGCAAGCAGCAGAGCCGATCCCTTATAAAACAATAAAGAAAACATGGAACCGGAGGTGTCAATTCCCACCTGTCCGCAAAGTCTCGACATAATTCCGATATTTCCGGTAAGATTACCATAATATCCCATATAGCAGCACATGGGATTCAGCATCATCAATAACAAACAAAAATTGGAAAGGATCACCGGAATCCGCAGTACAGCGCTCGCCGTATAATACTTCCCGATCAGAGTAATGATCCCCATACTTCCTACGATAAAAAGAAACTGGAAGAAAAGGGAGGCGATGGCGGTTCCGCCGTTTCTTTTCCATATGACGTGAAAAAAAATCGTGATCGCACCGCTCCAGAAGGAGAACAGCAGCACCATACAGGCAAGCCTGATGATCTTAATCCAACTCACATCACTATATATACAAGATAAAAAAGTAATTGGCAACCCCGAAATAAAAATAAGAAAGCTTACAAGCACCGCATCCACTATTTTGGCAAAAAGATACCTTGGCATCACTCCCGGGATCAAAAACAACTGTTCCTGCAGATACTTGGCCTTATCCTGGCTGCAGCTGATGTCCACTGTCAAAGGTACGATCAAAACTACTGCGATCAGTTGTATTGAGCTTACTATTAAAAATTGATGAAAATATGGAGAAGTATTATAATAATACCCTTCCTGGAAAAACTTTGCTCCAAAATACATGATCAGCACGGTAACAAAAGCCAGAATCGCATCGTAAAATATGATCGTCATGGGAAGCCAGCTGCTTCTTGCTCCCTTTAGCATTTCTGCTTTTAGAATAGAACCAAACATTCTCTACCTCCTGAAAAACCAGTCCAGATTGACGGCGTCTCTCGTATAATTCTGTATCAATGCTCCGGCGTAGACCATGGCGGCCAAAAGAGCCGCTTCATCCGTCTCGTCTCCATGAAACCGAAATATCACCTTTTGTCCGTCAATCACGACCCGTTCCACCAGATAATTATTTTTCAGCACCCGGAGGGCGTCGTCCAGGTTCTTAAGAACCACCATTCGGATCGTACTCTTCTTCATGGCGCGCTCCATCACTTCCTCGATCTCCCCCGACACGGTGATCTTTCCGTTTTCCAATATGGCAACATCCGTAAATAAAGAAGAGTAATTCAAAAAAAGCTGCGTGTTGATCACCAAAGACATTCCGCTCTCCAATAAGTTTAAGAAAATCCCTTTCATTTTCTCCTGCAAAGCGGGAGGCAGATTGGCGTAGGGTTCTTCCAGGAGCAGCCATTTCGGTTCAAACAAGATCGCCTTTCCCAGATATAAAAAAGGGTACAGCTCCAAAGGAATTTCTTCGATGAAAGAATCCCGGTATTTTTTCAGTCCCACCAGACTTAATACTTCTTCAATCCTCCGCTCCCGGTATCTTCCGTTCACGCGGTACAGGGAAGAAAACAGTTCATAATACTCTGTCACGGACAACATTTCATGGAATCCATATTTTTTCGGCATATAGCTTATGTTGATATACGCCGGACTCTCCCCGGAGGTGAGAGACTCCCGGTCTAAGAAAATCCCTCCCTTTGTGGGTTTTACACAGCCCGCCGCCGTCTGGAGCATCATGGTCTTTGCCTCTTCATCCGACCCTAAAAGTCCGAGGATCGTTCCCTCTTCCAGACTAAGAGAGACGTTATCCAGTATTTTTTTATTTTTTGTCTGCACAGTCAGGTTCCGGTATTCCAGCATGGCGTCTGCCCCTTTACTAAATATTGTCCTTTGCTAAATATTATCCTTCCCAAAGGATCGTTTTCCGTCATTTATTATACAACAGGGAGATGATCGGCGCGCTTCCATATATCTCCTCCTCCGGAAGGACATATCTTAATTTCATTTCTCCCTTTTCTGATATGAAGTTTTTAAGACGATCGTCCTCTAACACATCATCCGGTTTACTTAAGATCATTTCCATTTTGTCAGTTTTATGATTATAGGCAAAGATTAATCCTTCAAATGAGTCCGAATTTCGAATCAACATTCCTATGTTATCCGCCATATTGAATTTATATAATGCCTCTGTTTGATTTTCTTCCAGGATATCCTCTTCTAAAGATTCTTTTCCATCTGCTTCCACCAGACACTGCCTGTTGATATCTGTAATCAAGGAATCATAGGTGTTGTCCGTGGAAATTTTATAGCGGTTTACATCCACGGTAATTTGATTCTTTAATTCATTTTTATCATCAAATAATTCAATGGTCTTTTGATTTGTAATCCCGATCGCCAGCAATTGGTTGAGCTTGTTATCCGTGGATATATATTCATATTCCAGATAAGACAATAAATTATTTAAAACCCCTTCCTGGCTATTATCTTCAAAATCCTGCTCGCCATTCACTAAAGTCCAGCTTTTCACATCGCTGCCTTTGATGTTTTGTTTTTCTCCTTTTTTCAGATCATAGAGCACCGTATACTGGGTTCCCCGGACTAAAAGAACGCACCTGTAATCATATCCGGAAACATTTTCGATGGTTCCCCGAAATCTCGTATAGTCCCCCTTTATCTGGACTTTAAAATTGGTACTGTCCGCAGAATCTTCTTCTTTTTTGGACTTTGAAATCTTCATAAGCTGCGAACTGCCCGGCACGGATTCTTCCATCACAATCTCCATTCCATTTGCGGCGTCGTTCACCGTATAATCCACCGGAAGTCCGTTTGCCTTAGAAGACAATTCGCCATACTCATAATCCAAAGGTTCCACGATATTATAAGAAGAAAGCAGATCGATACTCTTGCTTTTTCCGTCTTTATTTTGGCAGAGCAGATAGACTACTTCTTCTCTTTTTTCCTCGTCCTTTATCTTAAGGGCAGAAAACAGATTATTGGTATCCTCCGGCGTCCTGATCGCCCCCACCATTAATAGAGCGGTGAAGAAAACAGAGATTCCGGGAACAACAATCCAGATCCACTCCCTTCTTTTGATCTGCTTTAAAAGATAGTAAGCGACGCAGCAGACCATTGCCAGGTACAAAATAAAGAAAAATCCATAATAAAATGTGCTCGGCGTCTGGGAATCCAAAAAGGAATAAATCGCCTTTTTGACATACCATTCCATCAGATCCGTCTCGTATTTTTTTTCTTCCGTATCGGAGGAAACATAGGTAAACAGGCTGGTCAAAGCCTGATCTCTCCCCATCCACTGCATGAAAGAGTTATCGATCAGACTAAAGGTCAAAACATTGACGCTTCCTTCCTCCATGGTCTTTCGATAGAGGGAGACCGGTTCGGACCATTCCGACGAAACCCAACTGCTTTGATTGGAAAACTTCCATTCCGTAAAATATACCGTTAATTGATTCAGATAAGAGGTTTCGTCATTTACACTAAGCTTTTTCTGATAGGTTCTTCCCGCCGATATCCCCAGTTTTTCAGAGAAGGCTGCCAGCACATTTTCACTTTGTACTCCGCCGCAAAGAATAAACTGTCCTCCGTCCTTGATCCACTGATAAAGGCAGTTCAATTGAAGGCTGGTGAGCTCTTCGCTGTGGAAAGCATCCATCACAATCACAGAAAAAGTGCTAAGATAACGGGGATCTGTGGGAAAGGAACTCTTTTTTAATTCCACCAGTTCCGTCATATATTCTGCATTGTCTGTGTGAAAATGAAGTTCCTTCATATAAGAAAAAGATGGGAAAGAGTCGCTTAATACTCCCACATATAACTTGGTCTCTCCATTCTCCGTCACCGCCGAAGAAAGCTCCACCGTCCGGGAAAACTGAACCACGCCAAACTGGTCTAATATCTCAAAAACAAAACAGGAGGTATTGCCAAGCTGGGGAATCTCCAGCACCTTTTTTTTCAAAACTCCTTTTTCACAATTTAAAGCCGCCTGATAAGCGATTCCTTTTCCGTTGGTTCCGGGAACGCTGATTCGGATAATCCCGTCAAACTTATCCTCCTTACAGGACGCCTTCACCGTGACCGGCAAGATCTCATCCGCAGCCGTATAACCCTGAAATCCATATTCCAGAGTTCCCTTAAGCAGTTCTGTCTCAAACGTGTAGTATTGTCCCCGGCTCTCCGACTCCACCAGTTCCCACTGGTCTTCATTTGCCGCCGTTCTGTCATTTCTCCGGTATTCAAAAAAGACAAAAACCAGCACGCACAACACAAACAGACTAAAAATTATTAATTTTTTATAGGTCCGGAATATATCGTGAATCATGATTCTTCTTCTTTCACAAACGATTTATTATGGGATACTACCATCGGCAGCTCAATCTGAAACCTTGTTCCGTTTTCATCGCTGACCGCCCATATATTTCCATCATGCATACTGACTATATTTTTCGCAATGGCAAGTCCCAGTCCGGTTCCTCCTGTGCGGAGGGAACGGGAATTTTCCACCCGGTAAAACTTATCAAAGATCTTTTCCAGGTCTTCCGCAGGAATACACTTTCCATAGTTAACGATGGCCACATAAACCATCTGTTCTTTTTTTCCGGTTTTTACTTCCACGACCTTGCCGTCCGCTCCGTACTTGATGGCGTTGGAGATCAGATTTCCAATGGCCCTCGCCAAAAGCTCGCCGTTTCCCTCGATGTTCAAAGCGCCCTCATAAAAATCCGTCTCGCACCTTAATTGATGATCGACAAACCCCGGATAAAATTCGTCCACCAGTTGGGGAACGAAAAGATTCAGATCAAGAATCTCTTTCTTAACCTTCACCTTTCCTTTTTCATATCTTGTATAATCAAAAAGATCCTTGATTAATGTCTCCAACTGTTTTGCCTTGGAAGATACAATCTCTAAATATTTCGTCCGTTGTTCCTCTGTGAGTGAATCTCCCTGCATCAGTAAATCCATATAACCAAGAATCGAAGTAAGAGGAGTGCGCAGATCATGCGCCACATTTGTAATTAATTCATCCTTTGTCTGTTCCATGTTCTTTTGTGTTTCCAGAGTCTCCTGCAAATTCCGGCACATTTCATTGATGGAATCAGCGATCACAGAAAATTCATCCTCGCCCCTGACAGGAATCTCTTCAAACAAGTCTCCGCTTCTCATATGCTCCACGCGATGGATGATGTCTCTGACATACATGACAAAGCTGTGGGAAAACAAGATAAAGTACATCACCAAAAGAAGAAGGGTAAAGATCAAAAACACAGCCAGATCAAGGGACAACACTCTGTCTCCTAGGAAAGAAGAAAGACTCATGCTTCCCTGCCCGGAAGACCCCCAGATCTTATTATATTCCACCGCCAAGATCTCGGTCTCGTATAAATAAACTCCTCCCAATATGATCGCTTCCGTCACAAAGGTAGCCAGCACACTACAAATAATGTACATTACAATCTTAAACCGAAAGCTTTTTAATCTTTTAACCTTCAATTTTGTATCCTACCCCCCAGACCGTCTTAAGAATCTTCGGACTTCTGGAATTGTCCTCAATCTTTTCTCTGAGACGTCTTATATGCACCATGACGGTGTTGTTCACCTCATAAACTTTCTCGTTCCAAACCTTTTCAAAAATCTCGTCCGTGCTAAATACCCTGTCCTTATTGGAAGCAAGCAAATAAAGAATCTCAAATTCGATCGGGGTAAGAGCGACCTCCTTGCCGTTCTTCTTCACCACATGGGCTTCCTTATTGATCGTGAGATTCTGGATCTCGATCTCTTCCTTCCCCGCATCCGGCGCCTCCTGGGCAACCTGAATGGCGGTGTAGCGCTTCATCTGGGACTTCACCCGGGCGAGGAGCTCCAGCGGATGAAAAGGCTTGGTAAGATAATCATCGGCGCCCGTACCAAAACCGACAATCTTATCCATATCTTCCGCCTTCGCCGATAACATCAAAATCGGAATATTGCTCGTCTTGCGGATCCTGCGGCACACTTCCAGCCCGTCAATCCCCGGCATCATAATATCAAGAATCAGCATCTTCACTTCCGGATGCTCCGCTAATATGTCAAGGCACTGCTGTCCGTCCGCTGCCTTAAGTACAGTATAACCGTCATTCACCAGATATATCTCCACCAGATCCGCAATTTCTTTATCATCATCTACCACGAGAATGCTAGTATTGTTTTCCATTCAATCTTCCTCATCTTTCCCTTGATCTTTCACTTCAAATTGCCCGTTTGCCGGGCCGGGCCTCGCGCTGTCACGGGCCCGCCATGTGTTTCATTATATCATATTTTATTCTTTAAGTCCTTACGAAGTTCTTACACGAAAAAAATAGGGGTCTTATGAAATCTTCGCCCAATAGCATTGACGAATTGAATACAATTCTTGACTTTTTGTGTGCGCTTTGCTAGAATGGGTGAGATTCAGAGTCGGATAAATGATCGCTCCCTTTTATGACGAAAGGGAAAGGGAGAGGAAAGTCCGGGCTTCACAGGGCAGGGTGCCGGATAACGTCCGGTGGAGGTGACTCCAAGGAAAGTGCAACAGAGATATACCGCCAGTTTCATACTGGTAAGGATGGAAAGGCGAGGTAAGAGCTCACCGATCTTCTGGTAACAGAAGATGCCATGTAAACCCCACTCGAAGCAAGACCGAATCGAAAACGATAATCTGGCCCGGATTGTTTTCAGGTGGGTCGCTTAAGTCTGCCGGCGACGGCAGAATCAGACAGATGATCATTCACGACATAACCCGGCTTATCGTCCGGCTCTGATTTGTGAACCTTGTTTGCGCAGCGCTTATTTAGCTTATTTGATCTGCGCATTTATTTGCAGATTTGTTACAGTGTTGCCGGCAGCGTCATGCCGGCTTTATTATTTTTTCAATCTCTTTTATCTCATTGCAGATTTCTTCAAAGCGTTGTCTGGTCTGTTCGCTCTTTGCGGCGTCCTCATTGATTGCGTTTTCTATTTTTTTTGCGATCATTTTCATCTTCGCACATTTTTTAGACAGATATTCCATAAATACCGGATTTTGCTCGTCCAGTAAGTAAGCGCCGTACTCATATAAAAATTCCTGGCTTACGCCATAGTCTTTATAAGCTCCCGATTCTTTTTTGTCGGACTGGTCTTCGAAAACGCCGGCCTCTTGTTTTTGCTTTTCTCCGGGAAGGGCTTTTATCACAACATAGTATTTTCCTTCTTCCTGCAAAAACCATTCCTTTTCGATGCGATAAGATATTTTTTCCAAATACCGCCGCACTTTATTCCATTCGGACTGAGGCTGTAAAATCAATTCTTTTCCCTGATCGGTGAAAACCGGAGTATTTTGAAGAATCCGGCAGATCAGGGCTCCGCCCATTCCCGCCATGATAATACTGTCCGCCTCTTTCGGCGACAGTCTGCTTAGTCCGTCGCTAAGCCTTGTCTTTATCTTACCGGAAAGTTTTTCTTCCTCGATGTGCTCTCTGGCCCTCTCCAAAGGCCCTTTCCCAACATCCATCGCCACCGCCTGCGGACATATCTTGTTTTTTACAAGATAAATCGGGACGAATCCATGATCCGTCCCGATATCCGCCACTTTTTTTCCGGGGGTCACCGCATCGGCTACTGTCTTAAGTCTCTTGGATAACTCCATGTTATTTCCTCCGTGTGATCTGCTCTGTTATTCTAAAAAATCCCTCAGTTTCCTGCTTCGAGTCGGATGTCTGAGCTTGCGAAGCGCCTTGGCTTCGATCTGCCGGATTCTCTCTCTGGTCACTTTGAAATCTCTTCCCACTTCTTCCAGGGTGTGGGGTTTTTCCCCTTTTAGTCCAAACCGTAATATTAAAACCTTTTGTTCCCGGTCGGAGAGAGTGTCCATCACTTCTCCAATCTGTTCCCTCAGCAAAGAATGGGTGGCTTCTTCTGCGGGCACCGGAATCCTTTCATCGCAAATAAAATCTCCCAGATGGCTTTCTTCTTCCTCTCCCACTGGCGTCTCCAGAGAGACTGGTTCCTGGGAAATCTGAGAGATTTCTTCTACTCTCTCCACGGGCATTTCCATAATATCGGCAAGTTCTATCAGGGTGGGTTCCCTTCCAAGTTCCTGGAACAACTGCCGGCTTGTCCGGTTGACCCGGTTAATGTTTTCCACCATATGTACCGGGATCCGGATAGTCCGGGACTGATCTGCGATCGCCCGGGTGATGGACTGGCGGATCCACCAGGTCGCATAGGTACTAAACTTATATCCCTTTCGGTAATCAAACTTTTCCACCGCCTTGATCAATCCGAGATTTCCTTCCTGAATCAGATCAAGAAACTGCATTCCCCTTCCGGCGTAACGCTTTGCGATACTGACTGTGAGCCTTAAATTGGCTTCGGAAAGTTTTCTTTTGGCCTCTTTGCTGCCCTGTTCCATTTCCTTAGCCAGCTCCACTTCTTCTTCCGGCTTTAACAGAGGAATCCGACCAATTTCCCGCAGATAAATCCGCACCGGATCTTCCAGGTTCAATCTCTCGCTGGTATCCGAAAGACTATCTGAAATGCCGTACTCAGAAAGTTCTCCCTCCTGTTCCGGTTCCATATCGTCGGTTATGGAATCCGTCACCGTTAAAACATCGATTTTATGGGCTTCCAGATAAGCGATGATCCTCGCCATCTGCGTCGGCGATAACAGTATATTATGAAATTCTTCTTTGATTTCTTTTAATTCCAGCACATCCTTTTGAGATTTTGCCTTTTGGCATAATACTTCAATCCCCTGCAAAACTTCCAACTCCACTTTACTCAACATACGACCTCCTCTTGCAAACGGTCACAAATATTTTTGTATTATCGCTTCACCTCTCCGGTGAAAAGCGGCTTTGCTTAGTCTATCGTTCGTATATTCAGTCTTTGGATCTTATTCTTTTGTGCAAGCAGCTCCTGCCAGGCCATGATATCTGAGGTGTGGTTCATTTTATCATCGATGCTGTTTTGTTTTACCTTCCTCACCACGTCCGTTAGCGCCTTGTCCCTCTCGTCCGCCGAGAGTTCATACTGCAATCGGGCGTTAAAAATAGCGGCAATTTCTTTTTGCTGCTCTTCCTCTTCAAATTGAGTTAATATTTTCGCCGGATTTAATTTGTCCCCCTGCTCCAACTGTTCAAACAGCATAATGGCAACCGCATGATAGAGAGGAGATAAAAAATCATCCACCGTGATATAAGGTGATATGTAGGGATAAATCTCCGGATGCTCCACAAGCCAGGTAAGCAATAGTCTCTGGGGCTGGCTGACAAGATCCAGTCTCTTTTTCTCCTTCTGTTCCCTCGTCTCCGGCTCTTTTTTATATTGTTCGTTTACTTTTGCAAATTCCTGTCGGACCCCATAGCGGTTGATCAGGTTTTCCAGGTCCTTTTTCGAGATCATAAAGCGGCTGCTCACCGCATCAATATAGGAGCTTCTCTCCACCGCATCCTGGATCCCCGCAAGGTTTTTCGCTGCCTGGCGGATAAACTCTGTCCGTTCATCGGGATCTTTTTGATTGTATTGTTTCTCCAATACATTAATTTCAAAAATCCGTCCCGGCTGCGCCTGTTTCAAACGATCCAGATATCCCTGCGCTCCCTCCGCCTTGATCAGCTCGTCCGGATCTTTATAGGGTTTCATGGAAAGAACTCTTCCTCTTAAGCCGTTATCCCTCAGGATCGGCAAGGCGCGAAGGGCCGCCTTAATTCCCGCTCCGTCGCTGTCAAAAGACAAGACCAGATCATTGGTATAGCGTTTTAAAAGCATGGCCTGTTTTTCCGTAAAGGCTGTCCCAAGTGGAGCCACCGCATTGGTGATCCCCGCCTGATGGAGTGCGATCACATCCATGTATCCCTCGCACAAGATGATTTCCTTCTCCCGGGAGCGTTTCGCATAATTTAGACCGTAAAGATTTCTTCCTTTATCAAAGAGAACTGTCTCTCTGGAATTTAGATACTTCGGCTGCCCGTCTCCCAGCACCCGGCCGCCAAAGCCGATCACCCTTTGATTGACGTCCATGATCGGAAAGATCACCCGATTAAAGAAGGTATCATAACTTCCTTTTACGGAGTCGATGGTTACCAGAGAAGAGTTTTTCATCTGCTCATCCGTAAACCCCTTTGACTTTAAAAACCGGTACAGATCATCCCGATACATATCCGCATAGCCAAGGCCGAAATGACGGATGGTTTCTTCCGTTATGCCTCGATTGGTCAAATACTCCATAGCCCGTCTTCCCCGGTCACTTTTTAGCAGGTAGTTAAAATAGATCGCCGCCTGTTTGTTCATTTCCTTTAATACGACCTTCTGGTCCGCCTGCCTTCGCTCCTCGGGGCTTTGCTCCTCCTCAGGGATTTCAATCCCCGCTCTCCCTGCAAGCTCCCGGAGGGCCTCCGCAAAAGAAAGACGGTTGTATTCTTTTAAAAAAGTAAACACATCGCCGCCCTGTCCGCATCCGAAGCAATAATACATCTGTTTATCGCGGCTTACGGAAAAAGAAGGGGACTTTTCATTATGAAAAGGGCAAAGCCCCATATAGGAAGAGCCCTTTTTCTTCAAAGAAACATAGGAGGATATCACATCAACGATATCGCTTCTATCCCGAACTTCTTCGATCAACTCCTGTGTGTATTTCACGGATCACTCCCCTCCTTTCTTAACGCAGCCCCTGTGAGCTGTTTTTGTATCTTATATTATCTATATCCTGTCTCCTGCAAAAAAAATCGAACACCAGAATTTGCATTTCTAATTCATTATATGACAGATACCAGCAAAACTATGCCAACAAATGTTATAGGAAACTCTCTATTATAGAAAACCCTCGTTCCTTACTCCAACACCGCAATGGCGTCCAGGGAAACTTTCATCAGTTCTTTTACCTCTTCTTCGGTAATTCCCATTCGTTTAGCGATCTCATAAGGTTTTGCTTCTCTTTCATACTCTCTGGCGAAGGCTGTGGCAATCTCGTTTAATTCGTTGACCCGGTTTGCCATTTTTATGGCAGAACGGGTGGATTGGCTGTATTCCTCGATGGCATGACTCAGATGATCCCGAATCCTTTTTCCGGCGAACTCATGGAAAACGCCGTGAAGTCCGGGCTCAAAGTCGTTGACTGCGATCATCAGCCCGATATTGCTCTCCTGAATGAGGTCGCTAAGGAGCAGTCCTTTTCCTTCAAATTCTTTGGCAATTTCTGTGGCGTAGGATAAATTTGCTTCGATCAAAAGGTTTCTTGCATTTTCATCCCCCAACGCCAATTTTCTGGCCACCATGGTCTCCTGATCCGGCGTGAGTCTGCTGGACTTTCTGATTTCTTCCAGGTAAATGTCGACCATGTTTTGATCCAGCGGATCTTTGGCGGTCTCGATCTCCTCCAAACCTTCCCTGTTTTTGCCGGATTGTGGTATCCAGTTTTTGATATGGATTTTCCGGGCGCTTAGATAGCGGCAGATATCGTCGATCTGCTTTTGGTTCAGATTCATATGTTCGAAATAATTTTGAATATCCTTTAAGATCAGTTCATTGCCGCTTGCCTGTCCCAGTCTTTCCAGATCTTTGATGCCATTTAGAAATTCATTATGTTCCATCCTTCACCCTCCCCCTTTTCCTTTTACAGCCTAAACTGTTATTTTCTCTTTTATTTGCTGTCCGCCGGGAATACAATGCCCATCTGTGCTCTGGCTTCATCAAGCACTTTCATAGTTTCCAGGGTGATTTCCTTAAATCTTTCCCATCCTGTCCCGGTCTTTACCATTTTTGCAAATGCATTTGCCTCATGTCTTAATGTGTTATCCGACTGTTCAAAATGAATGGTCTGTTTTACGGTTTTTCGAAGGATCTGCAGGTCTTTTACATTCTCGATCTCCCGAACCATCATACAGCCCTCTTCTCCTAAAATCTGACTTGGTATCGCCGCGTTGGTGATCTTAGAATAGATGGCTTCTCCGATCATATCGTCATATTCCATCAAAATGGTTCCCTCGCCATCCACGCCGTTTTCCAGCTTAACGCCAAACGCTTTCACTGCCTTTGGCGCGCCGAAAAGGCGGATCATACAAGCCACCGTATACACGCCGATATCCATCAGCGCTCCATTGGACAATTCCGGTTTGAAGGCATTTTCAATGATGCCCCGCTTAAAATTATCATAGCGGGAAGAATACTGGCAGTATTGAAGGGTTGCTCTACGAATCTTACCCAGGTCTTCCATGTACTTTGTCATCTTCTGAAAGCCCGGGGTATAGATCGAGCGCATTCCCTCTAACAGTATAACGTCTTCCTCTTTTGCCACGTCAAACATTTCCTTCGCCTCTTTATAGTTGGAGGCAAGGGGTTTTTCACAAAGGACGTGCTTTTTCGCCCGCATTAGTTTGATCGCCTGCTCGTAGTGACAACAATTCGGGCTGGCAAGATACACGGCGTCAAAGGCGTCGCTGCCGGCAAAGGCGTCAAGATCGTCATAAAGCGCTAACTTTCCTTTTCCCGCTGCGAACTGTTTTGCTCTCTCCATTGTCCGGGAGTACACCGCGGTAAATTCTATTTCTCTTCCCATACAATTTGCCTGATAAAACATATCGGCAATCTTTCCCGTTCCAATTATCCCAAATCTAACCATTGGAAATTCTCCTTTCACATCTGTTGTTCTCTTTGAATTTGTTATAATAGAATCGCTTTCTGACGCCAAAGCGAAAAGTTTTTCCTTTAACTCGGTGACCGTATCCACGATTTCGTCCGCGCTTTCCTTCTCAAGTTCTTCCCGGGAACCGTATCCATAAGTGACGCCCACCGTCATTACCCCGCATTCTCTGCCTCCCCGGATGTCATACTCTCTGTCTCCGACCATCACCGCTTCCTCCGGTCTGGCGCCGCAAAGGCTAAGAGCGTGTAAGATCACTTCCTGCTTTCCGGACCGTTCTCCGCTCAATTTACTTCCGATGATCAAAGAAAAATAATCATCGATGCCAAAATGCTTCAGGATCTGCCTTGCATATACTTCCGGCTTTGACGTGGCAAGGATCAGTTCAAATCCCGCTTCGCACAGTTCGCTTAGCATCTCTTCTATCCCGTCATAAATTTCATTTTCGAAGATACCCGTTGGGCCAAAATACTCCCGGTATTTTCCCACCAGGGCTTCCGCCTGCTCCTCGGAAAAATCATAATAACGGATAAAAGAATCCTTAAGAGGCGGCCCGATAAACTTTGTTAAATCTTTTAAATACTTTACCTCAATTCCTACAGAGGAAAGGGCATACTGTACGGAAGAGGTAATCCCGATCATCGGGTCTGTCAATGTTCCATCCAAATCAAATAATATATACTGTCTCATGATATTACACTCCTTTTTCTAATTTTACCTGTGAATATGTTTTTTTACAATAGCAGATTTCCAAATTGACATTCCCTACATATTAAAATATAATGATACCAAACTTGCAAATAGCAGGAATTGTACGAAAAACCCATTATAAACCCATTTTTTTATATTTTTAGAACAGGAGATGATACATTGGACCCCAGTTCCATAATACAGATTGTTGTTTTAGTAATTCTTTTGATACTTTCCGCTTTTTTTTCTTCCGCAGAGACTGCTTTGACTACGGTCAACAAACACCGTATGCGGGCTCTTGCCAATGAGGGAAATAAACGGGCCGCCCGGGTACTGACCATGATTGAAAAACAAGATAAGATTCTGGGCGCGATCTTAATTGGTAATAACATTGTGAATCTGTCCGCCTCTGCGCTCACCACGACTCTGGCCATCAATCTGTCCCGCTCTGCCGGAAAGGGAATGAGCGCCAGCACGTTTACCGGAATCGCAACCGGACTGTTGACATTGATCATATTGATTTTTGGGGAGATCACACCGAAGAATATCGCGACAAAGCAAAATGAAAAGCTTTCTCTTCTTTATTCCGGACTGATCTACTGGCTTACGGTCATTTTAACTCCGGTCATTTTCATTGTAAATTCCATCAGTGGTGTTTTATGCCGCTTCTTTGGCATCAGCGACGGCGATTCCCACACGATGACGGAGATGGAACTTCGTACCATTGTGGACGCCAGCCTGGAGGATGGCGTGATCGAGCAAGAGGAAAAAATCTTAATTCATAACGTGGTGGATTTCGGCGATTCTGTTGCCAGAGATATTATGATGCCCCGTATTGACATGGTGTTCGCCTCTGTGGATATGACCTATGATGAGCTGGCCGCCATATTTATGGAAGAACAGTATTCCCGTCTTCCGGTCTATGAAAATACCAAAGACAATGTGATCGGAATCTTGTATCTGAAAGATTTATTTTTCTATAAAGAAAAACAAAAGAACAAGGAATTTGATATTCACAAGGTACTTAGAAAACCATTCTTTACCTATGAATTTCAAAAGACATCTGTTTTAATGGAAGAAATGCGATCAAAGTCCATCAGCTTTGCCATCGTGCTTGATGAATATGGTTCCACTGCCGGTCTGGTGACTTTGGAAGACCTGATCGAAGAGATCATCGGAGAGATCCGCGATGAATTTGACCAGGATGAAGCAGACGCCATCAAATCCGTAGGGGAAAATGCCTACGAGGTGGCGGGAAGCATGAAGCTTGACGACGTCAATGAGGCTTTGGGAACCACCATCGAATCCGAAGATTACGACTCCATCGGCGGCCATATGATCGAGCTTTTGGATCACATTCCTACGGAAAAGGAAACCGTCCGGGAAGGCGATTATCTCTACAGTATCAAAAAAATGAATCACAACCGCATTGAGACGGTTTATATAAAAATAGAGGATTCTGCATCATGATAACGGATAAACAAAGACAATATGATTATGAATATGAAGCGGATTATCAAACCAAAAGCCGCTATACGACAGAACAATGGAGTAATATTTTAGACTCCGGTCTGATCAAGGAAGAGGATCTTTCCCTTCTGGAACAGGTATATTCTTCCTACAACCACGCTGCAAATCTTTTGCAGCTTTCTTTTCACCAAAATTTGCCCCAGGAAGAGATTTTAAATCATTTTAATACGCTGGGACAGACCATCGGGGAAGCCAACGATTTAAGCCCTGAAGTGGATTACTCCGGAGAAGAATACTGGTGGTATCTCTTTTTCTGGGGCAAGCAGCTTCCGGAAAAAATCCTGGAATTTAAAATGCATCCGGAGCTTACAGAAGCCATCGCCTTAAGAAGCCCGGAGCTGGAACAGGCTTACTATTCCTTCTTCGGCAGTATTGAGCGAAGCAAACAGATTCGTTATAATCCGGAGGATTCCGTCTGGATCGCCACTGCGCTTCTCCATTATGAAAAGTATTACCGCAATCCCGGGATTAACTCAGATGATATTTTGCTCATGCAATATGAGATCCAGACCAGAGCGCAAAAGATTTATGGCCAGGACGTGAACGCCAACACCATCACAAAAATCTGTAACGCCGATGAGCGTGGCAATCATTTCAACTATCTCCGCGATCTTTACAAGTATTACCGGGTAAGCTTTCCCGGGGAATTTGACGAAGACCGCGAGCGTCCGGACCCGGAAGACTTAGATTATAACGCTTATGTTTACTCTCTCTTTGGCTATATGACCATCCATGAGGTATATGATTTTATCGCCCATGAGTATTCTCATCTCGTAGACGATTCTTATGTGGAATTAACGTCGGGAAACGGCTTTGTCCGTATGGCCAACTTTTTAAGCCGCCAATCCGGCGCCACATATTCCTCTTCCGATTCCTCAGACCAGATGATCGAGCTTCGAGCGACCGGAGAAGATGTGGAAGAAACCTTCCATATGCTGGGGGATGCGCTCATAAAAGAATATCCCAACTTCACTTACGGAAAAAAAGCATCCTGGCTCGGTAAGGACGGAAAGACCGCAGCTTCTTTTTCTGATGTTTTACTGATCCCGGATTATTCTTACACCAACGCATCCATCGCCGTCACCACTTTAGTGGGGGATGATTCCCTGGATATCGAGATTTCCCTGAATCTTCCAAAGTGCGCCGACGAAGAGGCCATGCTGGATATTCAGGACAAGTGCAATATGCTCACTTTGATGACCCAGGCTCCTTTTCAGGTGGGAGAACAAGCCATGGAAAATTTTGACCTGATTTCTTCCGGCGAAAAAATTAAAGCAAAAGTAGTTTATCATTATACGGAAATCATGACAATGTCTGAGGAGAACATCATCGGTATGACGGCAACCGCCTTACAGATTTTTGCTTCTTATTATACAGACCTCTGTCAAAATTATTATCCTAAGGACGAAGATGTGACTGATCCTCTCTCCGCCGCTTTGGGCGACAAATTAGTCTAC
This sequence comes from uncultured Eubacterium sp., assembly GCA_964555015.1. Classification (GTDB taxonomy): domain Bacteria; phylum Bacillota; class Clostridia; order Lachnospirales; family Lachnospiraceae; genus Anaerobutyricum. The sequence continues at coordinate 54,916 of CAZKQV010000002.1, read as the reverse complement.
CGCAAGGCGGCAGATGTGCCGAACCCGACGGTAATTTATAAAGAGGCGACCTACTCTCCTTCCACGGATTTTATTGAAAAGGCTCTGCAAAACTACGGCAGGGAACAAGCTCCGGCACAAGAAACCGAAAGTACAGAAATTCCTTCGAAGGAACAAGAAAATATATCGGAAGAACCGCCGAAATCAAGCTCCTTCGGCTCCGGAAACAGCTCTCCATCTTCCGACACCGGAAGCAGCGACAAGTATTCCAGCGTCGGAAACAATGATAAGCGTTCCAGCGCCGGAAACAATGATAAGCGTTCCAGCGCCGGAAGCAGCAAGTCGTCTTCTTCGGCCTCTTCCCAATCTGCTTCACAGGGATGGCAGTATTCTCCGGTTCCGGTCTCTACTCACCCGAACCGGGCGGAGCAGTCTTTTAAGCTGTACCCGAAGAATACGCTGATCCAGGGTCCGGTCAAAACCGGAAAGTTTCATGAGGCGCTGACCACCGCCGTGGGGATCATTGAGGGAAAGGATCCCGATATGATGAAAATAGAACCGATTCCCGATGTTTTGGATCTCTTCAAACAATACGAAGAAGAAGGCCGTATTTTACATATCTCCTATCCCGACATTGACGCCAGAGGATACGACGGATGGATCGAAGGTTTTTGCGGAAATCAACTGCAAGATGGTATCTTTAAAACTTTCGCCAATCAATGCGGCGAGGGACGGTATGTGGTTTTAATGGAAGATGTGGATCTTAACTGGATGCATCTGTTCGGGGAAACCTCGGTGCTGTTAAGGGATAACCGCCGGGAGGGCGCCAGCAGCGAGACGATCATCACCTTGCACCGCTCTAAGCAGCCGTTTAAGCTTCCGGCAAACCTTTATATCGTGGCGACCTGCGACAGCGTAGTCTGTGAAGACACCATTATCGGCGCCATTCACCACGACTTTTTCATCCGCCAGATCGCTCCCGATTCCTCAGTCCTTAAGGGAATCCGGGTGGAAGGCATCCAGCTTGAACGCATGATGTCCGCCATCAATCTGCGATTGTCTTATTTCCTGGGCGCCAACTACCAGTTGGGGGAAGGCTTCTTCCTCGGGACGGCGGACAAAGACCGTTTTATCTCGCTGGCCCGCATTTTCCGGGAGCAAGTCATCCCGATGATGACCATGTGGCTGGACGGAGATATGGAAAAAATGCGCTATATACTGGGAGATAACGGAAAGACCAGAAAAGATACCGTCTTCTTCCGGGAAACGCCTTTCCAAAAAGGTTTATTTAAAGGAAATCTTCCGGATTCCTTCGACACCGAGATGCACATCTACGAAATCAATGAAGCGGCTTTTTATAATCCAAGAAGCTATATCGAAATTTATGATTAGGGAAATTACAAATGGTGGGGAGAATTGACACCAAATTGGTGGGGAAAAGAACGATATGCTCAAGCAAAAATAGAGCGATGAAAACCATAAAAGTAACAACTTTGTGTACTTTCAAACACATTTTACCTCCATTTTCTTTACAATTTTAACTAAAAAACACAGTTATTTTAATAAATTATCATTTATTATTACGTATTTATTAAACAATGTTTAAAAAGTCACATTTCGGCCACATTTTATATGTATAATTGTGACTGTGAGATAGGTATAAGGGTTAAGTGAATCAAATTGGAGGTATAATATGAATAAATCACTAAGACGAATTGTTGTCGGTCTTATGACGGCAATGTTCATACTAGGCATCTCATTCATACATAGTTCAGATAATCAATTGGGAAAGGTTGAAGCAGCTTCTTTTGAATGGGGAACTGTGAACTCCTCAACACCTCTTAACATCCGGGCTGCCGGCAATGCAAAAGCTAAGATTCTTGCATCTTACACAAAAGGAAAAAGAGTGAAATGTTTAACTCTTGGAACCACATGGGTTAAGGTTACAGTGGGCGGCCACACAGGATACGCCAACGGAAAGTATCTTACTACAGCATACGGCACAGCAACTTCACCATATGCCAACGTAAGAAGCGGAACGGCTAACACAAACTTTAAGGTTTATAAGACAGCAAGCACAGGAGGAACCGTTCTTACAACAGTAAAAACCTCTTCCAAGCTTCAGGTATTAACGAAAACAGCTACTTGGGTTAAGGTAAAGTCCAACGGTATCCTTGGTTACGCTTTAGGAAAGAACATTAATCTTACCAACGGACTCACCGCAGCAGGAACAAAGATTCCTACCACTACTTCCACGAAGGGAGAACAGGTTATCGCATACGCAAAACAGTTCCTTGGCAACCGTTATGTTTACGGCGGCACAAGCCTTACCAACGGAACAGACTGCTCCGGATTTACCATGAGAGTTTACGAACACTTTGGTTATTCCATTCCAAGAACTTCTACCACACAGAGAAGCGCTGGTAAGGCAGTCAGCAGCTTAAGCTCTGCAAAGGCCGGCGATATCATTTGTTATTCCGGACACGTTGCTCTTTACATGGGTAACAACCAGATCATTCATGCAAGCAACGCAAAAGACGGCATCAAGATTTCTTACAATGCAGCTTACCGTCCGATTTTAACAATCAGAAGAATCATCAATTAGTTCTAATATAAAAAAGGGACTGGAAAAGCAGAATGAACGATTCTGTTTCTCCAGTCCCTTTTTTATTATTCTTTTTTTGACCATAGGGAATATTTCTCTTGCCAAGGCATTCCTTTGCCGCCCGCTGTCCTGGCAAAATTTACCGCTCTGATTTTTTTCGAACAGACATTATTTTCTTACTTGAAGCAGTTTATTTTTCAGTTCGTCTTCCAGCTCCACAAGCCTTCCCTCGGCCTCTCTTCTTTTCGCCCTTCCTTCTTCCTGAATCTTCATCACTTCATCCATAGTGCTGATCAGGGCTTCATTGGTAGCCACGAGAGTTTCCATATCTACGATGCTTCTCTCGCTCTCTTTTGCGGTTTCAATGGTAGCCATTTTTAAACGCTGGGCATTCTTCTTTAATAATTCGTTGGTGAAATCCGTCACTTCCCTTTGGGCTTCTGCGGCCCTCTTGGAATGTTCCACGCCAAGGGCGATAATCATCTGATTTTTCCACAGCGGAATTGTATTTACCAAAGTAGATTGAATCTTTTCTGCCATAACGATATCACTGGACTGTACCATACGAATCTGCGGCGCCATCTGCAAGGAGATCATTCTGGTAAGTTCCAGGTCATGGATTTTCTTATCAAACCGATTGATCATGGATTCCAGATCGTTGACCGCCTGGGCGTCCTCCTGGGAGCCTGTCATCATCGCCTTTTCCTTTAACTTAGGAAGTTCTTCCTTTCTCGCCTTGGAAAGTCTCTTTTTTCCTGCAAGAATATACATCGTAAGCTCTCTGAAATATACTTTATTCAATTCATAAAGCTGATCCATCATGGAACTGTCTTTTAAAAGCTGCATCTGATGCCCTTCTAAGGTCTTGCAGATCCGATCGATGCTCACCTCTGCCTTATCATACTTTAATCGGAGACTGGAAACCTTATCTGCTTTTTTCTTAAAAAATCCAAGGACTCCCTTTTCCTCTTCCCCGTTAAAATCCTTAAGTTCCAGCACTACGCCATTTAACAGTTGTCCGATTTCTCCAAGATCCTTAGACTTCACCTTCTCCAAAGTTCCCTCCGAAAAATCCGACATCTTTTTTTGAACGCCGGAACCATATTGGAGAATCAAAGAAGAATCTTCCAGTTTGATCTGTTCTACAAACTGCTCAACCTGGTTACGCTCCTCCTCTGTAAGATACTGCTCTTCCTTGGCATAATCTTCCTCTTCTTTTACTTCTTCAATCTGTACCTGCGGCGCCGTAATAATTTCCTCCGATTTTAATTCCGGCTGAAAAGTTAGTTTTGGCTCTTCCTTTAATAATTCTTCTAAATCCATGACTTTTCTCCTTTCCTGATCAAGTTCTCTTTCTTGACCAAATCCTTATATAAAATGAATATCGGATTTTTCATCTGCTTTCAATCCCTGTTCCGTAAGCCCTTCCCTGGCAAGCATCGTCTCTAAAACTGTGATGTCTGCGCTGATATCCATCGCCACATCCTGGAACAGCTCGTCGAACATGATCTGTAATGCTTTATTGATCATATCCAGAGATTCTTCAATCTCCTTTTTAATCTTTATGATATTATCGCCCTGCACCGGCTGATTTTCCACTTCTCCATAAGTGGTAAGAAGCTTTAAAATAGTAGGGATATAGTAGTCATTTAATCGGTAAATCTGAGAATATTGCTCCGGATGATCCTCAATACATTCATAAATCCGGTCGATCATTAAAATAAGCTGATCTATTTTTTCCTTGACTAAAACTCCATTGATCATTTCTTTTTTATGAAGCAGTTCCTTTTTATACTCTTCGGCGTCCTTTCTCATTTTTAAAATCGTTTTTCCCTGAGGAGACGCCTTGGCAAGCGCCTCTTCTTCCAGACGTTTTTGCTCTTCGTTTTTCTCTCTTTCCAACCTCGCATTTTCTGCGATCTGACACTGTTCCCACGCTTCCCTGGTTAAAATAAAACAGGTTTCCTGCCTGTCCATATAAGAAACCGGAAGAAGCTTGTCTTCCATGATCCGGCGAAGATCCTTTTTAATCTGTTTTTCCGAATACCCGGTTTCTTCTTTCAGTTTTTCTATGGTAACAATGGGACGATCTCTCCAAACTTTCTGATACTCCAAATACCGGGCCGCTCTTTTATAGGACAGCCATCCCCGGACGGAAAGCCCTAAAAATCCAAGCCCGCATATTCCCGCAAGCCCTAAAAATAACTTGATCGCAGCGGAATACACTCCTCCTAGTATGGTAACTCCCAGACCAAGCCCAAAAGCCAGGCAGGCAAATAGACCAACCATCCCTATTCCAAATGAAATCGGGCCGCTATATCTTCCGGGCACCTTTCGCAGTACCGCCGACAGTTCCCTCGGTTTTTTTACCTTTGGCCGTTCCGGCCTGTAGGAGACGGCAGACCGGGATCTGGATGCTTTCTCCTTAAACTCATCCATCTTCGGTTTCGCCTCTTCTATGGCGCTGCGGATCTCATTTCCAAGTCCGGAAAAATCCAAAGATTCCACGGCGCTTTGCACCATATCCTGTATCTGCTCTCCCAAGTCTTTGGGAGACCCATTGTTCTTTTTATTATTTCTGTCATCATTCCATTGATTCGTACTCATTTTTTACTCCATAAAATTGACACCTGCTTACCATTTCCTGAATATATTTTATCATACCATAAAATAGCTAGGTGTAACAATGCCATATCGAATTTATATTGATCAGGGGCATAATCCGGCCGGGGTAAATGCCGGAGCAGAGGGGTTTGGAATCCGCGAACAAGACATCACCTATCAAGTCGGACAATACTTATATCAGATTCTTTCAGAGGACTATCGATTTGAAGCCCGCCTGTCAAGACCAACCAGAGAAACCACTTTGGGCTACGATAACAATTCCAGCCTTCGGGAAAGAGTAACCATGGCCAATAGCTGGCCGGCAGATTATTTCATCAGCATTCACGCCAACGCAAGCACAAATCCGGAAATCAACGGCAGTGAAGTTTACGTTTCCCGGGAATACAGCCCCGCCTGGTATCTCGCCAAGAGCGTACTTGCAGAAATTGTCCGCAGAACTATGACGAAATACAACGGCGTCATCATCAATCCTTCCCTGTACGTTCTGCGTTATACCAATATGCCCGCCATCCTCGTTGAACTGGGGTATATCACAAATTATGAAGATAACCGGAACATGGTCGAAAACGGCTATCAATTCGCCTACGGAATCTATGTGGGCCTGTTAAACTATCTGGGCCTGCCGCAAATTCTTAATTAAGCAAATTTGATTAAACAAAGCCTTGATTAAGCAGCAGCTCCCTGATCACAAAAAAGTCTTTAACAAGTTGATCTTCGGGCAAAAAAGGCGGGCAAATATCTTTCTATTATGTCCGCCAAAAATCAAAAGTTTTTCCGGCAAAAAGATTTTCTTTCTTTAACCGAAAAAGTTTCTGGCGGAATGTTTTATTTTTCTGTTTTAAAGAACATCTGATATGAAATTTCATTATGTTCTGCATTTTCATCCTTCACCCAGACTAACTTTTCTTTTCTATTTTCCAGAGGCTTTGCCGTTTCTCCGGTACTCTGATCCTTTAGACCGTAATATCTGGCAATTCCTCTTGCATCCGCCTCAGCCAAAGACTTTAGTTTATCTTCTGTACTCAGATACTCTTCATAGTCCGTATCAGAATCCAAAAAGGCGTGCTCCACGATAATCGCAGGAATCTCATTTTCTACGCCGCGCTTTACAATCCCATAATAATCCGCTAATTCTCCATTGGGATAGGTTGTGCCATTTTCCGAAGTGCGGAGCAAAAGTCCTTGATTTTCAATTCCCAGCTCTTCTAATTCATACAAAATACAGCAGCCAAGCTCCTGTTCCTCATGCCCGATACTTTCCCGGTACTGCGCTTTGGATACTAAAACCGTACAGCCCTGATCGTAAGCGCACATAGGCCCCGCTGCATTATTATGGAGGCTCACCAAAAGATCGGCTTCTTTTAACACTGCGATTTGGGACCTTTGCGAAAGATCTAAGTCCTCATCTTCTTCCCGTGTTAAAAAAACTTTCACATCCTCATAATCTCCCAACGCTTTTTCCAAATACTGCGCTATTTTAAAATTCAGATTTTTTTCACGCACTGTTCCATTTTTCGTCTCCCTCTCCGCTCCCGATTGACTTCCTCCGTGACCGGGATCCAAAACAATGGTAAAGGCCTTTGCCTGCTTACCGCTCGCAAAAAAGCCTATCAGCAGAGCCGCCATCAAAAAAGTGACGCATCTTATATACTTTACGTATTTTTTTCTCATGTTCTTTCCTCCTAAAAATACATCCCACTCCTCGAAAATGCACATTATATATTTACTATACGACAGTTTTTCTTAAAATGCAATGAAGACAGATTTCCGCGTTTTACCACTTCCAATATTTGCAGTTGATTTTTTCCTACCCTCTGCGTATAATATGAGTAGGGAAATCCCTACTTTCCATATTTTTGAAAGGTGGTGTAAAATCATGTTAGCAAATACGTTTGTAGATAATGCAAAAGTCATGGCAAAGGGGCAGGTCACGATTCCGAAAGATATTCGTGAAGTCCTTGGAGTGGCAAGCGGTGATCGTATTACATTCATCGTTGAGGGAAATACTGTCCGCATTGTCAATTCTGCGGTCTATGCTATGCAGGTACTTCAAAGAGAGATGGCGGGCGAAGCCGAACGCGCCGGTTTAAGTTCCGATGATGATGTTATGGCACTTGTAAAAGAGTTGAGAAACGAGGACGAGAACGCATGAGGGTTTTGATAGATACAAATGTCCTGATTTCTGCTGCATTAAGTGCAAATGGCATTCCTTTTCAGGCTTATGTGAAAGCGGCATCTTATCCCAATCATGGGCTGATCTGTGAGCAGAACGTGGATGAAATGAAGCGGATATTCAACAAGAAATTTCCAACGCGGCTTGCGTCGTTGGATAAATTTCTTTCTGTTGCGCTCCTGACTTTGGAGTTGGTTCCAATTCCAACAGAAGAAGATATTTCAGAAACACAAATCCGTGATGTGAATGACCGCCCGATTCTTCGGGCGGCCATAGAAGCAAAGGCCGATGTCTTACTTACCGGCGATAAAGATTTTTTGGAATCCGGTGTGGAAAATCCAAAGATTATGACACCGGCTGAATTTCTACAATACTGAAAAAGTGCGGAGCCCGGAATAACATAGTTCCCGGCTCCATTGCAGAAACGGATGCGCAGGCAATTTTCTGTATTTCACCGCCAGATAGCGCAAACTGCACCTACGACCTCCAATACCACAATTACAGGAAGCATCCAGTTCATAGTCAAATTAATCAGAGCGTTGATGCATTCTTCAGTTCCTCTGTTTTGTCTATAATTCTCAAAAACACATCCCGCATAATCCACATCGGCAGAATGGAACCAATGACCCATTCTGTGAATACACAGCAGCCAATCACCGTATATTTCCAACTCTTATAGGCCCCCGCTTTGAACAGATCGTGATTTTCCCATTTTCTAGACAATCCCAGCGCAAACTGATCTGTGAGCAGAATGTAGATGAAATAAAATGCTTTTTCCTCCTTAAATGAAAAAATCAGTTAATTTTTCGTGCAATCATCATCCCAACAAGGAAACCCTTGCCGCCATGTTGGAAGCAGAAAGGATTGCAAAAGACCCATCCGTGAAAGGTTATACCGATCTGGATGAACTGTTTGCAGACCTGAAAGCATGAGGACTGGCTGCTTGTTCCGCACCCGCTGCGCCCCATAACTATGACATGGCAGGCTGTCTATAGCCTTTATGCTTACATACTCTCTTTATATATTCTCACGATTTTGATAGGCACGATATGATTTTCCCCAACTGCATAGTTGATCTAAAACTGGCTTAAGGGTAGCTCCTATTTCACTTAATGAATACTCAACTTTGGGAGGAATTTCCGGAAAAACTTTTCGAATAACAATGCCTTGTTCTTCTAATTCCCTGAGCTGCTGGGTTAATGTCTTTGTCGTAATATTGCCCAAAAGCCGCTGCAATTCATTAAAACGGATGGTCCCCTTTGATAAATGCCATAATATCTTTAGTTTCCATTTTCCGCTTAATATATTTAGTCCGGCTTCAATAGGACATTGTTCGGCGACAGCTTGTGATTTCGCCATATTATACTGCTCCTTTCACAGTGTCAAAAAAGACACTTTATATCAAAAAAGTGCGTACTTAACTTTGATCTTTATTAATGTTACGCTTATTATATCAAATGTTTTTAGGAGGCGTAAATATGATTATTGATAGTCACGAACACATAATGTTTCCAACCAAGGTCCAGTTGGAGAAAATGGATGCTGCGGGAGTGGATAAGGCAATACTTTTCTGTTCTGCTCCACACCCCGAAAGAGCGAGGAATCTGAATGAGCTTGAAGCAGAAATGAACGCATTATATAAAATTCTTGCAGGAGCTAATACAAAAGAAGATAATATCCGTCGATTGGGAAAAAATATTTCAGAAGTTACAGAAGTAATCAAGGAATATCCTAACCGCTTTTTGGGGTTTGGCTCCGTTCCGTTGGGGCTAAGTTTAAAAGAAACGCAAGATTGGATAAATGTGCAAATTACAGCACATTCTTTATGTGGTATCGGAGAATTTACTCCCGGCAGCGAACAGCAGATTATGCAATTGGAAACTGTATTTCAAGCGGTGAAAACTACAAGATTATATCCTATTTGGGTTCATACCTTTCACCCAGTTACTCTAAATGGCATTAAACTGTTGATGAATTTATGTGAAAAGTATCCGGAAGTACCTGTTATATTTGGACATTTGGGCGGTTCTCATTGGATAGACGTCATTAAATTTGCCAAAGAGCATAAAAATGCCTATTTAGACCTTTCGGCGGCTTTTGCTTCTATCGCCACAAAAATGGCTTTGATTGAATTACCGGAAAAATGTTTCTATAGCTCCGATGCCCCATATGGGGAACCGTATTTGTACAGACAACTCATAGAATTTATAAGCCCCAATCAAGCAACTGCAAAAATGGCATTAGGGGAAAATATTATGGAATTGCTGGATGGTATGAGTTTAGTTTAGATTTCTCCCGGACATTGGCGTCCCCATCGGGATTTCCCAAATCACACAAAAAAATAACAGGCCGAAAATCAGCCTGTTATTTTGTATTAAATTTTACACTATGTTTGATAATATATTTAATTTTGTTCTATGTCCGATCACATATCCCAAATTCCATTACATGATCTGACGGAACATAGCCTCGAAATCTTCCAGAGTTGCAGGACGTGGGTTGCCAGGAGCACAAGCGTCTGCTGCTGCGGATTCGCAAAGGAACGGAAGATCTTCTTCTTTGATGTCAAGTTTTGTAGGGATTCCAACGTCAACAGATAACTGTCTTACTGCATCGATCGCTGCCTTGCGGTATTCTGCTTCAGACATACCTTCGGTATCAACACCAAATGCTTCTGCGATATTTTTGAATTTGGTTCCGGTATATTCCTGATTAAATTCCATAACGATCGGAAGCATCATTGCACAGGCAACACCGTGTGGAGTATCATATACAGCGCCAAGAGTATGTGCCATAGAATGAGCGATACCAAGACCAACATTGGAGTATGCCATAGCGGTTACGTACTGTGCAAGAGCCATTCCTTCCAGTCCATCAGGATCTTTCTCCACTGCGGAGCGAAGATTCTCAGCAATAAGCTGGATTGACTTAAGGTTCAGACAATCCGCAAGATCCCATGCGGCTGCTGTTGTGTAACCTTCAATGGCATGGGTAAGCGCATCCATACCAGTAGAAGCTGCCAGTCCCTTAGGCATAGAAGCCATCATATCCGGGTCTACTACTGCAATGTCCGGGATATCGTTAGGGTCCACGCAAACAAATTTTCTCTTCTTTTCTACGTCGGTGATTACGTAGTTGATGGTGGATTCTGCTCCTGTACCGCCTGTCGTCGGAACAGCGATGGTAAATACGGTACGGTTCTTTGTTGGGGAAAGTCCTTCAAGAGAACGAACATCGTAAAACTCTGGGTTGTTAACGATGATACCAATACCTTTACCGGTGTCCATGGAAGAACCACCACCGATCGTGATCATGAAATCAGCACCGGAAGCCTTGTAAGCATCCACACCATGCTGAACATTCTCAATTGTTGGGTTCGGCTTAATATCGGAATAAAGTTCAAAATCAATACCATTCTCTGCTAAAAGATCTGTAACCTTAGCGGTAACGCCAAACTTAATAAGGTCTGGGTCCGAAGCCACAAAAGCTTTTGTTAATCCTCTGGATTGAACGATTCCAGGAATTTCATTGATTGCACCATGTCCGTGGTAAGAAATACCATTTAAGACGAAACGATTTACTGCCATAATAACCTTCTCCTTTTCTTTTTCTTTTTAAGGGTTTTCACAAAACAATTGGAAAATTCCCTTTTAATCTATGCATTTTTCATAAACATTGTAGCCCAATATTACGAAAATGTAAAGAGGTATCTATCATTTTTTACAATTTTATATACTTTTTTTATTACTTTTTATATAACAATTTTTCCGGATTTAAAAATCCCCATCCCTGCTTACTTTGGGAAAAACCGCAGTCAATGCAGGTCTCCATAAATCTTTTCTTAATCTCCAGATTGGTAAGAGTTTGATCCATGCCAAGCATCAATGCCGCCACGCCGGATACGACCGGGGTTGCCATGGAAGTCCCGCTCCTTCTTTTATATGATTTCCCAGTATTGGCACAGCTTAAAATCCTGGTTCCGGGAGCGATCAGATCCGGTTTACAGACACAGGTCCCTGCAACCGGCCCCCGCCCGGAGTACCGGGTCGTTTTATCGGTATAACCCATTTCCGTATGCTCCATGGCTCCCACAGTGATCACTTTGCGGCTCACCCCCGGACTGGTGATCGTGGACTGCCCCGGTCCTTCATTGCCCGCCGCGACCACAACGACTAGTCCCTCATCCCACAGAGCGTTAACCTTTTGTACGAGAATGTCATTTTCAGGATATAATTTATTTTTCACGGGCATCCCCACAGAAATATTAATAATGCGTATGCCCAATAATCTGTAATTTCGCAATATCCAATCCAGGGCCTCCACCATATGAGACAGCATCCCTCCGCCTTTTTGATTTAAAACCTTTAAGGCAACAATGGATGCTTCCGGCGCAATTCCGATACCAGGATTTCCCGAAGCGATGATTCCGCTCACATGAGTCCCATGGCCATTGTCATCGTAGGGATTTGGCCGGTGATTTCGAAAATCTTTGAAATATTTAATCTTGGGAAAAGGCACAAAAAAATCCGGATGTTCATATATTCCGGTATCTAAAACAGCCACGGTAATCCCTTTTCCAGTGATACCGCGGCTGTGAAAATCATGATAATCATATAATGTATTCCAGTCTAATGGTTTCATAAATGAAAAGCTACCCTTTTTTCTCATAATATGATACCGAAGCGAAAATGTTGTGTTTTTCTTTGCTTTCCCACTCTCCGATGGCGCTTTTTTCCCTGCTTTCTCATCCTCCGATGGCGTTCATTTTCCCCTGTTCCGTCACTCTCCCGGTTTCGTTAAAACAATGCTGTTTGGGTTTCATGGTAATCGCCTTCTTTAACGCCGCTAAGATTTTTTGATCCACGCTTTCGGATCGCTCCTGCGCTTTAGCAATAAATCTTTCCTGTCCGCTTTCCTGTGTTTCGGCTAAAACATTGGTTGGGGAACGAAGGACAGACCGCAAATCCACCGTATCATTATAGCAAAGACACGGCTTGATCTGCCCCTGGGCGTTCATCCTTATGCGGTTACACTGCTCACAAAACATTCCGTGTATTGCGCTGATCAACCCGATGCTCCCGGCGTATCCCGGGATGTGATAATATACCGCCGGGCCGTTTCCGTGCTTTTTTCCATCCCGTTTCAGACCAGGATTCTCTTTTTTTATTTGTTTTAGCAGCTCTTCATTGGAGACCGTCCCAAACCGGGCGCCGTATCCTATGGGCATCATTTCAATGAAGCGCACATCCACGGGATGCTCTTTCGTGTATTCTATGAGTTCCCTCCAGGCGTCCCTATTATACTCCGTCACCAGCACGGTGTTTATCTTCGTTGGGATTCCCTTTGCCGCCGCCGCTTCTATCCCTTCCATCACCTGATGAAAACAATCTCTTCCGGTAATTTTTTGATAACAGACCGGATCCATAGTATCAAGACTGACATTTACACCATCCAGGCGGTTTGCGATCAGCTCGTCAAGTTTTTCTTTTAGATAAACGCCATTGGTCGTAAGCGTCACGGTCTCTATGCCGAAAATATTTTTTATTTTTCCGATCAAAGAAGGCGTGCCTCTCCTTACCAAGGGTTCGCCCCCGGTGATCTTTACATGGGTAATCCCCAGTTTAACGGCGCATCTTACCACCGTTTCAATTTCTTCATAGGTTAAAAGATCGCCCATCGTATCCAGATCCACTCCCTCGGGAATACAATACCGGCATCGTAAATTACATCGGTCTGTAATCGATATTCTCATATAGTCAATTTTTCTTCCAAATTGATCTCTCATTTATTTTTCATCTCCTGACGCCTTAATAATAGAGATTCGATTTCCCCGGAAAGTTCTTCCACCACAGGCTCTTTTTTCGGAAAATCGCACCAATATCCCGGATACCTACTGTCTTTTAACCCTTCGATCAAGATAAGATCCGCTTCGGGAAATAAAGCGATCAAATCTTGTTCCGTCACCGGATATCCTCTTTTCGCAACCATCCAGTGGTCTTTCGAAAACACTGCCGTCCCATATGCGCCGGCTTTGGCATGGATCCAACTGTCTGTTCCCGGCACATCACTTTCAAAATCATGTCCGTCATGTTTGATGGAGGCCACTTTGTAGCCCTTTTTGGTCATGGCAAAGATCAGCTTTCCCATCAAAGTGGTCTTACCGGAATTTTTATATCCTCTAATACAATAGATGACCGGCGAGTAATCCATCGGACTCTTTCCCTCCTTTATACGATACTAATATTCTATACCTGTTGTCAAATATCTATTGTAAATTTTTTCAATGCCTTTCAAGTATCACTCACAATCGATAAATATCCACTTGTTCTCCGGATTTCACGGTCTGTCCCGGTTTAATCTCAATCAGACAATTACAATCCTTCATGGAAAGCAGCGCGCCGGAGTTATGATTTCCCTCGCAAAGCCATACGCTGTCTTTTTCTGCTCTTCCCCGGATAAACCGGTTCATTTTCCCTTTTTTATTGTAATCTTCCTTAAGAATCGCCTTTTCTTTGATAAGCTTCCACCTAGAATCCTTACTGAATGCCGCCATGACCGGACGGACAAGCAGTTCAAAGTTTACGATATTGCCATAAGGATTTCCCGTAAGACAAATAAAAAGCGTATCCTGGTACACCGCTCCCAATGTGGGCGAGCCCGGTTTCACCCTCACTCTCCAAAACAGTTGTCTTGCAGAAAGCCCGCGGATGACGTCATGCATAATGTCCTTTTCTCCGACGGAAACTCCTCCTGTGGTAACAATGATATCCACATCAGGCACGATCTTTTTTATCAGACGGATCATTTTATCCACGGAATCCTCACAATGCATACACACCACAGGATCCACGCCCATTTCCCGGAATCTTGCCTGAATGTAAAATCGGTTAGAATCGTAAATCTTACCCGGTTCCAGTTCTTCGCCAGGCTCTAAAATCTCGCTGCCTGTGGAAAGGATCGCCACCTTGGGTTTGTCCATAACCAAAATCTGATCCATTCCCATACTGGCAAGGATGGCAATCTGCGCAGCCTTTAGTATCGTCCCTTTCTTGAGCAGAACTTCTCCTTTTTTAAAGTCCTCCCCCTTCGGACAATAATTGCCATAAGGCGTTAACGCTTCATAAATGGACACCACCTCTTCCCCATAATCGGTATTTTCCTGGCGTATTACCGTATCCGCTCCCTCAGGGATCGGCGCTCCGGTCATAAGCCGAAGGGCCTGTCCTTGTTCTACGATTCCTTCAAAGATTTCTCCGGCGTATATTTTTCCGATCACCTGTAATTTCACCGGATGTTCTGCCGACGCTTCTTTGGAATCCTCTGCCCTCAGGGCATAACCATCCAGGGGAGAGCGGGGATAAGGCGGCTGGTCGAACTTTGCCCGGACGTCCTCTGCCAGCACACATCCAAGCGCATCCGCAAGGGAAACTTTACGGACTCTCTCTGACATTTTTATTTCATTTAACAGCAATCTCTGCGCTTCTTCAAACTCAATCATAATCCCCGATACTCCTCTGTGGTATTAATATTTCTAAAATAACTATGACTTCCATCAAAGGAAACACTCTGCCAGGAAATGCGGGACAAAAAATCCATCATACGATAATTTTTTTGCTTTATCATTTCTTCTAACGCCGGCAAAACCGATCCCGGGTAAATGCCGCACAAAGGATGGACTTTTCCATGCTCCGCTGCCAGCGTGACAACTTTATGATCCTGATAGACCTTGATCAGCTCCCCCGCTACGGACGCCGTGAAAAACGGCATATCACAGGCAACTGCAAACAATGCTTCCCCCTTTGACGCCACTTCGGACAAGCCTGCCTGCAGCCCTCCCATGGGACCGATTCCGGAATAATGATCCTGCACCATGGGAAGGCCGGTCATTTTATATAGATTTTTATTTTCCACGGAAAGATATATTTTCTCACAATAAGGATCAAGAGCTTCGTAAACACGCTCATAAAACGCTCTGCCTTCATACTGCAAAAAACATTTTTTCCTTCCGCCCATACGGCGGTTTTCTCCGCCTGCCAAAATATAACCTACCATGATTACTTTCTTTCACTTTCTTTCTATGCGAAGCGCCATAATCAAAAAGTTAAGAAGAACATAACCCACGATCATTGTTGTAAGATAAAGCTGAATCCCAAAAAGCTGAGAAGTCATTGCCGCAAACTGTTCTTGTCCTGCCGCTGCAAAATATGCGCTCATTTTATTGGTTGCCACAGTACCGATGGCCATCGGGAAAGTAAGTCCCGCAAATCCCGGTACAAAGGAAAAGGAAAAAAACTTCGGCAGTTTCAGAACAATGAATAATACGGAAGCAAGCACGCAGGCATACAAAAAGTATAGCAAAATCCGGTTTGGTTCCGGGATCACATTTAAGTAACTGACCACACACAGGCTGCACGGCGCCAGCACCACCGCCATCGTATGATAAACCGGCGCTTTCACCTCTACAGTGAGCAATCTCCAGATCATGATCGGAATCAGAATGATATAAATGATAATTCCATAATATACCACGTATTTTAAAATATGGGCGGCATTCATCGCTCCTCCCACGACGCAGCTTACCATAATTCCGTTATAGGTCACAAACCAGCTTGGAACAAAGGTATCAATATTCCTGGACTTTAGTACATTCCGATACGTAAATATCAGAATATGTACTGCGTGGCCGGCTAATCCCAGCGCCCAGATTGTTTTTCCGAAAGCAGGCGCATAATCAAAATAATAACTTCCGAGAATCATCAGCACCATGGTAAACCCTGCATAAAGACTGCACGGAACTACTGTTTTGTATTCATTTAAACAAGTTTTTGGAAACTTTATGATTTTAATGAGGTAAATAATCAGCACGATCGTTGCCGCCCACATTGTCAAATGTCGGACCCAGGTAAAATTTAATCCGCTGAAAATATTACTGAGGGTCAACGCTCCAACGAAGGTCGGGAGCACCGGAACAGGCATTCTTTCAAGTCTTTCCATATATTTCTCCTTATTTATAATTTTGTTCGCCTGTCAAGGCCATGGATTAGTATCCTCAGCTTCGCCGAGTCTATAATCCTTTTCTCGCATGAAAGCCACGGATACGTGTACACATGATACACGAATTGCTGCGTTGCTTCGCAACTTCCGCAATTCTGCAAAAATTCACACTCCGTCCTATCGGACTACGTGCTCATTTTTGTTCGCCTGTCAAGGCCATGGATTAGTATCCTCAGCTTCGCCGAGTCTATAATCCTTTTCTCGCATGAAAGCCACGGATACGTGTACACATGATACACGAATTGCTGCGTTGCTTCGCAACTTCCGCAATTCTGCAAAAATTCACACTCCGTCCTATCGGACTACGTGCTCATTTTTGTTCGCCTGTCAAGGCCATGGATTAGTATCCTCAGCTTCGCCGAGTCTATAATCCTGGCTTTTCCAGGCTTGTATCATAAAAAAACTCGAAGTTTTCTTTTATGCGGAAGAAGTCGGAGTAATCGATATCGAAGATCGGCTTTTTGACTTTGCTTACATCGATGTTGCGGGCGATTAGCTGCTGGAGCACGCCGCCGTAGGCGAGGTCTCCCTGTAAAACTGCTCCCACGATTTTTCCGTTTTTGTGGATGATCTTTTTGTAGGAATCTTTGGTTTCTTTGATTTCCACCGTGTAGGTATCGTCTTCCGGCATATTGACTCCCAGAGACATGGATGGGATTCCCAGAAAGTTCATGGTGGATTTGCTGGCAAAGAAGTCGGTCATTTTTCTTGGCACGCCCGCCATGTTGCTGGCAGCTATCATTCCTTCTTTTACCGCCGCAGGCCAGATCGGGCTGGTTCCGGAAACGTCCCCTGCGCCGTATATATTATCGTCGCTGGTTTTTCCGGTTTCGTCGTAGATCAGGCCGAACCGTCCCACTTCCACCCCGGAGCCTTCGAGAAATTCCACATTGGAACGCACTCCTGCAGTGAGTACCAAAAAGTCGCATGGCAGATGGGTGCCATCGCTTAGAACCACTTCTGTGATCTGGTTGTTATCATCCACCGTCACTTCGGAGACGCCGACTTTATAATACTGCCGGATTCCCTTTTGCGTAAAAGCGTCCATATAAGTTTTGGCCGCTCTTTCGTCTAACTGTTTGCTAAGAAGCCATCCGGCCATATCCACCAGCGTCACTTTGATTCCCAGTTCCAAAAATCCCACTGCGGCGTCGATGCCCACAAGTCCGGAACCAATGACTACGATGTTTTTTGCCTTTTTCGCAGCTTCTTTTAATACTTCGATGTCGTCGATATTTCGAAAACCGATTTTATTTTCCGCTTTATCCAGATTTTTGATTGGCGGGATAAAGCTGTGGGAGCCGGTGGCGATCAGAAGTTTATCGTAGTGTAAGGTCTGCCCGTCCGAAAGGAAAATGGTCTGTTCTTTTGGGCTGACTTTCGTACAGGCCACCCCTTTGATCCAGCGGATCTTATACTTTTCTTCGAAATCTTTTTCCACAAAACAAAGTTTTTCCAGGGTTCTGTGTCCGCTTAAATACTGGTGCAGAATACAACGGGAATAGATATTTTCGTCCTTGGATACCAGAATGATCTCTGCCTCTTTATCCAGTTTGCGAAGCTCACGCACACCATTTACCCCGGCCGCGGAGGAACCTAATACAATATATCTCATTTATTTTACCTCTTCTAAAGTAATGGCCTGCATCGGGCATTTTTCCACGCACATAGGATTGGCGCTGCCGTCTTTGCTTCTGTGTACGCACATATTACATTTCATGATTTCCAGCTTATGAATACTGTCGTATTTTAAAATTCCGTATGGGCAAGACATAATGCACATATAGCAGCTTGCACACTGTTCTTTATCGTATTCCACATATCCGGTCTCCGGATTTTTCTTCATGGCGCCGGTCATGCAGGTATACATACATTCCGGACGCTCGCAATGACGGCAAAAGATCGGCGCCGGTCTTGTCTCGCTGTCGATCACCACACGGTTTCTTGCGTCTCCGCTCTCAGTCTCATGGCTTACCACACAGGCCGTCACGCAGGTAAGGCATCCAATACAGCGGCTTCGGTCAATTTTTATTCGATACACGTAAGTTCCTCCTTACATTTTTTCAAATCGGCAGGTTCCGCCTTTATAGTTTGGTTCTTTTGAATACTTGTCATAGACAGAAGGCGTTAATTTGTTGCACTCGATATAGTGAATCGGCACATACAGCTCGTCACGGCTTACATTATCTGTGATCTTCACCAAAAATACCGCATTTTCTCCGTTGGAAGAATATACGCGAATGGAATCGTTTTCCTTGATATCTCTTCCCCTGGCGGTCTCCGTATTCATATAAAGGTAGGCATTCTTCAAGGAAACGTCTTCCACGAATTTTACTTCTTTGGTACGGCTTTGGGTATGCCACTGTCCTACGCTGCCCCGCCCGGTATTAAACACAAAAGGAAATTCTTCGGTCTGCGGGATCGGGTTTTCCATGACGTCTTCAAACATAAACTGTGCCTTTTTTGACGGGGTAAAGAATTTACCGTCTTCGTAAAGTCTGCGCTCTTCCTCTTTGTTTTCTTCTTCTTTTCCCTCCGGATAAGGCCACTGGATCCCGTGGGAGTTTTCCAGGGCTTCCCAGGTGATTCCGGTGATATCGTCGGGCATATTTCTGGAGCATTCCCGCATCAGATTAAAACACTCTTTTGGAGTCTCCCAGCCTTTTAAGGCGTCACCCATACCAAGGGCCTTGCCCACGCCAAGGATCGCTTCATAGTCGGAAATTTCATTTTCTTCTCTCTTAAGAACCTGCCGCATGGCAGAAAGGCGGCGTTCCAGATTGATGTAGGTTCCTTCTTTTTTCATTCCCGGCACCACTGGGAAAAATACCGTACAATCCTCTGCGCTTTCGATGGTGTCATAGATATCTTGCACTACAAACAATTCCAGTTTTTTAGCCGCACTGGCAAAGGTTTCATTGTTTGTCCAGCTATGTCTCGGATTGGTACACAGTATCCAGAGTCCTTTGATCTGCCCCGCATTGATTCCTTCGATAATCTGGTTGTAGGTTATGGTCGGCTTCTTCGCCAGCATATTCTCGTCCACATTTAACACCGATGCAATTCTCTTTCTTCTTTCCGGATTGGTGAAATCTCCTCCGCCGAAGAAAGACGCCGTATTGCTGTAAGCGCGGGATCCCATGGCATTACACTGACCGGTAATGGAGTTGGCTCCGGTTCCCGGTTTTCCGATGTTGCCGGTCATCAGAGCAAGATTGATGATTGCCTGTGCGGTACGGACCGCCTCATATCCCTGATTCACGCCCATGGTCCACCAAAAGGATACTCTTTTCCCCTGATGAATCAGTTCCACAAGTTCTAAAATCTGCTCTTTGGAAAGCCCGGTTCCCTTTGCGCCCCGCTCTAAAGTATAGGCTTTCACAAATTCCTTAAATTCCTCAAATCTCTCGGTATGTTCTTTTATAAAAGTATGATCGAGATAATCTTTCTCGATTAACAAATTGGCAACGGTATAAAGAAGGAGCAGATCGCTTCGCCACTTTAATCCATACCAATAATCCGCATTCATCGCTGTTTCAGAACGTCTTGGATCGATGACGATCACTTTATGTCCCGGCACTTTATTTTGGCGGACTCTGCCCCAGACGATCGGGTGAGCGACCACCGGATTGGATCCAATAAAGATCAGGGTATCCGACAGTTCCAGATCCTTTAATGTGTATCCCGGCGCGTCAAATCCATAGCTTTGTTTGTGGGCAACCACCGCCGTCGCCATACAAAGCCTGGTATTTCCGTCCACGTTGGTTTGAAGATAGTTGCGCATCACATGGCCAAATAAGGCAAACTCTTCCAGCGTAAGCTGTCCGGTGCTGATCCCCGCCACGCTTTCTGTCCCGTACTTTGCCTGAATCTCTTTTAATTTATCCGCCACATAAGTAAATGCTTCCTCCCAGCTTACTTGCCGAAAACTTCCGTCTTCCTGCCGGATTTTTGGCAGGGAATTTGGCTTTACGGTCGTCTGCTGTTTGCTTAAAGACAAACCCTTGATACAGGAAAATCCGTCATTTACCGGATATCCTTTGGTGGGAACGGTGCGGACGATCTTATTGTCCTCCACATAAAAATCCAGATTACAATCAATGGCGCAAAAGTTACAGGTAGATTGTATCTTTTTCATCGTCCTCTCCTCTCCGGCCGGTCAAAATGAATGCCGTCCCAGTAAACGCAAGGCGTCATCACCGTTTCCGGCATCAGCTCCACGCCGTCCAACGCCCATTTTTTATATTCTTCAAATCCCACGCGGTCAATAATATATCCGATATGCTCTTTTCTTGCGGGAGCATCCGGGGAAATATATTCTTCCACAAATTTGTAAGTGTTTAAAATGATCTTAATGATATTTTCTGCATCAGCCCACGCTAAAAAGTCCTGTCCAAGTCTCGGATTTTTCTTTCCGGTACGGCCCATGATCGTAAGTTTGTAGTATTTTTTCTTACTTCTGGTCAAAGCGCGGGTCGGACATTTTGTCACGCAGACGCCGCAGCCGATACATTTTTCTGTATCTCTTACGATTTTATAATTTTCCATGCGAAGAGCGTCCACAGACAGACTCTTGCATCCTTTGATACAAGCCTGGCAGCTTACACATCTAGTATAATCATACTGAGGCATTGTCATACCAATAATACCGAAATCGTGCATTCTCGCCTTCGCGCAGTCGTTGGAGCATCCGGTACACGCAATCTTAAAATGCAGGTCATTAGGGAAAACCGCTTTCTCAATCTTACGGCAAAGCTCTGCCGTATTATAATTGGCAAACGGACAGACGTTATTGCCGATACAGCCGCTGATATTTCTTGTGCCGGAGGACTCATATCCGGTTTCCGGATCTTTCTGGTTTGTCCCGATGATCTCGATGATCGGCTGGATTCTTTTATTAATCTCATCCATATCTTCGTATCGGATTCCTTCAATCTCAAATCCCTGACGAGTCGTCATGTGCACATAGCCATTTCCAAATTCTTCTGCGATCTCCTGGATCATTCCCAATACCCTGGCGTCTAAATATCCCCCCGGAACACGGATTCTGGAAGCACCGATTCCACGCACTTTTGATACACGAAAGGCATTCTTTTTTAATTTTTTTGTATTTAGATCAAGTCCCATTCCGATACCTCCTAATCAATCAGTTCTTTGCCTTCTACATAATTAAATACCGGTCCGTCCAGACAGACATAGGTAGATCCGATCTTACAATGACCGCACTTTCCGATACCGCAGCACATTTTTCTCTCATGGGAAATCCAGATATTTTCCTCCGGAACGCCCAGTTTTAAGATTTCCATCACAGTAAATTTAATCATGATCGGAGGACCGACGCAGATAAACGCACTGTTTTTGATGTCTTCAAACTTAAGATCCGGAATATATTTTGTGACCATACCCACCGGACCGTCGTATCCTTCCGGCGCGCCATCCACGGTTTTTATGACGTTCATCCGATCCTTCCAATATACAAAGTCCTCTTTAAATAATACGTCTTTCGGAGACTTAAATCCTGCGATCAGAGTGGCAGATTTTGCCTCCTCCGGGTGATCTGCAAAATAATTTACCACGCCTCTTACCGGAGATAATCCGGTACCCCCGGCGATGATGACCAGTTCTTTTCCTTTATAATTTTCCACATCGAATCCATTGCCGTATGGCCCGCGGATGAAAAGCTGGTCGCCCACATAGTTTTCAAAAATTTCATTGGTTACCTTTCCCACACGGCGGATGGTAAAGTCGACGGTATCCTCTGAAATTCCACTGACTGAGATCGGAGCCTCGCCGTATTTCGGAAGGGAAATTTCAAAAAACTGTCCCGGTTTTACGTCGCCTTTAAACTCCATGCGGAAGGTGTACTCAAGATCGGTATGCTTTATCACTTCCCGGATTGTTGATAACTGAGGAATATATTCGTTTTTCATCATTCCTGCTCCTCCTTTGCCAGTCTGTTTACCAAAGTAGAATAGGATATGTATTCCGGACACACGTCATCGCATCGTCCGCATCCTACGCACATCGGATATCCAAATCGTTTCTCATAATCATAAATTTTGTGCATTACTTTAAAACGCATACGGTCTGCCTTTCCCTTACGGAATCCGTGACCGCCTGCCATATCCGTATATCCGTCCACCTGGCAGGACGCCCACACTCTTCTTCTCTCTCCGGTCTTTGGATTTTCGCCGTAGAAAATGTCCTGCATGGTAAAACAGGTACAGGTTGGACAGACAAAATTACATCTTCCGCAGGTGATGCAGCGGGAACCGTATTCTTCCCAGATTTCCTTATGGAAACTCTCGTTGGATAAATTCTTTGGCAGCGTAACCTTTTCCTTATTCTCTGTCACATGATCCGGAATGACTTCCTGCGCCGTCACGCCGGTCTCCTTCCATCCTGTCAGAGTATCCTCTAAAACCTCATCCTTAATGGCAACATATACCGCCTCGTCTTCTACTTTTATATAAGCGTCATAATTGTCGGCAATGTTGGTTCCCATACTCACGCAAAATCCGGAATCACAGGTTTTGCTGCATCCCATCAGAACAAACTTCGCCCGTTCCCGAACTCTCTTATAATAAAAATCTTCAAACTTATTATTCAGATAAATTTGATCCAGTCTTTTTACCGCGTGGAGATCGCAGGCGCGAAGGAAAATTAAAATATCCTTTTCCGGTCCCTTCGGCACGATTGTCTGATCCTCGGTAAAGTAAAACAGCACCTCATGAATTTTAAGCAGGACTTCTTTAAAGGAATAATCCGATTTTTTATCCCACAGGATTTCCGAAAGATCACTGACCTTATCATAACGGATAATGTCTGTGTCCGAAAAACAACCTTCTCCCACTTTCAGCACCGGTGCAAAAACATCGTATTCTTCACACCAATGCGCAAATAAATCTGACGCAACGGTCTTTGTCAATCGATATCCCATAAAATCTCCTTCCTTTCGCAGTACGTATCTGTAGTTTATTGATAATATATTATCAATCACACAAAAAAAATTCTGTGACATTAATCACAGAATTTTTATAATTTAATATTTTTTTCTAATATTTTTGCTGCGATTAGGCTAGTGAAACCGCATGATATTTGTACAATTTGTACAAATATTTCCATCAAAATCTTTCAACTACTCCAGTTCCCCTGTCTTGTAAAAATGCAGCAGCCGGTTCGGATCCCGGATCAGCACTCTTTTTTTGTCCATCCGGATCAATCCGTAATCGGTCAAAGTCTTACAAAGCCTCGACGCCGTTTCCCTTGGCGTCCCGAGGAAATCTGCCAATAAGGTAATGGACATATTGATATCAATCTCCACGCCGTCTTCCCTTTCTATGCCAAAATCTCTGGCAAGCTTCCAAAGCTTTGCCGACAGCTTCCTTTCCATATAGATACTGCCCATGGTATTTTTAAGCTGGTGGCTGAGCCTACAAGCTTTATTTTCCTGATATGCCAAAACGCATTTTGTAAGATCATAATCCTGTTTCATCATTTCCTGAAATCTCAAAATAGGAATCCGGAGAATCTCGCAGGCTTCGATTGCCTCACAGTAGTTGGATATGATTCCTTCCGATAGAATCTTATCATTAAGAAGGGCGCCTCTTCCCAAAATAAATATGATCTTTCGTTTTCCCGAATGGGTGAGATTATAAGTGATCGTTTTTCCCGACAACTGAATAAAAACATACTCCACATTTTCCCTGGCCCGAAAAATAATCTCACATCTTTTATACTTTTTTATCTGCCCTTCTTTCAAAAGCATTTTGACCGTTTCTTCTTTTAATCCACGCATTATTGA
Organism: uncultured Eubacterium sp.; assembly: GCA_964555015.1. GTDB lineage: Bacteria > Bacillota > Clostridia > Lachnospirales > Lachnospiraceae > Anaerobutyricum. The sequence goes on along the minus strand of CAZKQV010000002.1, from coordinate 30,676 downwards.
CAAATCATTGTTCTGTTTTTTCTTATCCATAGGCATCACCCTTAACTAGTTTTCACACTTTTCGCTCTTTTAATCATCGAAGTCTTCGTTTTACTTTGAGAAATTTTAAGATGAGAAGTTTTAAGACCAGTATATCAGTTTTCGCAATAAAAAACCATTGCAGTGGAAAAATAATGTCTGTTCGCAAAAAATATTTCTTAGCAATGACGCTTCGCTCCCTTCGGCCTTCGGCGCTCAGAAGGCATTTAGCTCCAGCTTGAGAAGCCAGAGGATTTATGGTAGTATGAACGCACAAAAACAAAAAAATGTAAAGAATACGAATCCAGCAGATATGTATTATGGTATATTAGCAGACAGAGTGAGATTTTTCAAAGAAAGTAAGGAGAGAGTTGCAGTCATGTGTAAGGTTATGGAAGATATGAGAAAAGATTCTCTGAAAGCAGATAAAACCGCATAAAAAAACCTCCAAAGTAGATTTTGGGTATTTACATATCTGCTTTGGAGGTTGTCGTATTAAAATATTTGCGGTGGCTTTTTGGAAATGCCATAAAGACCACTATTATAATTCGGAGAATATCTGATATAAGAACTTTAAGTTCTCTTCTGTCTCCACGTACTCATGTCCGTGGTTTGTTCCCTGAAATACATTTTTTCCTTTTCGGTAAGCCAGTAATGTGGTAAACGGCACCGGTTTCCATTCTCCCATACTTAAGGGCCGAGTGGAAAAAAATACTTGATTTTCATTTTCCATCATATGAAGGGAACCGGCCAGATTGCTGTGTACGTACATCAGCTCTCCGTCATAAATCATCAGATTTAACTTATTATTTCCCTCTGTCATTTCTGCGACCATGGTATCCAAAATCTGAAATCTTTCCTCCGGCTTTAGCATATGCTTTGGACTTCCGATGGCTTCATTCATCCGGTCCAAAATATAAAGAAGGATTCTCTCACTGTCCGTATCTCCGTTTTGCGTCTCTATATAACGGTTCAGAACAGGGTAATCAAAGATCGTTCCGTTATGGATCATCGTCCACCGTCTCCCGCTGGCGTCCTTTCCCGTATATGGGTGACAGTTCTGATATTCCACGTTACCTATTGTAGCATATCTAATGTGAGCAAATGCGTTTTTTGCTTTGATCGGCACGGATAACCTGCTCTTTAAATACGAACTCATGGCAGCCTGCCTTGGCTCTTTTTCAATATTTACTTCATGGCCGTCCATAAAACTTAAGCCCCATCCGTGGGGATGTTCATTACTATGGCCATAAAACTCTTCCAGATATTCGTTAAGCTGCCAGCCTTCCTTTGAGCAAAATCCAAATAATTCGCACATTTCATGCCCTCCTTATGAAGAAACTTCATTCTCGATCTCCTGAGCATATGTCTTTGCCAGTGCAATTCCTTTCCTTACATAGTTTCTTCGAAATGCCTTCTTAATCTGCACCGCATACCGTTCTTCCGGGCATACGATTTTTTTCTCCTGATGTCGGATGATATCAAGATACTCTTGCTTTCCATGTTTTATAAAAAAATGTTCCATATTAAAGAGGATTCTCATCGCCTCTTCCCGAACCGGCCTTGATCTGTTTTTGGAGGTCTTAATCCAAATATCGTCCTCATCATACTTTGCCGCCATTTTCTGGTTCTTAATGGACATCGCCTGCTGGTAGGCGTCAAAAGACTCCTCCTTTAAGGATGTCAAATATATGATCAGCAAATGCAAAAACTGGAGATCTTCTTTATTAATTCCTTCCCGAATCAGCGGATTCAGATCAAGCATTCTAAGTTCTATATGATTCACGCCGCATTCCTTTAAACGGGCGAGCGTGTTTTCTCCCTCCGGTTTCAAACGCACCGGATAGTAAAGCTCTGACGCTTCCCTGAGCATTCCGTGGTTCACATAATCCTCAATGCTGTTTACATAGCCTTCCAGATTATCGTACTCTAATACGGGGATAAATTTATTCCAATATCCCATTTCACTGCATCTAGGTGAAGCATAATTCTTTAAAATTTCTTTTCCGATATTTTCCTCCCGGAAAAAGGAGGCGTCCATCACAGGACTGGCCGCCGTAATGTACACGATCAGCCAGCTATACTTGATAATCTTCTTAGCCAACTCCAAATAAACGCTGTTTTTATATTCCTGCACGCTAGAACAAGAACTCTCCTTCCATCCCTCTTCAAACAGGATATCCGGAAATGAAAAATTAAAATGAATCCCGGAAAAAAGCATTTTCCTTCTTCCGTACTTTCTCGCCAAATACTGCCTATATTGTTCTTTTTTCCGAAACTTTTCACTAAAATGAGCGATCGGAATATCCCCCTCACCCCTCACATAAGGAGGATTTGAAAAAGGCCAAAGATACTCCGTTCCGGTTTCCAGGTGAAGTAATTTCTTCACCGTCTCCCTGTGAAGAGAAGCAAGGTCCTCCCACACTCCATCCACACTGTCCGACACCGCAGTAATCAACTCTACCTGATTTTCACTGAAATCCCTCTCAATACAAGGATTATCCTTAAAAGGATGCTCCGTCCGGGCCAAAAATCCCTGAGGAGTAATCCTCAAACTTTCCTTTTCTAATCCAAAAAAACCATCCATCATATGTTCATTAATGATGGCATTATTGAAATTAATATTCATCCTTCCCCACTCTTTCTAACAGCTTCCTTCTCCTATTGTAAAATTATACGATCTCACATTTATCATATCACTTTACCCTTAACAAAACAATTCTTAAAAAATAAGTTTTCTGAAACATTTTTATCATCTTTTCTTATATAAATCTTTTTTCTGCCATACCTCAGGCTGCCATCGAAACATCTGCGTCAAAGGGTAAAGGCCGAAGGCGCAAAGCGTCATTGCGCGGCTGCCGGTAAGAAAACCGGCAAAGTAATAGAAAAAAAAGAAAAGCAGTTTATAAACAAACTACTTTTCTTAATCTCCATTTATCTTTCTTACATTCTCTTGCTCTAACTCTTACTCTAAATTCTTAATATCGTTAATATCATATGTGGTCATCTGATATACATAATAATTAAGCCAATTGGTATATAAAGTATTGGCATGGCATCTCCATGATTTTAACGGGCCGCGGATCGGATTATCATCTTTATAATATCCGTTCGGAAATGGGACGTTATCCATTCCTTTGGCGAGATCTCTTTTATATTCTCCGTCCAGAGTCACCACGTCATACTCCGGATGTCCGGTCACGAAAATCTGGCGCCCCTCTCTGGCTATGATGATAAACGGCCCGGCAATCGGGGAATCGGCAAGAATTGTAAGCCGGTCGTCATTGTCCACATCATCCCGGACAATCCCCGTATGTCTGGAATGAGGCGCTTTAAACACATCGTCAAATCCTCGAACCAACGGAGTTTTCCTGTGAATCGTATAATGGTCAAACACGCCAAACATTTTCTCCGGAAGCTCAAACTTCCTCACTCCATAATGATAATACAGACCTGCCTGGGCTGCCCAGCAAATATGGAAGGTGGAAGTAACATGAGTTCTGGACCAGTCCATGATCTGCACAAGCTCCGGCCAATAATCCACGTTCTCAAAATCCATCGTCTCCACAGGCGCCCCGGTGATGATCATTCCATCAAAATATTTATCCTTAATTTCCGAAAAAACAGTATAAAACATCTCCATATGACTGGCCGATTCATTCTTAGACTCGTGACTCTCCGTTTTCAAAAAAGTGATATTCACCTGAAGGGGAGTGTTGGACAAACTGCGCAATAGCTGCAACTCTGTCTCCTGCTTAGTCGGCATCAGATTCATAATAATAATTTCCAAAGGACGGATATCCTGGGACAAAGCCCGCTCATAATCCATCACAAAAATATTCTCCTGCTCTAATATTTTCTTTGCAGGTAAATCTGCATCAATTCTAATAGGCATATTGTGTCATCTCTTTTCTTTTCTAGCTTATTCTATATCATACTGATAACCTTGAACTTCCATCAAAAAATCACCAGATATTATCATTGTAGTTACAAATTCTAACACAATATTAGTATTTTGGATAGATTAATTTTATAGTAAACATATCAATTTTTGTGATAAATCAGCATGAAAATATCCCCGAACTATTTTCAATTCCCCCAAAATACGTTATTATATATTGTGAAAGTAAGCCAAACGGGCATAGCTGCGATGTGCTTGCACAAGAGCAGCTATGGACATTTGGCGCACTCCGAATATGAGCATGAAGCACGGCAGTGCGAAATGCGAATATCCGGAGCGATTGCGGGAATGCTTCGCACGGAGCAATCGTCTTTCACAATATATAGTTAAACCAACATCACGACAGTGCGAAATACGAATATAACGGAGAACTTTTATGCTGCAATTTACGGATCCAACGAAATCAATTCCCCGCCCAGAGCAGGTTCCTCTATTTAAGGCAGGCCCTAACGATTCCATTCTCTATCCTTTCTTTCAACTGCTATCCTTGGATATCACCGACGGAGAATCTCAAAAAAGTCTTGAAGAATTTTTAAAGGGGCTTATGGTATTTCAGGGAGAAGATTGGGAAAAAATACATCCTGCCGCTGCCAGAGACCACACTTTATTTTTCCCGATTTTATCAAAAATACGGGAAATTCTTCTGGAGTTTTCCCAAACTCCTGATGCTGTCAACAGCATTTATGCGGGCCTTACGGGAAGGACCACTGCCGTCTTGCCCGATCTCATAAGGGATATCCGTTTTTTAGATTATAAATGCCGGCGGATCGATTATTCCACGCTGGTGATTACTTTTTCGAATGAACAAACTATAAAACTTACTCTCCGTGCCCTTGGAGCAGCCATAGAGCCTGATCATCTGGTTTTGACATGGAGATAGAAATGAGGTAAATCAATGAAATATGACGTTATTATTATCGGCGCTGGTCCGGGAGGAATTTTTTCCGCCTATGAATTGGTGAAGCAAAAACCGGATTTAAAGGTCGCTGTTTTCGAGACTGGCACTTCTCTGGAAAAAAGGCGCTGTCCCATTGACGGAGATAAAATAAAGTTCTGTATTCACTGTAAGACTTGCGCCATCATGAACGGATTTGGAGGCGCCGGGGCGTTTTCCGACGGCAAATATAATATCACCAACGATTTCGGAGGAACTTTATTTGAATATATCGGAAAAAAGGAAGCGCTTTCTCTGATGCATTATGTGGATGAGATCAATTTATCCCACGGCGGGCAGGGTACGAAAATGTATTCCACTGCCGGCACTCACTTGAAAAAAGTCTGTCTGCAAAATAAATTAAAATTGCTGGATGCTTCTGTCCGTCATCTGGGAACCGATATCAACTATGTTGTCCTGGAACATTTATATGATGAGTTAAAGGATAAAGTCACTTTTTATTTTAACTCCCCGGTGGATAAGATCGACATAACAGAAGACGGCTACCGGATCTCTTCCAAGGGAGAAGAAGCCGATTGTAAAAAATGCATCGTCTCCGTTGGACGAAGCGGAAGTAAATGGATGGAGAGCGTTTGTAAGGACCTTGATATTCCAACCAAATCCAACCGGGTGGATATCGGCGTCCGCGTGGAACTTCCCGCTGTAATCTTCTCTCATCTTACCGATGAACTTTACGAAAGCAAGATTGTATACCGCACAGAAAAATTTGAAGATAATGTCCGTACTTTTTGTATGAATCCATATGGAATTGTGGTAAATGAAAATACCAACGGGATTGTAACGGTAAATGGCCATAGTTATGAAGATTCCCAGAAACAAACGGAAAATACCAATTTTGCCCTTCTGGTGGCAAAGCATTTTTCAGAGCCTTTTAAGGACAGTAACGGGTACGGGGAAAGCATCGCCAGATTATCCAATATGCTGGGCGGCGGCGTCATCGTGCAGCGTTTCGGCGATCTGGTCCGGGGACGAAGAAGCAACGCCGGACGAATCGAGGAAGGGCTGGTCACTCCGACTCTTGCCGCAACGCCGGGGGACTTAAGTCTGGTTCTCCCAAAACGGATCCTTGACGGAATCATAGAAATGATCTACGCTCTGGATAAAATTGCTCCGGGAACCGCCAATGACGATACTCTTCTTTATGGGGTGGAAGTAAAGTTCTATAATATGGAAGTGGAACTAAACGAAAATCTTGAAACGAAGTATCCGGGATTATATATTATCGGCGACGGAAGCGGCGTTACTCATTCTCTGTCTCACGCTTCTGCCAGCGGTATCTACGTGGCAAGAAAAATTACAGAACAGCTATAAAAACTATAAACCAGGCATTTTCATCAAAAAAGCCACCGCAGGCGTCACGCTTTTTAGACACATCTGTCCAAGCGTTGCTGCGGCGGCTCTTTTTTATGATTCTTCTTCCGGATATTTCATATTCCACTGTCTGCGGGCATAAGTCATAATCTCCATAACGTCTAAGGTATGATCAAACTTTAATCCGGAAACATCTCCGGTAAGAATAGCATTTTCCATATCATTTAATTCGTACTGAATCGCATATTGGGTATCTCCGGCGGTGATCTCCTCTCTTTCTCCGGTTTCAGCGTCTACGATCACTGCGCGGCAAGCCCTCGGAAATTCCATCACTTCGATGTAAGCTTTCTCACAACTGATCATCGCTCTTTTTGGCTGCTTGGAATGCATGGTAAGCGCCACCGTCGCCATCTGTCCCTCTTGGTTCATCAGCAGCAGACTGGCCTGCTCGTCCACCCCGGTAGGCGCCGGTTTCCACTGTGTCACAATCTGGTCTGGCTGGCTTTCCATGAAACTTCTGACAATACTTAAGGCATACACTCCGATGTCCAGCATTGCGCCTCCCGCCAGATTCCGGTTAAAGAAACGGTTGTTCATATTATATTCTTTGTAACTTCCAAAATTAACGGTGATCATCTGCGGTTTTCCGATTCTTCCGCTCTCTACGATCTCCCACAATTTTTTATACAAAGGCATATGCCAGATTGTCATTGCCTCCGCTAAAATCACATGATTTTTTTCCGCAAGCTCCTTTAAATCAAGCAATTCTTCCTGATTCAAAGTGATAGACTTTTCTGCAAAAACGTGCTTTCCCTGTTCCAGCGCCTGGCGGATAAATCCGTAATGTGTATTATGGGGAGTGGTGATATAAATGACGTCCACCGCCTCATCCCGGCAAAGCTCCTCATATTCTTTATAGATTTTTTTCACTTGATATTTTTTAGCGTAATCCACCGCCTTTTCATAAGTGCGGTTGCAAATACCATATATCTTTCGATCCATACGGACAAATGCCTGTCCGATCTCATTGGCGATCACTCCGGTGCCCAGCACCGCCCAATTTAATTCCCTCATTTTATTTCTCCTTTTCCTCTCCTAAAACAAACTATCCTCTAATTGGTATCCCGCATAACCTGCGAAAGTCCATCGCAGCCTGCACTCTCTGCGCTGTAATCTGCTTTATAATAATGCCAGAAATTCTTCTTCGGTTAAAATCGGTATATTAAGCTCTCTTGCCTTTTTATTTTTCGAGGAAGAAGACGCTGCGTCATTGTTGATCAGATAATCCGTTTTGGCGGATACGGATCCGGTTACTTTTCCTCCGAGGGATTCTATTTTTTCCTTTAATTCCTTCCGGTTGGAAAAATGATGAACTGCCCCGGTTATCACAAAGGTCTTTCCGCTGATCGACGCATTGGCGTCCTTCTCTATTTTTCTTTCCTCAAAGGTTACGCATTGAAGCAGCTTTTCAAGCACTTTTTTGTTATGTTCATTTTCAAAATAATCCTTTAAGCTTTTGGCGATCACCGGGCCGATTCCTTCTATCATAGTGATCTCCTCTTCTTCCGCCTCCATCAGCCCGGAAAGAGAATCCAGGAAATGATCGCAGATCAAACGCGCATTGGAACTTCCCACATTTAAAATACCCAGGCTATACAAAAATCTAGGCATGGTGGTTTTCCTTGATTTTTCAATGGAGTGGATTAAATTATCGTAGGATTTTTCCCCAAAGCCCTCCATGGCAATGATCTCTTCTTTGTATTTGGAAAGATCAAAAAGATCATACAATTCGTTGATGAACTGTTTTTCGATCATCTTTGTGAGGGTCGCCTCGGACAGTCCGTCGATATTCATCGCGTCCCGGCTCACAAAATGAGTAAAGAGTTTCACTTTTTTCGCACTGCAATAAGGATTAGGACAGTACAAAAGCTTCACGTCATTTTCTGTCATGATCTTTGTTGGGGCGCCGCAGGCCGGACAATGTTCTACCGGTTCATAACTTCCGCTTCTGGTTAAGTTCTCGGAAACCTGGGGAATGATCATATTGGCTTTATATACCATAATCTCATCGCCGATTCCCAATTCCAGATGATCCATGATACTTAAATTATGGAGACTGGCGCGGCTTACGGTGGTTCCTTCCAGTTCCACCGGGGTAAAGATCGCCACCGGATTGATCAGCCCGGTTCTTGACGGGCTCCATTCGATCTCTTCAAGCCTGGTCTTTGCCTGCTCATCGGCCCACTTAAAGGCGATGGAATTTCTCGGAAACTTTGCCGTGCTTCCCAGCGATTCTCCATAGGCAACGTCATCATAGATGAGAACCAGACCATCGGACGGAAAATCATTTTCCGGAAGCTTTTCTGAAAATTCCCGGACTCCTTTCACCACTGTGGAGGAATCTACCATAATATACGGCACGATCTCAAATCCCATACTTTGAAGCCAGAGCATATTTTTTTCCACGGAATTTTCTTCTTCTCTGCCCTGGGCCTCTACCAGAGAAAAGGCATAAAAATGAACATTCCGTTTTGCGGTGATCTCATTATTCAACTGGCGGACTGAACCGCTGCAAAGATTTCTGGGGTTTTTATATTTGGCGTCGGTCTCCCCGATTTCCTGATTGATTCTTTCAAAATCCGAATACCGGATGATCGCCTCTCCCCTTAAAACCGCGGTGCCCTTCCACGGAATCCGGGACGGAAGATTTTTAAATACCCGGGCGTTGTTGGTGATGACCTCGCCCACCTTTCCGTTTCCTCTCGTCACCGCCTTATGCAAGGCTCCATTCTTATAAGTAAGAACGACAGTAAGCCCGTCCATTTTCCAGGAAAGCATCGCTTTCTGATTTCCAAGCCATCCCACAAGATCCTCCGGACTCTTTGTTTTATCCAATGACAGCATCGGCGAATCGTGGGGAACCTTTTCCAGTCCGCTGAGAACCTCATATCCCACATGGACCGTCGGGCTGTTGGCCATCACCACTCCGCTTTCTTTCTCCAAAGTAAGAAGCTCGTCATAAAGCTTATCATACTCCAAATTGGACATGATCTCCCGATCCTCCTGGTAGTAAGCTTTGGCCGCCTCATCCAGCTTCCCTATCAATTCTTTCATTCTTGTCAGTTGACTCACTACCATTCCCTCCTTTGCCCTTCTGAATGATTTTTGCATAGATCAAGGAGCTGTTTTTTCTCCTTGGCGCTAAGCTCCCGGTATTTGCCGGATTCCAGATTCCCAAGGGTCACGTTCATAATGCGGATCCGCCGCAGTCTTCTTACTTGATATCCCTGGGATTCGCACATTCTTCGAATCTGCCGGTTAAGCCCCTGGGTGAGAATGATCCGGAAACTTCGCTCCCCCGTTTTTCTCACCTTGCAAGGTCTTGTTTTCGTGTCGAGAATCTCCACGCCCTCGCTCATTTTTTTCAGAAAGTTATCTGTAATTTCTTTGTTGACCCGGACTTCATATTCCTTTTCGTGATAATTCCTTGCACATAAGATCTCATTCATCAAGGCACCGTCATTGGTCAGAAAAATCAATCCCTCCGAGTCTTTATCCAGTCTCCCCACCGGATAGATCCTCTCCGTATAATTGATATAATCTACGATGTTATCTTTTTCTTTTTTCTGTGTAGTGCATACAATGCCCCTTGGCTTATGGAAGGCAAGCACAACCTTTTTTTCGGAAGCTTTCGCGATCTTTTTTCCCATCAGCCGGATATCCTGATCGGCAGTTACTTTCTGTCCCATCACTGCTTTTACTCCGTCGACGGTGATCTTTCCCTCTTCCAGATAACGGTCGGCCTGTCTCCTGGAGCAGATTCCCGCATCACTTAAATATTTATTTAGCCGTATCGGTTCACGCATCTTTGGCTACCCTAATTTTGCGTCTGTCTTTGCCTGGAACTTGTTAGCATCCACGATAAAACGCTCATGGCTTCCCTTTCCGATCATGCCCGCCTGATCTTTCACTTCCACTTCAAAGACCAGTCTCTTACGATCAATCTCAGTGAGAGTCACTTTCGCGCATACTTCCATGTTAAGGGGCGTTGCACTCACATGATCCACATTAAGATTGGTTCCTACGGTGGTCATTCCCTCGTCCAAATGTCCCTCCAGGAGCGCCACTGCCGTTTTCTCCACTAAAAGAAGCATCGCAGGCGTACCGTAAACCAGCAGGCTTCCGCTTCCCAGCGTCTTAGCTGCATTTTCCTTCGTAACATTTTCCCTTAAAGTATATGTCATTCCTGTTTTAATATCCATGTCAAACCTCCCATGTAATGATTATTTTTAGCTCAATCTTGATTCCAAAAGTATAATACATCATAGAAATAAAAATTACAATTCCCCGAAAAAAGTGTATGTCCGCTTTTTTCGGGGAATTGTAAAATCAACCGTCACACTGTCTTATTGAGAAGCTATTGAAATATAAAATATATATTAATGCACAATGATCGGAAATCCTTTATCCACATATTGATAAAGGGTTGCCGCAACGCTGGTCGGGCAGTTTACACAGCCATGGGAGCCGCCGCCCTGATATATGGAACCGCCGAAGGATCCTCTCCAAGAAGCGTCATGTAAACCTTCGTTACCGTTAAATGGCATCCAGTAGCTGACCGGACTGGAATATCCCTGCCCAGTCAACGTAGCGTTACGCTGTTTGTAGGTAAGGCCGTAGATTCCTGTGTGGGTATCGTATCCCTTCGTCGGATCTCCTGTCACCACCGACGAACTTAAAATACAATTTCCGTCAATGAACAGGTATACCATCTGATTTAAAATACTCACTTCAACATAACTGTCTCCGATATCGTCATTCGGCCCATTGTAACACTGCGCTTCATAAGAGTAGACTGGCTCTCTCTTAATTTCCTTACCGCTTTTTAGATTTTCGATCAGAGTGCTGTATTCCTCATCCTGGTAAATCTTCCAGCCGTATCCGCCTTCGGTGATGGTGATTTCATTGCCGTTGGCCGTGGTGAACTTTCTTGCCACCCCAACGGTATTAAAATCTTTTCCAAGCTTTAAAACATAATTTGCCACATCGGTATCGTCAAAATACACTTCAAAATCGTCACTGACCCGCAGCCAATCCTTAAACTTGGTGTAGTCCACCACAACTTCCGTATATTGAAAATCATATGTAACCTTTGACTTGGCATACTGGTTCGCCGTTTTCAGCGCGGCCTTCAGTTTTTTATTATCCGAATAAACCTTCGGCAATTCATAAAGTTCTTCTTTTTTCAGATCAATTTTTGTCACGCAGGTGGAAAAATCTTCTTTGATTTTTTCGAGAAGCTTGTCCTTATTTACCGTGTTGCCTTCCACTTCTTTTACGATCTCATACTTCTTTTCTCCGGCCTTTATGTAAGCCGATTGGGGCGCCGTTATATTTTTCTCCACGAAACATTCCAGGCCGTCCACTATGCTTTTTAATGCGTCCTCATCGTAAGTCACATCGAGGGCGACCGTCATATTATTTTTCCCGAAAATATGTAAAAACCATAAAAACTGATTTTGCTTTTTTAATAATCCGGAAATCCGATCCCCCACTCCGATGGTCATATTGATGTCCTTCGGATCAATTTTTTCTTTTCGCTCTTTTTCCACAATGGTGATGGCGTGGGAGTCATAATCCTGGGTAAAAGAAGCCTCCGCTTCTGCAAGCTCCATTCCGCCGACTTTTTGCGAATTTATATAAGTGTTACGCAGGAAATGAGAAGAATAATGCCAGATGCCGGCAATATAAATGATCACCAAAACTAAAGCGGCCACTCCCAACCTTAGGTGGATGATATCTTTTTTCGCCCTCACTCTTCCCTTTTTCTGCTTCTCATTCATGATATCCTTCCTTTCTTATGAGTCTTTAACTATAAAACATTATACATCCTCAAACTAATTACACATTATACTCCATTTGACAAAAAATGGTATATATTTATCATGAATATTCTATTAATTTTCCAAGTTAAAACTTTCCAACCATGTTGACAAATCATTGCATATTTATTAACTATATCTTTGATTCCTTCGTTAAATACAGCGACCGGATATCTCAAATCTTCAAGCATTACTGCCAGACGCCGGCAGCCGCTCCTTCTAATAAAGATAAAAGCCGTTGACGCTCACGCTTAATCACGCTGATTAAGTCGTTCGCACAACGGCTTCCTAATTATCTAACCTGCTGCAACCTTAACCGATCCATCAGGAATTAATATTCTAGTAATTTTCGCTCTTGATCTCGAAGTAGGAGCGTTCATGTTCGCAAACTGGACATACTTCCGGAGCTTCTGTGCCATACTCAAGATGTCCACAGTTACGGCAGTACCATACTTTAACTTCTGCGCGCTTGAATACTTCGTTGTTGGAAAGGTTCTCAGCGAGCTTGATATAACGGTCTTCATGGCTCTTTTCGATCTTACCAACAGCATCAAAAGTATCTGCTAATGCGAAGAAGCCTTCTTCACGAGCTGTTTCAGCCATCTCTTTGTACATCTGTGTCCACTCTTCATGTTCACCTTCTGCTGCTGCAATAAGGTTAGAAGCTGTATCAGCAATTCCGCTTAAAGCCTTGAACCAAAGTTTTGCGTGTTCTTTTTCGTTTGCAGCGGTTTCTTCAAAGATTGCTGCGATCTGCTGATATCCTTCTTTACGAGCTTTGCTTGCAAAATAAGTATATTTGTTACGAGCCATACTTTCTCCTGCAAATGCTGTCCAAAGATTGGCCTCTGTCTTACTTCCTTTTAATTCCATAGTAAATTCTCCTTCCTTTATATTTACTTTCGTTTAGTTTAGTTCAGCTATATGTAGCTTAGGGAATCAAAATAGGAATGATTCCTGATATCATAATACATAATCTTTTTAAATAATGCAACTATTTTTTTCATATCTTTAAAAGTTTTCTTTCCCGCCAGTTTGTGATATACTTAGAAATAGTCACTCTGCGCCACACGTCTTACGTGTGTAACACACAGATGAGAAAGCGAGGTATTTTAATATGAATGAATCTATGGCTGATTTTGAAAGAGAACTAGACGCTTCTTTTCGCAAACTGAGTCCTGGTGAAATAGTGGACGGCGTGATCGTCTCAGTGGATAATGACGCTGCCTATGTAGATATCCAATACCACACTCAAGGTATCGTCAACCGCTCTGATTACAGTGAGGATCCATCCTTTAATATGCACAGCGTAAAGGTCGGTGACTCCATTAAAGCGATTGTTTTAAGAGAAGATGACGGCGACGGCAATGTTTCTTTATCGGTAAAAGAAGCCGTAATGTCACAGGCATGGGTCACGGTAAAACAGTATCTTGACGAAGGAACGATCCTCACTTTAAAAGTCGGAGGCATCGTCAATCGTGGAGTCATCGCCTATGTAGAAGGCCTTCGCGGATTTATTCCGATTTCCCAGCTTGCTCTCGGATACGTGGAAGATACCAATGAATACTTAGGCAAGACAGTAGAAGCTAAGGTCATTACCGTTGATGAAGAAAAAGGCCGTCTTGTCCTTTCTGTGCGGGACGTCTTATCCCAGAAACGCAAGGAAGAAAGAGAACGCAAGATCAACGCCATCATCCCGGGCACCGTCATCGAAGGAAAGATTGAGTCCATCAAACCTTACGGCGTATTTGTTGAAGTGGATGAGGGTATTTCCGGGCTGGTCCATATCTCTCAGCTTGCCAACAAAAGGGTGAACTCTCCCGGCGAAGTAGTAAAACAAGGACAGCTTGTCAAAGCCAAGGTTTTAAAGGTGGAAGACGGCAAGATCAGTCTTTCCATGAAAGCCGTGGAAGAATCTGCTCCGGCAGAGGAGATCGACGAGCCATCCATCACTTATAAGGATGAGGGAAGCGCAACCACAGGGCTTGGCGCTCTCTTAGCAGGAATAAAGTTAGATTAAACATAGGAATATTAAAAAGTCGGCCGATGAAAAACCGGCCGACTTTTTTAGGAAACACTTCTTTTTTCGATAAGTCTATTATTTATTCATTTTTTCTTCTTCCAATACTTTCTGGAACTCTCTCACATCTTTTGCGATCTCTCCGCTCAAAAGAAGCATACAGATTAAGTTTGGAATTGCCATCAATGCATTGGCAATATCAGAAAAACTCCATACAATTTCCAAAGTCTGTGTTGCACCAACATAAACTAACAAAGAAAATACAATACGGTAAATAAAGTTATATTTGTGAGAATTAAATAAGTATTCCCATGCCTTTTCTCCATGGTACTCCCATCCAAGGATCGTAGAAAAAGCAAACAAAGCGATACCCACTGTTACAATGTAAGCTCCGGCAGGACCTAACACTGTGGAGAACGCCTGGATCGTAAGTTCCACACCGGTAAATAACTGTCCTGTGGCGTCGTTGACCGTTCCAAGCTGGCCGGAACTTGCGATACAAAGTCCCGTAATCGTACAAACGACGATGGTATCCCAGAAAGTTCCTGTCATGTTGATGTAGCCCTGGCGCACATGGTTGTCTGTTGTCGCCGCTGCCGCTGTGATCGCTGCGGATCCCATACCGGCCTCGTTGGAGAATACACCTCTGGCAACGCCATAACGCATTGCCTGCATCATGCTTGCCACGATATTACCGCAGAGCGCTCCGCCCACTGCTTTTATACTAAATGCCATTTTAAAGATTGTGGCGATTCCGGACGGAAGATTTCCGATATTACCGAAGATAACCACCAGACCGGCAATCACATAAAATACCGCCATAAGAGGTACTACAACAGAAGAAACCTTCGAAATACTTTTGATTCCTCCAAGAATAATGGCCAGAGCAAGTATGGTAAGCACCACGCCGACCGCTCTCTTATCAAAGCCAAAAGTGGAAGTTACCGCCGTTGTGATAGAATTACCCTGGGTAAAGTTTCCAATACCAAAAGAAGCAATCACTGCAAAGAGTGCAAATAACCATCCAAGCACTGCGCCAAGAGTTTTATTTTTCAGTCCTTTTTTCATAGTGTACATTGGACCACCGGACATTTCTCCTTTTTCATTGACTTCCCGGTATTTGATCGCAAGCATACATTCTGAAAACTTAGAAGTAAGGCCGAAAAATGCGGATATCCACATCCACACAAGGGCTCCCGCTCCTCCGGATACCATCGCCGTTGCCACACCGACGATATTACCCGTTCCGATGGTGGCGGCCAAAGCGGTAGTTAATGCGGAGAACGGGGATACGTCTCCCGTGCCTCGATTGGTTGTTCTTGATTCTTTGCTAAGTGTCGTTTTCAGCGCCCATGGAAGATTTCTCCATGTAAGGAATCTACAGCGGATCGTCAGAAGGATACCTGTACCTACCAGCAAGATAAGCATGACCGGTCCCCAGACAAATCCATCCACTGCATCCAAGATTTTTGTGAGTGTCATTTCTCTCTCCTTTTTTTGCATGGTTAACAAGTTACTGTATAGGCAAAGGAGCCGCAATGTCTCCCTTGTACTCACATAATCTTTTTGTTATTTTTCTTAAAGCTTACTTCTTCCAGATCATAACCGTCTTACCCATTGACTTTTGAATGTCAATCTCAAAGGCTTTTACCATGTCTTCGATCGAATGGATTTCAACCAACGCTCCGGTGATATTACTGAGATAACCAATAATTTCCGGATACTCTTCATATAAACTTACGGTCCTTTCAAAATCCTTCCTTCCGCTTCGGCTGCTTCCAAAAATATGCAGCCCTTTTTCCAATACCATACGGGTGTTGATCGGGATCGGGTATTCTGATACTCCCAAAATGGATATCGTACCTTCCGGATTGATCACGTCGATGATCTGGCTTATGGCCTTTTGAGACGCTTCCGAACCCACGCACTCGATGGCGTGATCCACCGCAAAATCCTCAGGCACATCCCATACAAGGTATGTTTCATCTGCAAAACTGAATGTATTTAATTTTTCACGATCCGTACCCAGAATCACAAGCTTCGTGTTCGGATACATATAATGGAAGAAAAGCGCCGTCAAATATCCCAGGTTTCCGTCTCCCCATACTCCTACCACATTTTTTCTGGCATGGGTAAATCTCTCAAATCTCTGCAATGCGGAAACGCTTACAGTGACAAGTTCCGTATAGGCCGCCACCGTCCGGTCAATATCCTGGGGAAGCCGTACCACTCTGTCACGGTCAAGGGCAACATTATCCTGCATAAACCCATCAAATCCGCTGGCGCGGAACTTTGAGCTGCGCAAATAATTTTCCGCAATAATATCGTCGCTTTCTGTCGGCGTATTCGGGATCATAACCACCAGTTCTCCCGGTTTAAACTCTCCCTTCGGGTCGTATACAACATCGCCAATTCCTTCGTGGATCAAAGCCATCGGCAGTTTTTTCGCCAAAATTTCCTGCGGTCTGCTGCCCTGATAATATCTTTGGTCCGCATGACAAATTGACAAATGAGTCGGTCTTACCACGATTTGTTCCCCATTTAAATCAATATCATTAAACGCCACCTCAAATCGGCGAGGGGCTACCAGTCGATATACTGTATTAATCATGAAATATCTCCTTTAATTAATGTTTCTGCCACCCGCATATCATAAGGATAAGTAATTTTAATGTTAAAAACTTCTCCCAGTACAAGATGCACAGGCTGTCCTTTCAGAACAAAAATCTTACAGGCGTCGGTCAAAATCTTTTTCTCTTCTTCTGTCAGAGACTCGTAAAGTTCTTTTAGCTTCTTCGCGCGGAAAGACTGCGGAGTTTGTCCCTGATACATGATGGAACGATCCGGAATATTGCTGATAATATCATGTCCGGCGCTCTCTACTATGGTATCCGAAGCCGGAATCACCGTATCACAAGCTCCATACTCCAACGCATAGTCGATATTTTCCTCCAAAATACGATGAGTGACAAACGGGCGCACCGAATCATGGGTCACGATAACGGTCTCGTCATCCAGACCATAATTCTCCTCAATATAACGAATGGCGTTCATGATCGTTTCGTTGCGGGTACTTCCGCCCTGAATCACCGTCACCCGCTCTGTTTGTCCCAAATTCTTTGCGATAATATTCTTCGTGTGGTTCACCCATTGGGACGGACACGGCACAATGATTTTTTCAAAACGGTGGTTCACAAAAAACTTCTCTATAGTATGAATGATAATCGGCTTATCTCCCAAAGTAAGGAACTGCTTTGGTTTTTCTATATTTCCATATCTGCTGCCGATTCCTCCGGCAAGAACTACTCCAAAAATCATGGAATGACCTCCTTCAAATCTATATGATATCTTTCAAAGATCAGCCCTCCGAATATATGGGCCGTCTGATGCTGCTCTCTTAGCGCTGTATCGACATGATTGTCTATATTTTGACAGATTTCCTTAATAAAAATTCATCATGCATACCATAATAACACACTTTATGCAAAATGTCATTTTTTTTTGCAGTATCTTTCAATTAATTTTTGCATAAAAAACACTTTTTTCTTTCATTTTTGTATTTTGCATATTTTTTCTTAGACGAGACATACTTTTAAAAAACAAAAGGAGAGTCAGGAGGTTTTTATGTCATATCTATCTATCATTATTTTATCCGTCGTTTCTATCATTGTATTATTTTTTCTAACCAGACTGATCGGGCACCGTCAAATGTCCGAGCTTAGTATGTTTGATTATATCTGCGGTATTACGATCGGTTCCATCGCCGCAGAGATGGCGACGGCCCTGGAAGATTTTATGGAGCCCCTCATCGCCATGATCACCATCAGCTTAGTGACTTATCTTCTATCCCTGCTAAGCAGCAAAAGCATGAAAGTCCGTATGTTCCTATCCGGCTCCCCCAACATCCTTTTCCACAATGACCAAATTTACGAAGAAAATTTCAAAAAAGGCCACATTGATCTTTCAGAATTTTTAACCCAGTGCCGCCTTAACGGATTTTACGATCTGTCGCAGATCCAGACCGCCATTCTTGAGGAAAACGGACGCATCAGTTTTCTTCCCAAAGCCCAAAACCGCCCGGCAACACCGTCGGATCTTGGGCAAACTCCGCAGGAAGAAACGCTCGTCCCAACATACGTCATGGACGGAAAGCTTCTAAAGAAAAACCTGAAACACTCGGGCAAAGATGAGACCTGGCTGAACAATCAGCTAAAAGCCCACGGATGTTCCCGCCTTACAGACGCTTTGCTGGTCACCGGCAATCAAAACAATGGAATCAATGTTTATTTAAAAAATCGGGATACCGGAAAAAGTGTTATCAAAGAATAAAAATATATCTTTTTATTTTTACTTCTATAAAAATAGAGTGAGAATCCGGCAGAAAAGATCTGACCTTTTCTCACTCTATTTTTCTTACCATTTGACAAACCTAAAGCCATATGTCAAAATGAAAAAGCGTAAGTGCCAGCGGCACAAAGCAAAATCATGCGACACAGCTTAAAGAATCAGGAGGAAGTTTATGATACGCAGGCATTTGATTGCTCACGGCAGAGTTCAGCACGTGGGATTTCGCTATTACTGCTCCCATATTGCCGCAGAGTGCAACGTGACCGGATGGGCAAAAAATCTTTATAACGGAACTGTGGAGCTGGAAGTACAGGGCGCCGATCACCGGGTGGAGCGTTTTATTCAAGAAGTAAAAAAGGGAAATCGTTTTATCAACGTGACAAAGCTTGATATGACAGAGATTCCTCTTGTCCGCGCGGACCGGGAGAAGGGCTTCCGGGTAAAGTACTAATAAACGGTAATCCGAAAGGAGTGTTTTTTTGAATCAAAGAGTTCTTAAAACCTTAGAATATGACAAAATAATACAGAGGCTTGAGCAGTACGCCTCTTCTCCCATGGGAAAGGCGCGCTGCAAAGCTCTGATCCCATTTTCAGAATATAATGAAATCTTACAGGCGCAAACGGAAACCGCCGACGCTTTAAGCAGACTCTATCAATGCGGTTTTCTTTCTTTTCAGGGCCTTAGCGATATCCGTCCCTATTTAAGATTGCTGGAAATTGACGCCACTTTAAGCGCCGGAGAACTTTTAAGTATCGCCAGGATCTTAAATCTCTGCGGGCAGGTCAAAGAATATGGAGAAACGGAAAATGACGTCCTTGCCTGTGACAGTCTCGCTCTTTATTTTGACCAATTAGAGCCGCTGGAATTTTTATATCATTCCATCACTCGCTGTATTATTTCACCAGACGAGATCAGCGACGACGCCTCCGCTGCCCTAAAGGATATTCGCCGGGAGATTAAGCAGACCAATCTTGCCATTCACAATAAGCTCTCTTCTATTATCAATAGCCAGAGCAATAAAACCATGCTGCAAGACGCTTTGATCACCGTGCGTAACGGCAGATATTGCGTCCCGGTAAAATCAGAATATAAAAATGCCTTTTCCGGAATGATCCACGATCAGTCCTCGTCCGGTTCCACGCTGTTTATTGAGCCAATGTCCGTGGTCGTTCTCAATAACCAGCTAAAAGAACTTGACATCAAAGAACAGGCGGAAATTGAAAAGATTTTACAAAGTTTAAGTAATCAGGTGGCTGCCGAAAAGGTGATTATCGAAGAAGACCAAAAGATTTTGACAGAACTTGATTTTATTTTTGCCAAAGCCAAATATGCCAAGGAGTATCAGGGTACAGAGCCGGAGTTTAACGAAGATCGGATTATCGACATCAAGCAGGGCCGTCATCCTCTCCTTGATCCAAAAAAGGTAGTGCCGATCCACATATATTTGGGAGAAGAATTTAGTATGCTTCTTTTAACCGGGCCCAACACCGGCGGTAAAACTGTCTCTTTAAAAACCGTGGGACTTTTTCAGCTCATGGGACAGGCCGGACTTCACATTCCGGCATTCCAGGGATCAAAGCTGGCTGTATTTTCCGACATATTTGCAGATATCGGAGATGAACAAAGTATTGAAATGAATCTAAGTACCTTTTCTTCTCACATGACAAATATTGTCAGCATATTAAAGGAGGCCGATCCGGATTCCTTAATCCTTTTGGATGAGTTGTGCGGGGGAACCGATCCCACAGAGGGCGCCGCTCTTGCCATCTCCATCCTTGATGACCTTCACACCGCAGATATACGGACCATCGCCACCACCCATTATGCGGAACTTAAAATGTATGCGATGGAAAAAGAAGGAGTGGAAAACGGATGCTGCGAATTTGATCTGGACACGTTATCCCCGACCTACCGCCTGCTCATCGGGATCCCCGGCAAATCCAACGCCTTTGCGATCTCAGGAAGATTGGGGCTTCCGGATTACATCATTGAACAGGCCAAATCCCAGTTAGACGTCTCCGCCATTGATTTTGAGAATTTGCTTTCCAAACTGGAAAAGGATAAAGCCGAGATTGAAAAGGAACAGGCGACGCTTTACGCCACCAAACAGGAAATTGAACTGCTGAAATCCGAACTTCAGGAGAAGAAGGAGGATATCAAAGAAAAGCGGGCCGAAATGCTCCGAAAAGCGAGAGAAGAGGCGCATCAGATTCTGGAAGAAGCCAAAGAAGTCGCCGATGAGTCGATCCGGAAATTCACTGCCTGGAACAAACATACCAGCCAAAACAACACTAAAAAAATGGAAGCGCAGCGAAGCGGTCTGCGCAAGAAGATGTCCGCCCTGGAAAAAGACATGGCCTACAAAACAAAAAAAGCCAGGGTCATTCATGATCCGTCGGACTTTAAACCGGGGGATCCGGTTTTCGTCACCACCCTGTCCCTGGACGGAGTGGTCAAGGAAGCTGCGAACAAGGACGGCTATCTTGTAATCCAAATGGGATTTTTAAGTTCTACGGTACACTATAAAAACCTGGAACGAAAAGAGGCAAGAAAAGAGGCTTCCCAAACCTCCAAACCGAAAAACTACGGGGACAAATACAGTATTAATAAATCCGCAACCATTCAACCGGAAATCAAGCTTTTAGGATGCACCGTGGACGAGGGTATCGCCAAACTGGAAAAATATCTGGACGACGCCATGATCGCGGGGCTCAGTTCTGTGAGGGTCGTTCACGGAAAAGGCACCGGAGCTTTACGAAAAGGGATTCACGAATACTTGAGGAAACAAAAATTTGTGAAATCCTACCAACTGGCTGAATTTGGCGAGGGAGATTCCGGCGTGACCATTGTTACGCTTAAATAGCCAAAAACTGCCGGCCACTTCATAACTGATAAATGAAGCAGCTGGCAGCTTTTTTATTCTTTTTATTCTTCTTTTTTATCTATCCATTTTTTTCGTTCCACAAATCGTCCCATGACAAAAGCGACGATTCCCACGCCGATTCCAGTCTGAATACAGAAGATCAGACTCTCGATCTCTCCAGGGATCTCTCCGCCTAAGGCTTCCTCTAAAACCGGAGTGAACCACGGTTCGTATTCTTCTCCCCTGATTTCTGAGATCATTTCGCTTCCCGCATCATCGGAACCGCCAAATTCCGCACCTTTTAACGCAAATAACGGAACAATCGCTAAAAGGTCAACAATGATTAACAGTATGATTACTGACTTTGTATTTTTACTCATCTTTTTTCCTCCTTAGAAATTCAGACTGTTCAATTCGTCTCTTGCATAGGTCTCAAGACCGATTACAATGATAACAGTTAAGATTCCTTCGATAATCGCCAGCGGAAGCTGTGTGGTTGCAAAAATCCCAAGGAATTTTACTAAAGAAGCGCCAAAGCCGCCCACGGAAGACGGATAAGCTAATGCCAGTTCTACGCTGGTAACGCAATAAGTGAATAAATCTCCTAAGCAAGCTGCTAAAAAGACAGTTACTTTTTTATTTACGTTCATTCCTTTTAGCAGTTTATAAACGAAGTAAGAAACAATCGGTCCGGCGATCGCCATGGAAAAACAGTTGGCTCCCAATGTGGTCAAACCGCCGTGGGCCAGCAAGATCGCCTGGAATAACAAAACAATGATTCCTAAAATACTGGTGATGCATGGTCCAAAAAGAATTGCGCCAAGCCCTGTCCCTGTCATATGGGAGCAGCTTCCCGTTACAGACGGTATTTTCAGGGAAGACAAAACAAATACAAAGGCACCGGTAAGTGCGAGAATCATTAATGCCTTCCGATTATTTTTGAGGATTTTATTAATGTTAATAAATCCCAGCACAAGAAACGGAATGCAAACCACAATCCACAGAATACAATGAGTCACTGGAAGAAACCCTTCCATTATGTGCATTGCATTTGACACCGGAGCCACTGCAAAGATCAAAAGTGCGGCAATGGCTAAAATACTTAACTTTTCTTTCTTCTTAAACATCATTTTCTCCTTCTTTTGATTGGTGATTTGTCATTAGTTACATTTTATTTTTATGTGCTGATTTCCAGATACTTTCCCTCGCAAAATATGTACACCCCCTGAGATTTTTCCAGAAATCAACACAAAAAAATCATGAACAAAAGAGCATCTTACGAAATTCTTCCACATTTTTTGGATATTCCTCTCCTTCAGGAATCAGTTGTTTTTCCTTTAAAATATTGTATACGTCAAACATCATCGGATGCTTGAGATTTGCCCTTTTTAAAATGTCTTCCTGCTTAAAGACCTCTAACGGCGTTCCGTCGGCTATGATTTTTCCGCCGCTAAATACGATGATCCTCTCTGCCCACCGATAAGCAAAATCCACATCATGGGTGGAGAGGAGCATGGTCCTTCCTTCCTCTTTCATCTTGCCTAATACCTCTTCTAACATTGCGGCATTCAGCGGATCCAAGGCTGCCGTCGGCTCGTCGAATATAATTATCTCGGATTCCATCGCAATAATATCCGCGATACTCACCCTCTTCTTTTCCCCGCCGCTTAAATAATGGGGCGGTCTGTCACGAAATTCGCTGATGTTCATATAATCTAAGGCTTTTTCCACCCGTTTTATCACTTCTTCTTTTGGCAGCTTTAAATTCATCGGGCCAAAAGACACTTCCGCCATAACTGTAGAGGCGATGATCTGATTGTCTGCGTCCTGGAAAACGATTCCCACATTCTTTCTCAAATGGTTCAATCTTTTTTTCGTTATTTTTTCTCCGCGGTAAATCACTTCACCCTTTTCTGATTTCAGCACGCCGTTAATATTCAAAAAAAAGGTTGATTTTCCGGCGCCGTTGGAACCTAACACCGCAATTCTCTCGCCTTCATAGATGTCAAGATCGACCCCGTTTAATGCGTGTTTCTCTTCGTTATATGTAAAATGCAGATCCCTAACCTGTAAGATCGGTTCTTTTTGCTGCGCTGATATGCTCATTTTTCTTTCTCCCTTTTTATCTATTGTCAACTTTTTGCTGTCAATTTATTGTCTCATCCACAAAAATATGTACTCCCTGCCCAAAAGAAAAGGAGAATCGCCAAAATTACCGCCGCTGTGATCCACTGCCCCTTTGTCACGGTTTTTTCTTCTTCTAAAAATCGAAGATTTCCGTCGTAACATCTTGATTCTAAGGCATTATAGTAGTTCGTTCCTCTTTTTAAGGAGACCACAAAAAGATTGCTGGCAACCTGTCCGAAAGAATAACAAGAGGTTTTAAAATCCACATAACCAAGTCTTGATTCTGCGGAATTTTTCATGCGGCTGTGGGTATCCATCATGATAAAAATGTAACGGTAGATCATATTCATCAATTCCACCAACAGTTTGGGAACGTGAGCCTTTCGCATCACAACGATCAATTCCGACAGGGGAGTCGTCAAAGTCATCATGTATAAGCAGCTCACTGCCCCAAGAGCCTTTAAAATCAGCCTTGCCGTTTTTAGAAGGCTCTCATCCGAACAATATATGTAAAATAGGTGAAACACGGACAAGTGATACTGCCCCATCGGCTTTAGGGAAAATCCAATGGCGATGGCCACGCTTCCAAAAATCAAAAAGACAATCGGCACCGTAAGCATGGAAATATAATGATCAAAACCTAATCCTCCCAGCACTACTACCAAATATCCCATCATTAAAATGACGGCGACGGATACATAGTTATTATTACAGAGCAGGCAAAGAAACAGACAGACCAGGGACAGCCCCGCTTTAAAAGCCCCGTCCCACTTTCTAAGGCCGGAGGCATAAGCATAATAATCCACGGAGAGAATGGAACCTCCATGTTTGTGTCCAAAACTCCTATGATGATGGCGGTGTTTTCCCTTTATTATTCCGTGAATAAACATCGCCGCAGCCATAACAGCCAAAAGAATGATATAAATCTTTTCCATATTTTCCATAATTTTCTCCCGCAAAGCAAATAAAAAAATCTCTGCTCATCTTTGTAAAATCAAGGCAGATCATTTGGCATAATATAACACATCGTATAAAAAATCAATAGTAAAACAAAAAGTTTTTTATATTCAAAAACTAATTTTTGTTTGCATTTATTAACATCTGTTAGTCATCTGCTTACTTCTGTTTTTTACGTCAAACCTGAATATATAACAAAAAAGCAGAGAAACGGAACCTGTTTTCTCTGCTTTTTTCTGCTCTTTCCTTTATTCTTTTTTATATAATTTTTTACATTCTGAAAACGGAATATTAAAATTATGGTATTCAAATATCCCTTTTGCCAAAAGCCGTCCTTCCTCGGAGGTCAGGCTCACTTCATAGGTTAAAAGACTTTTTCCGGCCTTTAATTCCACCGCATGGGCCAACACTTTTTTGATATTGACGGCAGGCCGAAAGTAATTAAAGGACGCGTTGGTGGTACTAACCAGATTTCCTCTTGTCCAGGCCGCAGTCCCTCCTATGGAATCGGCCAGTGTAAAAAGGAATCCACCGTGAACGGAACCCATGGGATTCAAATGACGTTCTTTGATCTCCATCTCCCCTTTTGCCCAACCAACGCCCAGATCGGTAATCTTCATTCCCAACAAACTTACGGCAGTTCCGCCGTAGCTTCGAAGTTCCATGATCTGGCGCTTCACTTTTTCCGGCAATACGTCTTTCTTATCATTACCATTCATAATTATGTAACTGTCCCTCCAATTCCAATTCTGAAAAATTCTGTTGTCTTAGCGCCTCAT
The DNA here is from genome assembly GCA_964555015.1 of uncultured Eubacterium sp. GTDB lineage: Bacteria > Bacillota > Clostridia > Lachnospirales > Lachnospiraceae > Anaerobutyricum. The sequence goes on along the minus strand of CAZKQV010000002.1, from coordinate 5,455 downwards.
ATAGTATTATGGCAACAGAATTTCCCAGATTAAGAGACCGGATCTGATCAAGCATGGGGATACGGACCGCAGTTTCTTTATAAGCAAGAAGAATTTCTTCCGGAATACCTGCGCTTTCTTTACCAAACATGATATAACATCCGTCTTCGTAGGTTACTTCTGTATAAGTCTGCTTCGACTTTGTAGTTGCCATATATATTTTTGCACCAGGATTTTTTTCTAAAAAATCTTCAAAATTAAGATACCGCCTCACGTCAAGGTGCTCCCAATAGTCTAACCCTGCTCTTTTTAGCATTTTGTCGTTAATCTTAAAACCGAGAGGCTCAATTAAATGAAGCACCGATCCGGTCGCAACACAGGTTCTGCCGATATTTCCTGTATTGGCAGGCATTTCCGGTTCATGAAGAACTATATTAACCATGGTCTCCTCCTGTATTACATTGATGAATCTCTTTGGCATCCCTCCCGCAGTCCGGTAATAAACCGCTCCAAACGCATGAGCGCTTCCTTTAGCTCTTCCAGAGAATACGCATAAGAAACCCGTAAAAATCCTTCCCCGCATTCTCCAAAAGCAGATCCCGGAACAACAGCCACTTTTTCCGCCTTTAAAAATTCTTCCGCAAATTGTTCAGACGTCATGCCAAACTCCCTGATACACGGGAACATATAAAACGCCCCCTGGGGTTCAAAACATTTCAGGCCCATTTCCTGAAAACGGTAAAGGAGATATCTTCTTCGCTGATCGTAAGACTCCCGCATATTCGCAGCGTCCTCGCTTCCGTTGTTCATCGCTTCCACCGCAGCATATTGGCTGGTCGTAGGAGCCGCCATAATGGCAAACTGATGTATTTTCAGCATCTGTTTTATGATCTTTTCCGGCCCGGCAGCGTAACCTAATCTCCATCCGGTCATGGCAAATCCTTTGCTGAAACCGTTGATCACGATCGTCCGTTCCCTCATCCCCGGAAACGAAGCGATGGAACTATGCTGCTCATGATAAGTCAGCTCGGAGTATATCTCATCGGATATGACAAAAAGATCATGCTTTATGATAATATCCACCAAAGGGGCAATATCTTCCTTTGTCATAATAGCTCCGGTAGGATTATTGGGATAAGACAAGATAAGGATTTTCGTTTTATCGGTGATCGCTCCCTCAAGCTCTCCCGCTGTCAGCTTAAACTGATTTTCCTCCTTTAACGGCAGCGTCACCGGAACTCCGCCTGCAAGTGCGGCGCAAGGCACATAGGAAACGTAACATGGTTCCGGGATGATCACCTCATCTCCCGGATCGATCATAGCCCGCAGCGCCAGATCAATTCCTTCGCTTCCTCCCACCGTCACGATCAGTTCCTTTTCCGGGCGATAGGACAGGCTGTAATTTCGTTCCAGGTATTTTGCTATGGCCGTCCGAAGCTCTAAGAGTCCGGCATTGGAAGTGTAAAAGGTTCTTCCTTTTTCCAGAGCGTAGATTCCTTCCTCTCTGATATGCCAGGGAGTGTCAAAATCCGGTTCTCCCACGCCGAGAGAGATCGCGTCCGGCATCTCCTGGACCAGATCGAAAAACTTACGGATCCCCGACGGTTTTATTCTGCTTACCTTCTCAGAAATCGGATTTCTCATGGCGTCACCTTCATTCTGTTATTTTTTTCTTCTCTGATCAGGATCATACCGTGATCTTTATATTTTTTCAGGATAAAATGGGTTGCGGTGCCTGCCACAGATTCCAGTGTGGAAAGCTTCGTGGAGACAAACATGGATACTTCCTTTAGGGTTTTTCCCTCAAGAAAAACGGCAAAGTCAAAATCTCCGGACATCAAAAAGACCGATTTTACTTCCGGATACCTTGTGATTCTTTCCGCCAAAGTCTCAAATCCCTTTCCTCTCTGGGGCATAACCCTTACTTCAATCAGGGCGCTAACGGTCTCTGTGTCCGTCTTATCCCAATTGATCAAAGTCGGATAACCGCATATGATTCCCTCTTTCTCCATTTTTTCAATCTCCTGGAGAACCATTGCTTCTTCCGTCCCCAACATGATCGCAAGATCGTGCAAATCGATCTTACTGTTTTTTTCCAACATTCTTAATATTTCTGTTCTCATCATAATCTCCAAACTTTATAAAATTCATCTGCTTGCGGCGGCTCCAGATAACGGATCTCATCATCATAGCGGATGATCCGATCCTTTCCTCCGGTTGTGCTTCCCACAACAGCGGACATCACGCCGACTTTCTCCAAGCCGGAAACCACCTCTTTTCCTTTTTCACAGAACAAGACAAAACTGCCTCCGCTATATAATAAGTAAGGATTCAAATTATAATACTCGCACACTTCAATGGTATGCTGCCGGATGGGAACGCTCTTTAGCCTTAAATCCAGTCCCACGTCGGCATGAAGAGCCAGATTCCAAAAGGCCGCAAAGATTCCTCCCTCCCCAGCCGCATAAACTTTGGCGACCGTATCCCGGAAAAAAATCTCTCTTGCTTCTGCCATGGAAGCATCCTCATACAAACACTGTGCCTGCTCAATAAAACTTCCGGCATAGCGCTTTTTTAATTCATTTTGATATTCTGCCGCCAGAATCGCCGCGCCTTCACTTCCTACGGCTCCGGCAACCACCACGTCCAGATTGGTAAAATCCGTAAGATCCTGCCGGTCTCTTACGGCCCGTCTGTTTCCTTCTCTGTTCTTATCATCCTTGCCGTTATCTTTCCTGCTTTTTTCTTCTCTGTTTTTTGTCACGCAGGCAAACGCGATCAGATCACTTACCGCATAGGAAGCGGATACTCTGATCTGTCCGAGCCTTACGCCCTCTTTTTGGCATAAAGACCGCAGTCTTTTCATAAACTGCTTTAACCGGGCTTCCTCTGTCGTTTCCGGAAACAGCATTGTCACATCAATGACGGCAGGTATTTGACGCACCGCCATAGTCTCATGGACGATCCCATAGACAAGCCTTTCCGGCGCAAGCGTCCATCCTTCACACTGGTAAGACATTCCGCCTCCGTCAAAATGCTCCGGCAGCACATCGCCTAATATTCTTTTTACAGAGCGGTCCATCACGCTCTGTTTCACTCTTCCTTTTCTCATCATCGGATCACAGAAGTCTCCCTACACTACTATGCCTGATAAAATAGTAGTCACTACCATGGCGACAATCACAACAACGATGATAACCGCAGAGATTCTCTGTCTCTTTTTCGAATTTTTCATAAATCTATACTCCTTTCATCACTGTCTTTGCTTATGATAACGCAAAATAACATTGTTAACAACAAAAAATATTCAAAAATCTCCCCACAAAATATTCTGAAGTCTTCTTTCCAATTCTTCTTACACAAGATTCAAAATAATTTAAAAATCTTTTTCATAAACTATTGTGATTTTTGCATCCTTTGTGAAGGGATGCTTTTGCCCATAATCAAAGATCACAAAAGAAGAAAGAGGACAGATTTCTCTCTTCTCCTTCCACCTTTTCACATCAAAGGAAAACGGCTCTATATGGCTGCTGTTGGCAGCTTTTTTGGAGTCATAATTTTCATGCTGCCCGGAGAAAACCGTCTCCCCTTTTTCTTTATACCATTGCTTCCATTTTGCTTTATAGCAGGACAGATCTCCGGCCCATGACGGTCTTGTCTTGATATTTTCCCTTAAATACAGATCAAAAAGCAGCATTTGATCAAGATATGGCAATTCCAATCCCTGGGTTTTTAAAAAATCCCTTAAAATCTCGTACTTCTTCATTCGATTATGATTGATCTTATGGAAATTATTTTTTTGATAATAGGCAGAAAATTTCTCGTAAAATAAAAACGGCGTATCGAAGTAAGGCATAATATAACAAAGAGTATTGACATATTGCCCGCTGTTATAGTATAACTCCACCAGCTCTTCCACCCCTTTTAAGGATATCACCTCCTCAAAGGTAAGCCATTTGGTGCAAAGCACCTCGTAGGGCGGCTGATCCCGATATAACAGCCCGTATTCTTTCGCCTTTTCTTCCATCAAGGTTCCTTTTAACACCTTCAAAAATCCAAGCTGGAGCTGATCCGGCTCATGATCATAAAGATCATTAAAGGACTGTTTAAACTGCTCAAATCCTTCCTCCGGAAGCCCGGCGATCAAATCCATATGCTGATGGATATTTCTCATTCCCCGAATTTGATCCACATTAAAAAATAATCGCTTAAGGTCCATTTTACGCCGGATCGCCTCCACTGTTTTTGGATAAGTGGACTGCACCCCGATCTCCAATTGAATCAGGCCGGGCCGCATCTTTCGAAACAGATCAAGTACATCCTGATCCAGCAAATCCGCTGAAATCTCAAAATGAAAATTCGTGATTCCATTATCATTTTCCAAAATGTGCCGCCAGATCGCCATCGCATGGCTTTTTTTGCAATTAAAAGTACGATCCACAAACTTCACCTGGGCCACTCCGGCCTTCAAAAATACGGACAGTTCCTCTTTTACTTTATGCAGTGAACGGAATCTCACGGACTTATCGATGGATGACATACAATAGCTGCAGGAAAAAGGGCATCCCCGGGTACTCTCATAATAGATGATCTTATGGACGAAAGCTCCCAAATCCTCATAGACAAAGGGAATCTCATCTAACTCCATCAAAGGCGCAAATCCTCCGTCAATAATCCTTTCGCCGACTCTTAATGCCACGCCGGCAAAAGTTTCCGGCATATCTTTCTTCTCGCCAAAATGTTTCACCAGCTTAGAAAAAACTTTTTCTCCCTCTCCCCGCATCACTAGATCCACGGCAGGATTATCCTTTAAAAATCTCACACTGTCATAAGAGACCTCCGGTCCTCCCACCCAGATCGCTGTGGAGGGGGATACTTTTTTAAGCTCCCCAGCCAATTCTTTCACAAAAGAAATATTCCAGATATAACAGGAAAACACAATGATATCTCCATGCTCTTCATACAAGTCTCTTAATATGTTTTCCACGTAATGATTGATCGTGTATTCTTTTATCACCAATTCATCCTTTATACCGGCTTTCTTTTGCGCATATGCCTTCAAACAAAAAATTGCCAGGTTAGAATGAATATATTTTGCATTAATTCCACATAATATTATCTTCAAGTTACTCCTCCGCTGCCGTTAAACACAGCTCTTTCTTTACTTTTAATTTTTTTATATAACGGCTTTCAGCAGTCTTTTTGCCATGGCGGCCGCTCCTTATACAGCAATCGCCTTTTCTTTTATCAGCCAGCCCTTTGTCATGCAGCGGACGCCGTCGCTTCACTACACAACATTTGGCAGTTCCCGTCCAGTATACTACACCTTGCCGGGAAAAAGCATTCTTTTTTTAATTTTTGCAATTTTTTTCTTGCATTTTATTTTAATCTGTGATAATATGAACTTCGTTGTAAAGCTCATGCGGGTGTAGTTCAATGGTAGAACACTAGCCTTCCAAGCTAGATACGTGGGTTC
>CAZKQV010000001.1:147057-150177 GCA_964555015.1 uncultured Eubacterium sp. | reverse complement strand
AACCCACGTATCTAGCTTGGAAGGCTAGTGTTCTACCATTGAACTACACCCGCAAATATCGGGGTGACAGGATTCGAACCTGCGGCCTCTTGATCCCAAATCAAGCGCTCTAGCCAAGCTGAGCCACACCCCGGTTTCAGCCCGTTTTTGACTGACAAATAGGATTATATAACACTGTGTAAAAATTGTCAACAAAAAAATTAAGAAAATATTCATAAATATTATCGGCAAAGCCCCCTGCCGTTACGCTATGCGAAACGGCAAGAGGGCTTTCTTTTCATCAGCGATATATTACACTTTATAACACTTTATCTTATAATATTTTACAATAATGCTTTACAAGCGTTTATAATTTGTCGTTTATAATCCGTATTGTAACTATTCCGGCTATATGCCGATATCATGCATTATTCTTCTTTCGCTTCTTCTTTTTCTTCCGCTTTTTCTTCTGGTTCGTCTTCTTTTTTATCTGGGGTGATCTCTACTATTTCATCATCCAAAAAGTCGTCATCGTAATCTTCGAAATCATCGTCGATGTCATCCAGATAATCCGGAGCGAGAAGCTTATATACTACTGCTGCGATCGCTGCAACTGCTGCAACTGCGCCAATGATCGCCAACGCCCATAATACTTTTTTGGATTCATCTTCCTTTTTTGACTCAAGCAGGCTGTTTATTTTTGCTGCGCTGAGTAATTCATCAATATTTTTCATATCAAAATACCTCCTGATTTTTTTATTAGTATACCATGACGCACCACTCTTTTCCAGATTATTTTAATATTTTCTTTTAGAGTGTTACTGTCAAGTAAACAGTCTTTTATTGCCAATAATAATTTTACAGTATCTTTTAGCGATTTACTATCAAGTATTACAATGTCTCTTTTAGTTTCTTTAATTTTGCAAAAGAAGCAAACATCCTTTTTTGTCCGACACGGTCAAAGTCAACGGTCACTTCAAAATCTTTCCCGCTTTTTTTAATTTCCGTTACCGTACCGATTCCAAATTTGATATGTTTTACCCTGTCTCCCTCGCTGTAATCCAGTTTATCGGCTGTTTTTATCTTAAAGTCGCTGAGCTGATATACATTTTTCTTTTTCGCCTCTTTAAAATAATGGTTTTGATGAGTATTTCCTCCAAAGGTTTTCCCGGAGGATTGTTCTTTTTTGTCCATCTTTAAATCGATATATTCCGGAACGATCTCATCAATAAATCTGGATCTGCGGTTATATTGTGTCTGGCCGCGTATCATTCTCCGCTGTGCTCCGCTTAAAAACAGTCTTTCTTTGGCTCTGGTAATACCAACATAGCACAAACGGCGCTCTTCTTCCATATCCGACTCGTCGCCCGAAACCACGGACATATATCCCGGAAAAATTCCGTCTTCCATGCCCACAAGAAAGACGTTGGAAAATTCCAGCCCTTTTGCGTTATGTAAAGTCATGAGCATCACTTTCTGGTCGGAATCTTCCAGATTATCCACGCCGGCATTCAGTGTATACATATCTTTTTCTGCCAGAAATCCTTCCAGCGTAGGATCTTCTTCATTTTCTTCATAATAAATGATGTCATTGGACAGTTCATCGATATCCATCAGGCGGCTCTTAGCTTCGTCGGTGGCTTCTTGTTCCAGCTCTTTGGCATATCCTGTCGTCTCCAGGATGTGGGACAACAGTTCATGAATTTCATTTTCCTGCTCGTATTCCCTAAATTCTTCGATCATAGCTCCAAATTGTTTCACCCGAGACAGCGCTCTTCCGATATCCGGAATCTGATCAGCGCATAATATGGCGTCCATAAAGCTGATTTCATGAATCATGGCAAATTCCTGAATGCGATTGATCGTTGTCTGGCCGATCCCCCGTTTTGGTACGTTAATGATCCTCTTTACCGCGAGATCATCCTGGCCATTTGTCACGGTTTTTAAATAGCTCATCAAATCCTTGATCTCTTTTCGGTCATAGAATCCGATCCCTTTTACGATCACATAGGGAACTCCCCTCTGTTTTAGCTTTTCCTCCAGCACGCGGGACTGTGCATTGGTACGATATAGTATGGCAATCTCCTCGTATTTTACTCCCCGCATTGTCAAAAACTTTATGCGGGATACCACGCCGTCTGCCTCGTCATAGTCTGTCTCATAACTATTATAATGCAGCAATTCCCCCTGCATATTATCGGTCCAGAGTTTTTTCTCTTTTCTTTGTTTGTTGTTGGCGATCACACTGTTTGCCGCCATGATAATATTTTTCGTGGATCGGTAATTTTGCTCAAGACGTATCACATGGGCGTCCGGATACACCTTTTCAAAATTTAGTATATTCATGATATTGGCTCCGCGGAACCGGTAAATGGACTGATCATCATCGCCGACCACGCATAGATTTCGGTATTTCGCCGCAAGCTGTTTGATCAATAAAAACTGTACTGTATTGGTATCCTGATACTCGTCTACCATAATATATCGAAATCTCTCCTGATAAAAATTCAGCACCTCAGGCTGTGCGGTAAACAGATCTACCGTTTTCACCAAAAGGTCGTCGAAATCAAGGGCGCCATTTTTTTTCAGCGCCTTTTGATATTCTTCATAAATATCAGCAATCTTTTGATACCGATAATTATCTCCCCACTCCTCTCTCATATCTGCCGGAGTTTTGTATTCGTTTTTTGCAGAAGAAATTACAGAGATCACTTCCCGTTCCGGAAACTGTTTCATATCAATATTCATTGATTTTAACACTTCCTTCATCAGAGATTTTTGGTCACTGGTATCATAGATCGTAAAGTTTTTGTCAAATCCGATCAGATCAATATTGCGCCGCAGGATTCGGCTGCAAGTGGCATGGAAGGTACTGATCCACAGATCTTTAGAGTCCTCCTCCACCAACGCACAGGCTCTGTCTCTCATCTCCTGGGCGGCTTTGTTGGTAAATGTAATCGCCAGAATATTCCAAGGTTTGATTCCCTTTTCTCTAATCAAATACGCAATTCGATGGGTTAGGGATCTTGTTTTTCCCGATCCCGCACCCGCCAGCATTAAAAGAGGGCCTTCTGTACAGAAGACCGCTTCTTTTTGCTGTTCATTTAAAGTATCGTAAATGCTCATAGAACAACCTTTCTA
>CAZKQV010000001.1:132760-146957 GCA_964555015.1 uncultured Eubacterium sp. | reverse complement strand
CTTCTTTTTGCTGTTCATTTAAAGTATCGTAAATGCTCATAGAACAACCTTTCTATTATTAATAGTAATTATATTAATAGTAATTATTATTATCAAATATCATGCACCAAACAAATATTATGCATGAAACATCCTGTGTCAAAAACACATCATGCAAAGAACGCATTATATCAAAGGCTTATATTTATTGCAGTTTATATCCGCAATTGCCGCAGAACTTCATTCCGTTTGTTTTTATTCCGCAATTTGGACAGAAGTTAGGGATGTTTTGAGCGGGAGCCGCTCCCGACATTCCACCTGCCTGCTGAGACTGCGGCTGGCCAGACTGAAACTGCGGCTGGCTCTGCTGGCCTGGCTGAGGCTGTTTCATCGCTTCACTCATCTGGGAGGCCATCTGCTGTCCCATCATCATTCCCATCTGCATAGAAGCCATATCAGCAGCCATATTGGAGCCGCCGCCCTTTCCGGCTTGCTCAGACATCGCGTCGATCATGGCCATCTGCTGATAACGGGCCATATCGGAAACCATGCTCTGGCTGGCAACCTTGGTGACCATCTTCTGCACTTCTTCCGGGTAGCTCACTGTGTTAATCTGAAATCCGGTCACTCCCAGTCCGATCTTCGACATCTCACCGTCAAGATCGGCCATGATTCCCTGGGAGATCTGATAGGCATTGGCCTGAATATGGAACAGATCCTTTCCTTCCTGCATAATCCATTTTAACAAGAGCTGATCCAACAGGGAAATGACTCTTTCCCTCACCTCATCTGTCGTATACTGTTTTTTCACACCTGCAATTTTGTCAATTAATACCTGATAATCATTCACCTTAAACTGAAAGGTTCCGTTGGCACGGATCGGCATACCGCCCGGCAAAGCGGGATTTGGTATGTTCACCGCGTGCTTTGTTCCCCATTTCATGGTAAATTCCTTCGTGTTGATAAACAAGACTTCTGCACGGATTCCGCTGTTGAAACCGAACTTAAAGCCCCGTAAGGTGGATAAAAACGGAAGGATATCCGATTCGATATCATAGCTTCCTTCCTCTTCAAAAATTCCCTCTGTCCGGCCATTATACATAAAGATCGCATCCTGCCCCGGACGTATGATTAAACGGGAACCCTTTTTGATCTCTGAATTGTTCCATTTATAAAAGATGACATCATCCCTGTATTCTTCCCACTCTACAACATTTGCCAACTGACCGCTAAATAAACCCATATGCTCTCCTATTACTCTTTCAATCTGATCTTCGGATTCTGTAAATTATTATAGCCTATTTATTTTACTATGTCATCTAAAAATCCTATTTTTCTGCGTAATATATTTTCTTTGACATATAGTTATAAAAACTATATAATATGGTTATATTATACCAAAATAATGGGAGAGGTGAATATGACGAACGCAGAAGAATGGATCAAAAAGCAATTAAATATGAATTATATCCCGCCGGAAGATATTCCTAACATTGAATTATATATGGATCAGATCACCACATTTATGGATACGAAGCTTGCAAAAACCAAGCGGTATCCTGACGACAAGATTATGACCAAGACTATGATCAATAATTACACAAAGAATCATCTTCTCCCCCCTTCGGTGAAAAAGAAGTACACAAAAGAACATATTTTTCTTTTAATCCTGATTTATTACATGAAAAATATCCTTTCCATCACAGACATTCAGACTTTGACCGAGCCTTTGACACAAGATTATTTTCCAAAGAATCATGAAACGAATCTTTCCATGGATGAGATTTACACTGTGATCATGGATTTTCTTCATCAGGACAAAGAAGGCATTACTGAAGACATTTTAAAGTCTTTCCAGAACGCCTCCTCACTTTTTTCAGACAAAGAGTCCACCGAAACGGATGATTCTTATCTTTTATATTTTTCCTTTATCTGTAAGCTTGCCTATGATATTTATTTGAGAAAACAGCTTATTGAAAAGCTTCTTGACGTATTTCGCGAAGAGAATCCCAAACCGGAGAAAAAGGGAGAAAAGAAAAAGGGAAAGTAACCCGCAAAAAAGCAATCCGCAAATAAGGGAACTGTTGCCCGGGGATGCCGTCTCATGGTTTGTTATCCAAAGACGCTCATGATCCGGGCGATCGCCAGCCCTCCTCCGGTTCCGATCACATAGCCAAGGAGCGCCATTACAATCCCCACAGGGACTAAGGCGTTAGAATAGGTCCCTGCAAATACCGGCGCCGTTGCCGTCCCTCCGATATTGGCGAGGGAAGAAACTGCGCAGGTAAAGATATCCAATTTCCACAGTTTTGCAAGAATCACCATGATCACTACATGGAATACCAAGATGATAAATCCTGCCAGAAGCCACATCGGCGCATTTCCCACACTCAAAAGATCTGCTCTCGAAGCGATGAGCGCAATCACAATATAAAGCATCACATTAGAAATTTCTTCTGCTCCCCTGATTTTCCCAAAGGGAGTGAGAGCCGCCGCAATGCCCAAAAGAGTCACGATCAGAACCGTCCAGGTTGACGAATCAAATAAGGTCCATTTCCCGGAAATCCATCCTCCCAGGCTCTCGGAAACTGCCGATACCATAAGACCGGAGCCCAAGAGCAAAATAATGCTTTGCCACTCCGGCAAATTGCCGTGACGCAGCGTTTCTTCTTCCAGGGAACGTCCGACTTCATCAATCACCTGGACGTCTGCTTTGGTCCACCGGTTAAAGGTTTTTGCGTATCCGATGCTCCAGAGCAAAAACATTACATACAAAGTGGCGCAGACAGAATCCGTAACCAGAGCATATACCATGGAATCTTCCTCCACCTGGAGCGCCGCCTGGATCGCCAGCATATTACCGCCGCCACCCATCCAGCTTCCGCAGAGGGCTCCTAAGGATTTCCAGGCTTCTTTTCCAAGCGCCTCATGGAGCATCCCATAGGAGAGGATGAAGCCGGCGCCGATGGAAAATGTGGCGCAGAAAAATCCAAGGAGCATTTTCGGTCCCAGCTTGCTGATTTTCTTAAGATCACAGCGAAGAAGCATGATAAAAAGCATGGCGTAAAGAATCGGATTTTTTACGGCCTGATAGGTTTTCGCCGTAGCTTCCAGATCCCAGAACCGCATGGTACACAGCAGCATCAGGCCAAGGTAGATCAAAACAACGGGCGGAGCAAAATGAAAATAGGACGCTGCCGTTTTTCCTGTAAATATTTTCGGCAAATAAATTAATACCGCCGCGATAAACACAAGAGCCGCAAGATACATAAATCCGTCTTTTATCATAACTCCACTCCTTTGTCTTAGCCCTTTCAGGGCCTTTTTTATTTTAGATTTTTAAGAATCGTCTTTAAATACGCAAAGCAGCGGGCCGTTGATTCAATATGGAGCCTTTCTTTCGGTGTATGAACATCAAAGACGTCCGGTCCGATGGAGATCATATCCACTCCCGGCATCTTTCCCAAAAGGATTCCACATTCCAATCCTGCATGGATCCCCATCACCTGGGGTTCTTTTTGATACACTTTTATAAAGCTCTCTATCATTTTATCACGAAGTGGGGAATCTTCCCGATATTCCCAGGCCGGATAATCTGCTTCATAACTTATGGTTCCTCCCAGGAAATGAAAATATTCATCCAGTTTTTTCTTTAGAAGTTCTTTTCCGCTTGACGCATTGCTGCGGAGCAGATAGCTTACGTTAAGACAATCCTCCTCCATAGAAGTGATTCCCATGTTAAGAGAGGTTTCTGTCAAACCGTCGATTTCCGGACTCATCCGTATCACTCCGTCCGGAGAATAACAAAGGGTAAAAAGGATTTTTGCTGTATCGAGGATATCTAAGCCCCGTTTTTCAGGTTTTGCTTCCTTTAATATAATGGAAATTCCCGGTTCCAGAGTGAGAAGATTTTTCCGAAACTCTTCGGCAGTTTCCAGGAAACACTGTATCAGTTTATCTTCCTCTTCCTTTGGGAAGGCAAACTGTGCCTCTCCATGGCTTGGAATCGCATTGTCTTTTAATCCTCCCCTCAAATCTATCAAAGAGATCGGAACTGCAGTATGGAGGGTATTTAAGATATCCGCCAAAATCTTTACTGCATTCATTCTTTGCTTGTGGATTTCCATACCGGAATGTCCTCCGGTCAATCCCGTTACCACCAGTTTTCGATAGACCATCCGGTTTTCATCCAGATCCTTCTTCACAGCCGGCATCACGGCATTCGCCCGAATCCCTCCCGCACAGCTCACAGTGAGAATCCCCTCTTCCTCAGAGTCAATGTTGATTAACCGCTTTCCATGGAGCAAAGAAGCGTCAAGTCCGCTTGCCCCAAGCATCCCGACCTCTTCATCGTTGGTAAGCAGCGCTTCGATCGGAGGATGGGGAATCTCTTTAGACGCAAGAATGGCGAGAATATAGGCAACCGCGATCCCGTCATCTCCCCCTAAGGTAGTTTTGTGCGCATAAATATATTCTCCGTCGGTTTTTATGGAGATCGGCTCTGTCTCTAAATCTTTATCAAGATCCGGCTCCTTTTCGCATACCATATCCAGATGTCCCTGTAAGATGATCGGTTCGCTATTTTCATACCCCTTCGTTCCCGGCGCATAGATCACCACATTGCCGGCCTCATCCGCCACAGCGTCAAGATGATGTTCCCTGGCAAAATTCAAGCAATATTCCCTGATCTTTTGCGTATTTCCTGATCCGTGGGGAATCCCGCAGATTTCTTCAAAATATCGAAATACCTCTCTTGGTTCGCAATCCGTAAGTATCATTTTATTCCATGCTTCCATTTCATCAAACTTCCGTCTCTCTGATCCCGCCGCTTTTTTCTTCCTTTTGTTTTTCCTCCAAACGGCCGATCACCAGTTCATAACCGTCGGTTCCATAATTTAAACAGCGATTTACCCGGCTGATGGTGGCTGTGGACGCTCCGGTTTTTTCCACAACTTCCATATAAGTATTGCTGCGGCGAAGCATCCTTGCCACTTCAAGCCGCTGCCCCAAGGACTTAAGTTCCTTTACCGTACATAAATCCTCGAAAAACCGATAGCATTCTTCCAGATTTTCCAACTGTAGTATCCCGGTAAACAACTCATCCAATTCTTTCGTATGTACTTTTCCGGCCATAATCTCACCTCGACTCTCTAGCCAATTTTTTCCTCGAAATATATTCTTTAAAGACTTCCACCGACCGGTTTACAATCAATTCTTCCGGAAATCCCACTTCTTTTATCACCACTTCGGAAAAATCATGTCTTCCCACATCGGAAAAAACATGGGCGTCACTGTTCATCACCACCGGCTGTTCATATTCCTTACAAAGCTCCAGCATACGGATGATATTTTCCCTGGTATGCTTTCTGGCGCCCGCCGGATTTAAAGAATTATTATTCACTTCAAGTAAGGTGTTGGTTTCCTTCGCCATCTCCACGATCGGCTCATATTCCAAAGGATAAATCCCATCATCCGGATGGCCGATAATATTTACATAGGGATTTTTGATGGCTCCCAAAATGGCCTGGGTGTTTTCTTTCCTGGTTCCCGGCGTAATGCACAGGCTATGAAGACTGGCAATAAAAAGATCAAGCCGGTCAAAGGATCTTTGATCTAAATCGGTATGTCCCTCATAATCTAATATATTGAGCTCGGCACCAAAAATCACTTCAATTCCCTCGATGATTTTAGGCATCACGATCAAATTGTGAAAATAAATATTTTGGCAGCTTCCCGGAAGCATCGGCGCGTGTTCCGTGATCCCCAAAAGTTTAAGGCCCTTTTGATAGCCGGCCCTCGCCATCTCCATGATCGTATTGTATGCGTGACCGCTTGCGATCGTGTGTGTGTGAACATCTAACAAATATTTCAAAATAACCCTTCTTTCTATATATAAATACAGATGTTTTATCAAACTAAAGTATATCATAACTAACATAGTAAAACCAGATTAAACATCCTCCGGCGCCGGATAAACCGACGGACGCCGAAGGATCTCCCATCATCTTAGTTCCTCATAGGTCTGATTCAGCATCTCACAGGAGGAATGAAAACGCTGCAATTCTTCCCCGCTTAAAGGAAGTTCCACGATTCTTTCTACGCCTTGCCGGCCTACCACCGCAGGGACTCCTGTGTAAATGTTTTTCTCCCCGTATTCCCCATCTAATTTTGCGCTCACCGTCAAAACCGAGTATTCATTTCCGAAAATCGCCTTGGTAATGCGGGCCATGGCCATACCGATCCCGTAGTAAGTGGCTTTTTTGGCCTCGATGATCTTATAAGCCGCCATCCTGACGTCTTCCTCGATCTCCAAAAGCTTTTGAAAATGGCAGTCCTCGTGTTCGCTGCAAAGAGTAAAGATCGGTTTTGTGGTCATCATCGCCTGGCTCCAAGGTACAAACTCACTGTCACCGTGTTCTCCCATCACATAAGCGTGCATATTTCTGGGATCCACCTGAAACATTTCTCCCAACAAATACCGAAGTCTGGCGGTGTCCAGCGCCGTTCCTGTTCCGATCACTCTCCCGGCTTCAAAACCGCTTAATTCATAAACGATACGAGTCATAATATCCACCGGGTTGGTCGCTATGAAGAAAATCCCCTGGAATCCGCTTTCCAAAACCGGAGTTAAGATGGACTCAAACACTTTTTTGTTTGCTTTTAACAGATCCAGGCGGCTTTGTCCCTCTTTTTGAGGAAGCCCGGCAGTCAATACCACGAGATCTGCATCTTTGCAATCCGAATACTCCCCTTGATAAATCTCCATATTTCCTTCACTGAACGCCACGCCATGATTTAAGTCCATCGCTTCCCCCATGGCTCTTTTTTTATCGATATCGATCAGCACCAGTTCGTCGCAGATATTTTGATTCAGGAGAGCATAAGCGTAGCTCATACCGACCATCCCCGTGCCTACCAGGACGATTTTTCGCTTATCATTTCTAGGCATGGATGACCTCCTCCTGTATTCCTTCTTCAATAAACTGGAGCAATTCTTCCGCATTCCGCTTTCCGAAGGCTTTTTTGGTCTTATTACACATCATAAACGGCACGCTTAAAATACTATGCTTTTCTCTAAACTCCCCAAAAGTGGAGACGTTGATCACATGAGCCTCTAAATGAGGCTGATAGGCGGCAAGTTTTATGGCGTTGGCAGCCACCACCGGGCACTGATTGCAGCTTAAAGTGACCCCCACATCCAATCTCACAGGACAGTGAATCTTTTTTAACCGGTTCATTTCCTCTTCGGAAAGCGCATGGTCTTCCCCTGAGGCAATATAAAGCGCATTTAAAAAGGTGGAAAATTCATGGCCTCCGGGTATTCCGTGGAAGTACATTCCACCCTTTTCGCCATCGGGAGATGACACGGCTAAAAATGGATATAACACGTCATCCGACGGATTTTCTGCTTTGATATATTCCACATGGATTTTGGATAGATTTTTTTCAAGTTCTTCCATAAACTGCCGCAGCTCTTTGGACGCCTCTGAATCATCCAGATATACTTTACAAACCGGCTCCTGATAAAAATGCCTGGATAGCTCCTCCAATTTATCGCTGGCATCCTGGAAAAAGCCCTGGAATTTTGTCTCTGATTTCTCTTCTTTTTTAGAAAGATCGGATCCTTTGGAAAGATTTTGCGGCGGAGTGATCATTTCCATGGTATGAAGAGGATGATCTTTTACGATGGCCTGTGCCGCCAGGGCGCCGTCCGACACTGCCGTCACTAACTGGCGTAAGGATTTTACGCAGACGTCCCCGGCGCCGTAAACACTTTTTAAGTTGGTTCTTCCATCTTCATCGGTGATCAGATAACCGTACTCATCCAGAACGAGCTGGGAAGAAACCAAGTTGGTATTTGACAGATATCCCGCAAACACAAAGATTCCAATTCCCCCTTTGCTTTCAAATTCCCAGTCTGTGTTCTCGGCGTCGTTATGAAATACGGCTCTGGTCACAAAATCCGTTCCTTCCACCGAAGCGATCTGCGTGTTATATTCTATCTTCACTTTCGGATCATTCTTGACTTCATCTGCCATTTCCTTCGCACAGGTAAAGTCCGGTTCCCGGATAATCATAGTGACCGGGTCTCCGTATCTGGTCAAGTAAACGGCTTCTTCCGCCGCCGCATAACCGCCGCCTATCACAAAAATTGGCTTTCCGGTAAATAATTCGCCGTCGCAGGTAGCACAGTAGGCCACGCCCCGTCCTGCAAATTCTTCTTCTCCCCGGAAATTCAGCCTTCTTGGTACGGATCCGGCGGCATAAACCAACACTCTGCATTCATAAAGTCCTTTGTCGGTGGTGACTACATTTTTTTCGTCGGACAGGGAGACGCTTTTTACCTCTTCCCGCACAATGGATGCCCCAAAGGAGATAGCCTGTTTGCGCATAGTTTCCGAAAGGGTTTCCCCGTCCACATCCGGCACGCCGGGATAGTTGGCCACTTTGTTTGATATGGCAATCTGTCCGCCGATTTCTTCTCTTTCAATGACAAGAACTTCGTATCCTGCTCTCTTTAAATAAATCGCCGAAGTAAGCCCCGCCGGGCCTCCTCCGATAATGATTACCTGATGTTTGTCTACCATATGCCGCTCCCCTTATAAAATACCAACCAGACTCACATCCGGTTTTAACGTATCTGCGCCCGGTTCCCATCTTGCAGGACATACTTCGTCACCGTGTTCGTAGACAAATTGCAGCGCCTCTAAGCGGCGAATCAGCTCCTTCGCATTTCTTCCCACATTTCCTGCCACCACTTCGTAGGAAACGATCTCTCCCTCCGGATTTAAAATAAAAGTGGCGCGCTCTGCCATACCGTCCTTTTCAATCATGACGTCTAAATCTCTTACTAACATACCCGTAGGATCGGCCACCAACGGATAGGTCACTTTTTGGATACGCTCCGAATGATCATGCCATGCTTTATGGACAAAATGGGAATCACAGGAAACTCCATACACCTCACAATTTAATTTCTTCAAAGTATCGTACTGCATTTGCAGATCTTCCAGTTCTGTCGGACACACAAAAGTGAAATCCGCCGGATAGAAGAACAGGATGGACCATTTTCCCTCCAAATCACTGAAATTTAACTCTTTAAAACTATCGTTTACATACATCTGTAATTGAAATTCACATATTTTTTTCCCTAAATAAGACATAAAAATAATACCTCCTTTTTATATTTCAGAGGTATTATTTGTGATTTTTATAGATTTATGCACATGGCAAATTATACATCAAACAAAATCAAAAGATTAATGGGATTCATAAGGGCGAACCCGGAGGAAAAGGCCATGATCATCACAGATTTTCTGACAGGCCGCTACTTCTTCCTCTCCAATGATATCTACCACGGTCATCACCACATGAGGGACATATTTTTTTGCATTCCGGGCAAACTTAAGCATACTCTCATAAGAAGAAAGACCGTAAGGATTGCGGGTAAGCCTTAAATACTCTTCTTTGTTGGAAGCGTTTAAACTGATCGATAAGGTATCGATCAGCCCTTCCATGCGCCGCGCTGTATCCTCTCCGTGTACCAAATCTGCCAGGCCGTTGGTATTGATGCGGATCGGAACATCCGGGTGGACGCTTTTTAACCAGGAAGCCACGAAAAGGAGATCGTCAAGACGCATGGTCGGTTCTCCAAAGCCGCAAAATACGATCTCAGCCACCTTAGACCAGTCGTACTCGGAAAACAGATTTTTAATTTCCTCCACCGTCGGTTCTTCCTTAAGCCACAAGCTATTATCTTCTCCAAACTCTTTTAAGCTTCTTAAGCAAAAGGTGCAGGCGCAGGAACAGCAATTTGTCATATTAATATATATCTTGTTATGAAAACCATTTTCCAACAGATCAGAGAGATCTTTTTTAAATTCATTTAAATTATAATATGCGCCGTTTTTTTCTGTATATAAAATCACGATTCTATCTCCTTTTTGTAATTTATTATTCTTCCATTACGATAATATATTCTCGATAATATATTCTGCATCAATGTACTCTGCATCAACTAAATTTGATCTAAAAATTCTTCGAAGCAAATACCGTAATTCCAGGGAAGTCCTTCTTTCACCGTAAAGGCGATCGCTTTATCGAGGAACACCACCGCTCTTTTTACTGCGTCATAAAAACTCATCCCCATCACCAATGAACCGGACACGATGGAAGAAAACACGTCGCCGGTGCCGGACCGGTCCCCGCCGATCTTTCTTGTGGGGATCATCCTGGATGACTTTCCTTTTTCAAAAATGTAATTATAAATCTGATTTCCCTGCTGCAGTCCGGTGATCACGATCCTTCCCGGACCTTTTTCACTGAGTCCCTGTGCGATCACATCCAGTCCGTCCTGAGAGAAATTTACCGCATGATAGTCAAGATCCAGCATTCGGCACGCCTCCGTCAAATTGGGGGTTAAAACATCCGCATAAGGCAAAAGCCTTTTCATCTCATTACACATCTGGTCGGTGTAGGAAGAATATAGTTTTCCGTAATCTCCCATCACCGGATCGACCACCACCAAAGTCTGTTTCTTTTTGAATCTTGAAAAACAGTCGATGACAAGTTCAATTTGTTCCTCTGAACCGATAAATCCGGAGCAGATTCCGTCAAATTCCAGTCCGTTTATCTCCCAACTATCGATATACTGCTTCATAAATGGAGTAAAGTCCTGCAAAAAATAATTCTCAAATCCGGTATGTACAGAAAGGATGGCCGTCGGCAGCACGCAGCACTGAATTTTCATGGCAGAGATGATCGGCAAAGCAACTGCGGCAGAGCATCTTCCAAATCCTGTAACATCATTGATGAGAGCAATTCTTTTTTGTCTTCCCATAATTTTCCACCTCTATACTGTATAAAAATGGGGAATGATCTTACCATCCTCCATAAACTCTACAATCAAAAAAGTTCTCTGGGGATTCATCTGCCTTGGCAAAGAAATACTTCCCGGATTCATGACGAGCAGATTTCCTTCGTCATATTCTTCATAAGCCGGAATATGGGTATGGCCAAAAAATACCACGTCCGCATCCATACACCGGGCAAATTCTGCCAGCTCATCGGTGCCCCAATTCACTCCGTATTGGTTCCCGTGGGTGACAAAGCAAGTATGCCCTTCCACTTCAAAAACGGGTTCTTCATCCCCTTCAAAAAAATAATCGCAGTTTCCCCTGGCAGCATAAACCGGGCAGGACACTCTTTTTTTCAGTTCCTCTGCCGGGTATTCCAGGTCTCCGCAATGTACTACAATATCAATTTCATTTTTATAATAATCCAAAATATAATCCATGGCATCATCATTTCCATGGCTGTCGCTGACCACTAACACTTTCGTCATTTTTCTAAAACGCCCCTCTCTCCAACCTTTTCCTAAAATTTTTCTTAAATTTTTGCTGTCTTAAGTTTTCTTCTCTATAACCTCTACCATGATACACGAATTGTCCCCCACTTTCCAGTGAAATATCCGGTCATTTTTTGTAAGTATACTTGATTTCATCGGAAAAAGAAACTATACTTATTGAAAATATACTTTTTGGAGGAAATCATGTCACAAATTACAGATCCTATTGCGGTCTTCGATTCCGGAATGGGTGGAATTAGTGTATTAAAAGAAATGGCAAAACTAATGCCTAATGAAGATTTTATATATTTTGGGGATTCTGTCAATGCCCCTTATGGCACAAAATCCCTGGAAGAAGTTCGTGCTCTTACGATTGGCCATATTAAGTATTTTATTGAAGAAAAGCACGCTAAAGCGATCGCCGTAGCCTGCAACACTGCCACTAGCGCTGCGGTCCGCATCTTAAGACAGATGTATCCGGACACCCCTTTAGTTGGCGTAGAACCCGCCATCAAACCTGCGGTGACTTCCCTTTCCCATCCCGTTATCGTGGTGATGGCCACTCCCCGCACTTTGCTGGAAGAAAAGTTCCACAATCTGGAACATCAATATGAAGACCAGGCGACCATTTATCCCCTTCCCTGCCCCGGTCTCATGGAATATGTGGAGAAGGGAATCCTCGAAGGGGAAGAGTTGGAACAATTTTTAGAGAAGCTTCTTCATCCTTACCTTGAGCGGGACATCACCGGAATCGTGCTTGGCTGTACCCATTATCCTTTTGTGCGAAAAACCATCGCCAAGGTCGCCGGGCCGAACGTCACTCTCTTTGACGGAAGCTACGGCACTGCAAAGGAGCTTTTAAGACGCCTTTCTGTGGCCAATCTATGCCACGAAACGTCGCACAAGGGAAGCGTTAGGTTTTATAACAGCTCCACAGATCCCGAACGTCTTCGCTTATCGAAATACCTGTTTGAATCGGAATAAAACATTTCCCGAACCAAAAGGGAACACTTTTTTACCGGGAACATAACCATTCATATAAGATCCCGTACAGTTCTCTCACATAAAACGTAGGCAGAAGCCACCAGGGAGTACAGCCGCTTACTGCGCCGTATTTAAGCCCCAGCTCTTTTGCGATACAGGAAGCCCGGTACTGGTGAAATTCACTGGTTGCAATGGCGATCTCCCCGGCGGCCGGAAGGAGCGCCATGGAGTATAAGAGATTTTCCCTGGTGGACGTTGACCGATCTTCTTTGATAAGCCGGGAGGATTCAATTCCCTTTTTTCTCAGATACCGATACATACATTCCGCCTCTGAGATCGGCTCGTCTGCTCCCTGTCCGCCGGAAAGAATACACAAGGCGTCCGGATATCTTTTTAAGTATCCAAAGGCCGCCTCTAACCTGGAAACCAACGTAAGGCTGGCTCTCTCCCCTAATATTTTACATCCAAGGACCACAAGAGGCGCTCCCGGTTCCGGTTTTTTTACCGCTGCTTTTACCATGCAGGCAGTCTCTGCCACAGCGAGAATCAAGATCCCGCAGCAGATTATACCGGCTGTGCCAAAAAGAATTTTTCCTGTTTTATTTTCCCACAGAGTAAAAAATAATCCGGGATGAAACCGAAGGATCCCTACGGCGATCAGTAAGACGATTCCCAGAAATACTCCTGTCTGATTGCCGATGTTCCAGATTCTTCCTGTCTTTACCGGCAGCAAAAACAAAAAGATGATTACAAATCCGGCAATGCATAAACCAACAAAACCCATACTTAATTTTCTTCATCCTTTCCCGTAATACTCTCTATGAAAACCTTCATCCATCCTCCGCAAAGCATGGCTTCTTCTTCCTGGGCGTTTCCTGTCATATCGATTTGAAATACCTCGTAGGTATTTTTGCCGAGCAGCCTGCGGGCTCTTGCCGCAACTTCCGCTTCCGCACAGCCCCCTCCGATAGTTCCTGCCAGCCGTCCGTCGCTGTAAACGATCATTTTCGCTCCGGCTTTCCTCGGCGTGGAACCTTTGGTCTCCAAGATCGTGACCAATGCGCATGGCAAATTTTCTTTCACAGAAGGCAAATCTTCCAGTAATTTTAATATTTCCAGATCCACATCGCTTCTTTTTATATCAAGGTGACTCGCCCTGTCTTTTCTTCGATATTCGATCAGCTGGGCTATAATGGAGATGGCGATTTCCTCCGGTGTTTTTGCGCCGATATCCAATCCTACCGGAGCATTCAGCATATCAATCAACTCTTCTTTTACTCCTTCGTCAAGCAAGACTTTTTTTAACTCGCTCACTCGCCTTCTGGATCCAAGCATTCCCAAATAATGAGGAAGTTCCTGCCAGCCCAGTTCTTCCATACACACTTGATCAAATCGGTGTCCTCTGGTTAAAATTACGATGTAATCCAAAGAAGTGATCTTTAGCTCGCGAATCGCATGGGCGTAATCTTTGCATAGGATCTTCGACGCACAGGAAAAACGTACGGAATTGGCAAAAAAGGGTCTGTCATCCACTACCGTCACCAAAAATCCGGTTTTGGCGGCAAACTCCGCCAGGGCGAGGGAAACATGTCCTCCTCCCAGGAGAATTAGTCTGTCTTTTTTCGAAAAGTATTCCGTTATGCGCACTCCTTCACGGGTTACTTCCCACTCCGGAAGCTGCATCCCCCGCATATTTTCACAAATCCTTTTTTCCACCTTCGCAGCTTCTTTTGATCTGCCCAACCATTGCGTCACCAAAGCAGCCTGCCCCTGCTCCTCGATCTTCTGATTTAATTGCCGGTAACTTCTTAAAACATCCATAATAATTTATCCTCGATGTGCGTCTTCGCCTTATGGCGGCTTGCGCAAGCGCAGCCACCGCAAGGC
>CAZKQV010000001.1:11219-132660 GCA_964555015.1 uncultured Eubacterium sp. | reverse complement strand
CTCGATGTGCGTCTTCGCCTTATGGCGGCTTGCGCAAGCGCAGCCACCGCAAGGCTCATTATATCATATTTTCTTTATGGGGTGTATAGTCTGTTATCACTTTATCTTATAAGGTGTATTTTGGCGGCAAGTCCTTCGTGTTCCAGCCACAAACTTTACTTTTTTTTTCATGTTTGCCCCATATGGATAAAAATTTTTAATATGCTATTATAGTGGCAACAAAAGCAAAGACAAAAAACGAAACAAAAAGAATCTAAATAAGAAGGAGGATATGACCATGATTATGATTTATGATGCAGCTTTAACACAGTATACGCCAAAAGCAGTACCTACTTGGATGAGAACAGAAAATTTTGAGCAGCTCATGTTCAGTAAGCCTCAAAATTTCCTTTATAGATTATCACGATTATTTAAATAGAATATATGCGCGCTGTTTTTTTCTCATTTTTCCTTTTTCAGCACACATAAAAACCGGCAAAAAAACACTCTCTCTACTTTTGCTGGTTTGCGCAGGAAGGCTGCGCACAAATAAAGAACGCCGGCTTCTTTTTAAGAATGTCCGGCGTTCTTTGTGTAAAGGCTCCGTTCTGACTAGCAGACGGGGCCTTTTTTACAGTAGATTATTTAATTGGTATATTCTGGTATAATCTTTAAAATGATCCCACAATAGTATGCCATAAGGAAAGGCTGCCTTTGTTCTAAAGAGGCTAAATTATTATTGAGAATATCACGAATACGATTCATGCGATAATAAATTGTATTTTCATGAATGTACATTGCCTTTGCCACTTTTTGAAGACTGCAATCTGTGAGAAGGTATCGAAACAGGGTTTCCACATAGACGCCTTCTTTTTTTGCTTTTTTCTCATATTGCAGCAACGGCCCCATTACTTCCTCATAATATTGATATAGAACTGAATTATCAGAAACGGTATAAAACAGCTTTAAGAATCCCATATTCTGGAATGAAATAATTTTTTCCTGACGCATAGCCGCTTGTTTTCTGGCGGCCTGCGCCGACTGGAAACCAAAATTCATTTTTTCGATTTCCGCTATGGATTCTCCAATCCCTATATAAATCTTACTATTGGGAACTCTAAGATGTATCATCTCATATATTTTTTCAGCAACTTCCCCGGCAATTTTCTGATTTTTTATATTTAGCAGGACAAAGGCGCGATGCTCCTGACGAAATGTAAGGTAAGAAAAGTTATAGTCCCTTAACGCAGTATGGATTCGCAGTATATTTCTATGATCCAGCCGCCGTCGGTCCATCTTATCAAACGCAACATCCACAGCCAAAAAAACAAATCCATTTTCTTCTTCGAAGTATTCCAGTAACTTTTCTCTGTTTTCACCGCTTTTTTCCGGAAAGCGAACCATCTCCATCACTGCATTTGCCAATTGCTCTTCATCCCACATACTTCTTGCAATCTGAG
This sequence comes from uncultured Eubacterium sp., assembly GCA_964555015.1. Taxonomy (GTDB): domain Bacteria; phylum Bacillota; class Clostridia; order Lachnospirales; family Lachnospiraceae; genus Anaerobutyricum. The sequence continues at coordinate 131,221 of CAZKQV010000001.1, read as the reverse complement.
TACAGCACTCTCTTACAAACTCTGTGATTGACATTTCCCACGGCATGGTAAGAAGGGGAAGCCCGTCCTCCTCACAGTATGAAATGATCCGTTCCGGAACCTCTGCGATATATGGCGAAGTATTAATTATGACTCCGGCACAGCATTTATCGCTGAGCATCTTAAGGTCACGAAGGAACTGTTCTTCATCTTTTAAGGAATAACCGCTGGTTACTACCATTTCATTTCCCCAGAAAAACTCTGCGATTCTGCTGTCTTCCATCATGTGCACCCAACTGCATACATAATCAAGATTATCTGCTCCTGCCAGAAGCTTTAGCTGAAAATATTTTTCTTTATTTTTTATCAGATCGCGAACCGTTACCGACATATCTTTTCTCTAGTTTTTCTCTGCAAACATGAAGTACTTAAGACCAAAGATGGAACCATATATGTTTGTAACATTGGACTTCTGCATATACGGATCATTGTAATAGTACAAAGGAACGATCGCTCCGGTTTCCATAAGCAAATCTTCTGCCTGATGGAGGATTTCTGCTCTCTTTGCCGTGTCTGTTTCTGTTCTGGAAGCAGCGATCAATTTATCATATTCTGACCAATCCGGCGCCCATGTAACGCCTTCTTTTTCCTTACCAAGCTGCGCGTCATCATTTCCTGAGGAGGATTCCCACATTTCAAGCATATTGATCGGGTCGGAGTAATCTGCTACCCAGCCATGACGGCAAACGTCGAAGTTACCATTCTTACGGTCATCTACGAATACGTTCCAGTCTTCTTTTTCGATGGTGACGTCAATGCCAAGCACTGCCAGATCCTGCTGTACTGCCTGGGCAACCTTTTCATGGGTAGAATCTTCATTGAGCATATAGCTGATACCGAGGGCCGGAGAAATCTTGTAAGTTCCGTCTCCATTATCGGTAAAGCTATATCCGCATTCTTCCAAAAGCGCTTTTGCTTCTTCTGCCATTCCTGCGCCGGTTGCATCTGCGTCATAGTAATTGTTGCTGTTTGCCTTAAATTCCTCTCCGTTACCATCTGCCATGTTTGGGCAAACAAAGGAATTGGCCGTGCTGGTTGCATTAAGAGTAACATTCTCAATAAGATACTTTCTGTCAATCAAAAGGCTGACTGCCTGGCGCATTTTTTCTGCCTGTTCCGGAGTCTTTCCTTCAAACAGATCGCTGTTTACGTTAAACGCAATAAAATAAGTACAAAGCTGATCTAACAGATGAAATTCTTCATTGTCAAGAAGATTTACAATTTCGTCATTTGGAACGATATCGATGAAGTCAACGTCTCCGCTGTTGTAAGCGGCGTAAATGGCCGTCTCATCTGCACTGAGCATAAAATTAAGCTTGTTGATTTTCACTTCGTCCGCACGGTAATAGTTTTCGTTCTTTTCAAATTCCATGCTTTCATCATGAACCCAGGACGTCATTTTGTAAGCGCCGTTACATACATATCCTGCTTCCTGACACCATGCGCTCGGGTTGGTTCCTTCTGGATCTGCCGCTTCAACGCTTGCCTGTGGTACTGGCATATATGATGGGAAAGAGCATAACTGAAGGAAATATGGGCAAGGAGCTTCCAACTGAACTACTAATGTATAATCGTCCGTAGCTTCTACTTTTAAGGTTCCGTCATCGTTATGTGCAACCACATCATAAAGATACTGATAATCGGATCCGGTTTTATCGGCAGCGGCACGATTCCAGCTATATACAAAATCGTTGGCTGTCAAGTCTGTACCGTCGCTCCATTTTGATTTGATCAAATGGAAAGTATAAGTAAGTTTATCCTCAGAAACCTCTGCTTCTCCATCGGCTAAAGCCGGAACAGGCTCGCTGCTGCTGTCAATAGTGTATAAACCTACAAAAGAGTTGACAATCAAAGTTCCGCCGTCTACCGTGGTGCTTAACGCAGGGTCAACATAGTTTGGTTCGGACGCTAAGTTAATATAGAGGGTATCGGTGTCCGAAGATGTTTGGGAACCGCCGTCTGCGGATCCGGATTGGCTGCCGCCGCCGCAGCCAACAAGGCCAACTGCCATTGCAGCGGCTAATGCAATAGATAAAATTTTCTTTTTCATTTTTTACTCCTTTTCTTATTTTATTTTTTAAGTAATTTTACAATTACTTATTGGGTACTTATTTATTCCAGCAGGCTACAAAATGCCCGTTGCCCCGGTCTTTCAGTTTCGGCATTTCCTTAGAACACTGTTCGGTGGCATAACGGCATCTGGTGTGGAACGGACATCCCGAAGGCATATTCAGCGGACTTGGCACGTCCCCTTCCAAAACAATACGCTTTCTGCTCCTTGCCGTGACAGGATCCGGAATCGGAACCGCTGATAACAGACTTAAGGTATATGGGTGAATCGGATGTTCGTTTAATTCATCCGAATCCGCAAGCTCCATGATTTTTCCAAGGTACATTACGGCGATTCGGTCTGAAATATGCTGCACTACCAACAGGTCGTGAGCTATAAACAGATAAGCCATTCCTCTTTCTTCCTGGAGATCCTTAAACATATTGACCACCTGTGCCTGAATGGAAACGTCCAAAGCAGAAACCGGCTCGTCACACACGATGAACTTCGGATCCACAGCCAGCGCTCTGGCAATTCCGATTCTCTGACGCTGCCCGCCGGAAAATTCGTGGGCATAACGTGTAGCGTGTTCTGCGTTCAGTCCTACCGTCTCCATCAGGGAAAGAATTTTCTCTCTTCGCTCTTCCTTTGTTTTATATAGCTTATGCACATCAAGGGGCTCCCCGATGATGTCTTCCACGGTCATCCGCGGATTTAAGGAAGAATAAGGATCCTGGAATACCATCTGCATCTGTCTGCGGTAAGGCATCATATTCTTGTTCACTTTTTCTCCATACACCGGCTTCCCGTCCGGTCCGGTGATCAGCTTTCCGTCTTCGTCGTATTGTTCTCCGCTGTCAAAAATCACTTCGTCATCGAATACAATTTTTCCTGCCGTCGGCTGGTATAATCGAAGCAAAGTCCGACCCACCGTCGTTTTTCCGCAGCCTGACTCTCCAACCAGGCCCAGGGTTTCTCCTCTTTTAATCTGGAAGGACACATCGTCAACTGCCTTTAAAGGAATCGTCTGCATTCCTTTTTTCACAGGAAAATATTGTTTCAAATGGCTGATTTCAAGAATGTTGTCACTCATTTTTTCGCAGCCTCCTGTTCTTCGTACATCTTAAGGACATTCATCCAACAGCTTGCCGTATGTCCTTGTCCAATCTCGATTTCGTCTGGTTTTTCCCGAAGGCAGATTTTCATCGCCGCGTCACATCTTGGGCAAAATGCGCAGCCCTCCGGCATATTTAACAGGTTGATCGGCGTACCTCCGATCGGCACCAGCCTTTCTTCCATGGTATCCTGTCTAGGGATGGACCGAAGAAGCCCCTTTGTATATTCATGGGCCGGCGCATAGAATATGTCATCGGCAGTTCCCCGCTCACAGACACGGCCTCCGTACATTACCATGATCTCATCACACATACTGGCGATGACTCCCAAGTCATGGGTTACCATGATAATGGCCATTCCCATTTTCTTTTGGAGAGACTGCATCAATTCCAGAATCTGCGCCTGAATGGTAACATCAAGGGCGGTAGTCGGCTCATCTGCGATCAAAATATCCGGTTCGCAGGCAAGGGACATGGCGATCATAACACGCTGGCGCATTCCTCCCGACAGCTCGTGAGGATACTGTTTTAGACGGCTTTCCGGTTCGTTAACGCCTACAAGCTCCAACATCTCAATGGCGCGGGCCTTCGCCTGTTCTTTATTCTTATCGGTATGGAGCAAAATTGCCTCCATCAACTGATTTCCAATGGTAAACACCGGATTTAAGCTGGTCATGGGATCCTGGAAGATAATGGAACAGCGCTTTCCGCGAAATTCCTGCATCTTCTTTTCGTTCCATTTGGTGATATCTTCTCCTTTATACAAAATCTGGCCGGATGCGATCTCACCGGTTTTTGCCAAAATCTGCATAATCGAATAGGAGGTTACGGATTTTCCGGAACCGGATTCTCCTACGATCCCCAAAGTCTTTCCTCTTTCCAACTGAAAGGAGACTCCATTGACCGCTTGTACCACACCGGAGTCTGTATGGAAACAGGTGTGCAAATCTTTTACTTCTAGTATATATTTTTTTTCTTCCATAAGACGCCTCCTAATTCAGTTTTGAGTCAAAGGAGTCACGCAGACCGTCTCCGATCAGATTCAATGCAAGAACGATCAGACAGATGGTGATCGCCGGAATGATCAGTTTAGACGGATAAGACTGCATGGCGCTTCGCGCTTCATTGGCAAGACTGCCAAGGGAAGCCATCGGCGCACTGATTCCCAGACCAAGGAAGCTTAGATAGCTTTCTGTAAAAATTGCGCTTGGTATCTGCAAGGCTGTGGTAATAATGATTACCGACAGACAGTTCGGTAAAATATGAGCCGTAATGATTCTTCCGTGAGGCGTACCGATACATCTGGCCGCCAACACATATTCATTATTTTTAATGGACATAACCTGTCCGCGGATCTGCCTTGCCATGCTGACCCAATATAGCAGAGCAAACACAATGAACATAGAGATCATATTAGTACCAAGACTGGAAAAAATCGTCCCCGTTAAATTCAGTCTTTCTTTCAAAACAACGGAAAGCAAAATAACCATCAGCATATCCGGAAGGGAATAAATGATATCCACGATACGCATCATGATATTATCAACTTTTCCTCCGCAATAACCTGCGATGGAGCCGTAGATCAAGCCGATGATCAATACCATGATCGCCGCCACAAAACCTACGGACAAACTAACTCGGGTTCCATAAACCACCCTCATAAAGTAATCACGGCACAAACTGTCCGTTCCGAAAATATGAGGGAATAATTTTTCTCCGGTTCTTGCCATGTATGCCATCTCCGTCGTAGAATACTGCATCGGACTTAAATTAGATGCGCTCTTATCCCGGACGCCATCCACGGTAATAATTTCCGCATAGCCGTAAGGAACGATGGACGGAGCAAAAATAATCACAAGGATAATAATCAAAATAACAACCACGCTGGCCATTGCCAGAGGATTCTTTTTAAAACGGCGGATTCCATCCTTAAAGAAGGTGGTGGACTCGCTCATAACGTCCTGCTGCCGCTTTTCTTCCTCCGTTGCTTTCACAAAGTCTCCTTTGTTCAGCCGTTCTAAATTAACCTGGAAAGAAAGCGGATTTTTCTTAGGGAAAGCCTGTTTCTCATTTTGCGTCATTTTTTTCTCCTTCCTATTCCAAATTAATTCTCGGGTCAATCCATTTGTAGGCGATATCCGTCAACAGATTGGCAATTACCATTAAGATCGCCAAAAAGATGGTGGCCGCCATGATCATCGGATAATCCCGGTTTGTGATACTTGTTACAAAAGCTGTGCCCAGGCCGCCGATGGTAAAGATATTTTCTACGACCATGGAACCGGTCAAAATATAAGCGATCATCGGTCCTACATATGTAACAACCGGAATCAGCGCATTTTTCAGGGCGTGCTTAAAAATCACTTTCGTGGTAGGCATTCCCTTTGCCCGCGCGGTCCGCACATAGTCCTGATTCAGCGCGTCAAGCATACTGGTCTTTGTAAGTCTTGTGATATAGGCCATCGGATACAGACACAACGCAATGATCGGCAGCACGTAGCTTGGATTATTGGAAGACCAGACAGGCACTAATTTTAATTTCAAACAAAATACCAGCATCAAAAGGGTCGCCAGCACGAAGGAAGGCATCGCCGTAGCCAAGGTGGTCAAAAAGATAATAAGCCGGTCCACAAAGTGATTTCTCTTCAACGCCGCCAAACTGCCCAGGATAATACCAAACACAATGGCAACTCCCGCTGCCATCAGACCTAATTTGGCTGAAATGGAAAACTTTGTCCACAACTCATTCCAGATTGGACGTCCCGTTTTCAGGCTGACACCCCAATCCCCCTTAAATATCAATTTTTTCATGTAAATCACATATTGCTCCGGAATCGGCTTATCCAGATTATAACGCTCTTCAAGAATCTTCTGGACTGCTTCGCTGGACGCTTTTTCATTGTTAAACGGTCCGCCCGGAACCAGATTCATCACAAAAAAAGTAATGGCACTGATGATTAAAATAGTTATTAATGCCATTACAACTCGTTTTGCAATGTACTTTGCCAAGTTTCTCTTCTCCTTTCTTGCTCAGGAAGCTTGCATCCTCATTTTTCCTATGCTGTTCCTAAAAAATGTTGAGGGGCAAAATTAATTATTTTGCCCCCAGATACCTGTAAATTATACAAATCACAAATCGGTATCATATTAATAACTAATAATAAAATTATATTTTTTATACCGTTTTTTGTCTAATTTTATTGTGTTATAACTGATATTACTTTTTAGTTATATCCCCGAAATAAAGCGCTCTGCGGAACTTTTTTTCTCTTTCCATTTTTTGTATTCCGCTATTCCAAAGCCATGGATAGAAAAAAATAATTATTAAATTTTATCTTTCCCCAGACTTAGCATATTTTTTGATAATTTCCACTAAAATATCTCTTACCTGTTCCATCGCCTCCACGGTAATATGCTCCAGAGGGCTATGGTAAGCATCCCCCCCAATTCCAATATTTGGACACGGAATCCCCCGGTAAGACAGCCTTGCTCCACAGGTTCCCCCTCGGATCGAAGTAACCTTCGGCTTAAGCCCCACTCTTTCCACTGCTGAAACGGCATTTTCCACCAGATGAAAATGGGGTAAAATCTGAGAGCGCATATTTCGATACTCTATTTTCTTTGAAAATTCCACACACAAAAAACCGCATCTGTCGTTAATCTCATCGCAAATATTTTTTACGTTCTCAATCCTCTCTTCAAACTTTTGATCATCGTGATCCCGAATCTGATAAACCATCACGGTATCCCCCACACTTCCCTGGAAAGACAGCAGATGATAAAAACCTTCTTCTCCTTCTGTCTCCGAAGGGATTTCCCTCTGGGGGAGTCTGTTTTGAATCTCTATGCCGACAAGTTGGGCATTGATCATTTTGCCCTTTGCCCTTCCGGTGTGCATCTTTCTTCCATGTATCTTAAGGGTTACGGTCGCCGCATTAAAATTGGAGTAAACGATCTCCCCGGCTTCCCAGCCGTCCACCGTATAAGCAAGCTTTGATTTAAACCGGTCCACGTCAAAATTCTCCGGCCCAAAACCAATTTCTTCATCGGATATAAAGGCCAGGCTGATCGGTCCATGGGGAATCTTTTCCTTTATAATCCTTTCCATGGCGGATACCACTTCGGCAATCCCCGCCTTATCGTCCGCTCCAAGCAGCGTAGTCCCATCGGTTGTGATCAGCGTCTTGCCCTTTAATTTTTTTAAATTGGGATAGAGTTTCACTCCCAGGATAATTCCGCTCGTTCCGAGGATGACGTCATTCCCGTCATAATTTTTGTGGATCAGCGGATTTACTTCTTTTTCGTGAAACTCCGGAAAAGTATCAAGATGCGTGATAAAGCCAATGGCGTCGGCGGATTCATATCCCAAAGACGCCTCAATATTTACATACATAATCCCCTGGTTACTGATAAAAATATCTTCGATTCCTAAATTTTTTAATTCATATGCCAAAAAATGTATCAGATCAAACTGTTTAAAATTACTGGGTTCCGTGTCGCTGTTTCTAACACACCCCGTATCAATTTTCACGTATTTTAAAAATCTCTCTAAGATATCCATATCCTTTCCTTCCCCTTAAATCTTAGACTTTTAACTATATTCTCACCGTTTTTCTTAAAAAAATCAATAACCAATTCTATAAAAATTGTTAGCGTTACTGCTAAGTAATCGTTAGTGAAAAAAATTATGACATATTATCCATATTTCCGATAGACAAAAAATATAAGACGAATTATAATGGAAACTCAAGAAACGAGAGAAGAATTTAATGATCATGAAACGAGGTACCCGTATATGAATACTGTCGAAAATCGCTTTTATCGCTATATTTCCATTGACACCACATCGGCAGAAGATTCTCCAGAATATCCTTCCACCCCCGGGCAATGGACGCTGGCAAGAATGCTTAAACAGGAATTAATGGATCTCAATCTCAAAGATGTGACGATCGATGAATATGGATATGTGTTTGGAACCATCCCCGGCAACGTAAGCCATGCGCCAACTCTGGCCTTTCTTTCCCATATGGATACCAGCGACGCAGTTTCCGGGGCTGATATTTGCGCCCGGACTGTCCTTTATGAAGGCGGCGACGTCCTCTTAAATGAAGAAAAACAGCTTTGGCTTCGAAGAGACGAATACCCGGAACTTGCCAGATACGAAGGTCAACACCTGATCGTCACCGACGGCACAACCCTCCTTGGCTCGGATGATAAGGCGGGGATTGCAGAAATCATCACCGCCGCACAATATCTGATGACCCATCCCGATATTCCTCACGGGACCATCCGTCTCTGTTTTACACCAGATGAAGAAATCGGAGAGGGGACCAAATATCTCGACCTTGCCAAACTCAATGCAGATTATGGATATACTGTGGACGGCGGAGCTTTGGGCGAATTTGAATACGAAAATTTCAACGCCGCTTCCGCCAGGATTCATATTCACGGCAAGTCCATGCATACCGGCACTGCCAAAGGACGGATGAAAAACTCCCTTCTCATTGCCATGGAGTTGGCGGCCATGCTTCCACAAGATCAGCAGCCCGCCCTCACAGATCACTATGAGGGATTCTTTCATTTTGAACAGATCACCGGCAATGTGGAGCAATGCAGCCTTTATTATTTGATCCGCGACCACGATAAAAAGTTATTTCAGGACAAGAAAAAACTGCTCTGCGATATCGTAAGCAGTTTAAATAACAAGTATGGGGATCATACCGTGGAACTGGAGTTAAGAGATACCTACTATAATATGGAGGAAATCATCTTAAAGCATCCTATCCTCATTGACCACGCCAAAAAAGCCTTTGAAGCAGTGGGAATCCAACCTGATGTCATACCGATCCGCGGCGGTACAGACGGTGCAAGGCTCAGTTATAAAGGTTTGCCTTGTCCCAACCTGTCCACCGGCGGACACAACTTCCACAGTGTTCATGAATTTATTCCAAAAGAATCCATGGAAGCTATGGTGCAGGTTATTGTGAAATTGGCTAGTCTGTTTGCTGATTCACCAGCTCCAAAAAAGCCTTGATCGGTTTTGTGCGGTAGCGATTCTTTTTATAATGAATCCAAAGCTCCTTCCGGGCAATCTCATCTTTTAGCTTATAATATACCACCTGGGAATGATCCCTTATGCTGCTGATCAAAGTATCACTGACTAATGTGGCTCCCATTCCCTCGCAGGTCAACTTATAAGCGGAAAGCTCCTGATCCACAGAGAAGATTGTCTGGGGAGCCAGCCCTTCCTGCCTGCAAGCCCGAAGCATGACATGAAAGGATGCATTTTTCTGGCTAAGGGCAATAAAAGGAATCTCGATAAAATGGTCCAGTGAAACCACCGGATACATTTGCTCCATAAACCTTCCCGAAATAATATTATCCGCTGTCTGCCAGTACGCCTTTAACTCATTGTTTACTTCAAATTCCCTGGGAACCGCCAAAACCATATGTTCCGTCATAAAATGAACGCTCTCAAAAACATGGTCCGGAAGAGGTTCGTTTCCCAATAACAGATCAAGCTTCCCTGCCGTAAGCTGCTCAATCCCATCATCCACATTAAACTCGGACACGCTAAGATTCACCTCGGGATACTGTTTTCGATAAATCGAAATCAACTTGGGTAAAATGTAAGTGATCAGCATAGAAGTACCTCCAAGATGGAGCCTCCCGGACACTTCCCCCTTTCGGTCATCCAAAAACTGTTTAAACTTCTCCTCAATCTCCATAAGCTGAATAATCGTGTCAATATAAACTTGTCCCTCATCCGTAAGCTGAATCGGCGATGTACTCCGGTCAAAAATGGGGAACCCCAATTTCTTTTCCAGACGCTTGATCGTATTGCTTAAAGCAGGCTGGGTAACATATAGTTTTTTCGCGGCCGCAGAAAAACTTTTTTCTTTATACACCGCATAAACATATTCTTTGCCGTTAAACATTCCCATCTCTCCCAAACATATCAATTCTTATATTTGTTTGCATTTATTATAGTACATTTTTCCAAAAATTAATATTCCATAATTATTTTTAGGCACTGTCGATTCCTTTCAACCAAACATTGACAGGATTCCTCAAAATCTACATCAAAACGAGAAATAATCACATTTGTATGTTGATTTTTTTAAGAAAATGGATATAATAAAAGTGAAAGGAAGGGTTAAACTATGTTGATTCAATTTAATTTCAAAAATTTCAAATCATTTCGAGATGAGGCCACACTAGATTTGTCCGCAACAAAAATGACAGAGTTCGCAAATCGTGTCATATCCGTAGGCAGAGAAAAAATATTACCTGTAGCTGCTGTATATGGAGCAAATGCAAGCGGAAAATCTAATGTCTATGGTGCTTTTGAATATATGAGCGAATATATAGTAAACTCTTTCAAATACGGCGATGAAGAAGATTTCGAGGATATCAGACCCCAGCCATTTCTTTTTGATGTTTCTTCTGAGACAGCAGATACAAGCTTTGAAGTTTATTTTACTGTACCAGGTGATAAAACTGAAAAATGTTATAATTACGGATTCTGTATCGGGCAAACTGGCATCACAGAAGAATGGCTTAATTACAAAGCAAAGACAGCTCGCAAATATTCTACTATATTTTACAGAGATGGGGACACCTTGGATCTTGTTGGTATTCCAAAGACAAGCAGAGAAAATATAGAAATCGCATTAGAAAAAGAAGTGCTGATTGTTTCGTTGGGTGCAAAATTAAAAGTAGCCAAATGTAAACTTGTAAGAGACTGGTTTTTGAATAATGAATTTGCAGATTTTGGAGACGCTGTCACTAATTTTTTTATGTCTCATGTTCTTCCTACGGGATTTATCGAGGACGAGAAAATCAGAGCAAATGTTGTAAAATACTTCTCTTCTTTTGATGAAACAATAAAAGGCTTCGAAGTAACAAAACTTCCGGCACAGGAAGATTCTAAAGAAGAAAAATATCTGATAGATGCACTTCATAAAAAAATTGGTTCAGAAGATACGGCAAAGATTCCACTTGCCCATGAATCAGCAGGCACTTTGAAAATGTTTGCACTCTATCCTGAATTACAGGCTGTATTGCAAAATGGTGGTGTATTCTTTATTGACGAGTTAAATGCCAGGCTACATCCACTTCTTGTTCGTAACTTTATCCTTACTTTCCTTAATCCAGAAATTAATGTAAATCATGCGCAGCTTGTATTTACAACACATGACACATGGCAGCTATCTAACCAACTTTTACGTCGTGATGAAATTTGGTTTACAGAAAAAGATGATATGGGATTATCTACATTATATTCCTTAGCTGATTTTATAGATGAGGATGGATCTCGTATCCGTAAAGACGAGAGTTATGAAAAAAACTATCTATTAGGAAAATATGGAGCTATTCCATCCTTAAAGACAATTAATTTTTTTAAGGAGGGTTAATTTATGGCACGTAAAGATAGAACAGGTAACAGAAAAACAAGAGAACAGCGTACAGTACGTCGTATCCCAGAGATGGGATACTATCTGGTCGTAACCGACACAGAAGCTACTGAGCGCTGTTTTTTTACCGGATTGCACAATAGTCTTCCAGAAGATACTAAGAAAAAACTGGTTATTAAGGTTTTGGAAACGAAAACTCATAATATGATTGAGAAGTGTCTTGAAATGACATCTTATGAAGCACAATACCGAATCCCATGGATCGTATTTGATCGTGATCAAGTTCCAACCTTTGATCAAATTATCAAAGACGCCAAAAAAGTTGGTATTAACGTAGGCTGGTCAAATCCATGCTTCGAAATCTGGATGTATGCTTATTTTGGCAATATGCCTTCAATACAGGAATCATGGGCTTGCTGCTCAAAATTCGGTGAATTATATAAAACAAAAACCGGACAGAATTACTCAAAAGCAGATTCAAATATGTACAAACGACTCTGTGAATACGGAGACGAAGATAAAGCGCTTCAAATTGCTAATCAGAAATATAAACAATGTTTAAGAGAAGGCAAAAAAATTCCATCGCAAATGTGTCCGGCAACCACAGTACATAAGCTAGTTGGTGAAATTAGAAGAAAAGTGAGTAAGTCATAATAGGGGAGGAAATCTCCCCTATTTCCAGACATACCCGGCCGGTAACACGCTTTGCCTGCCATTTAAGTTTACATAGAATTTCTGAATTATTCTATATAATCCTTCGTCACTAACTCGTCATAATCTACTCGTTTTTCCAATTCTCCGGCATTTTCCAGGATATCCTGAATTAATTCAAATCCGTCTTCGTCAAATTCCGGAGCTGCTTTAAAGCTGTCCTGATCTGCATAGCGTTTCACGATTGTTGCAATGGTCTTTTCATCGGTATCCGTAAACTGCGGAGCGATGGTCTTAGCAATTTCTTCCGGAGTGTGGGAATTTACATATTCCTGCCCTTTTGCAATGGCCCTTGTAAACTTCTTTAACAGTTCCCCATTTTCTTTCATATAACTTTTTGTGGCGCTGTATGCCGTATATGGAACATAACCGCTCTCTTCTCCCACGGAAGCCACAACATATCCCGCTTTTTCCTGCTCGATCAAGGTTGCAGACGGTTCAAATTCAACGGTATAATCGCCGGTTCCTCCCAGGAACGCACCGGAAGTATTGGCAAAATCAATATTTTGTACCATATTAATATCTTTCTCCGGATCCATTCCATGAAGTTTCAAAACGTATTCAAAAACCATCTGCGGCATACCGCCTTTTCGACCGCCAATGACTTCTTTGCCTTTCAAATCTTCCCATTTAAAATCATCATTCTTTTCCCGACTGATCACAAAATTCCCGGCACGCTGTGTCAATTGGGCAAAATTCACCAGATAATCATCATTTCTTTCATTATATAAGTAAATCGTAGCTTCCGGTCCCATAAAAGCAATGTCTGCTTCACCGCTTAAAATCGCCGTTGTAGTTTTGTCCGCGCCAAATCCGCAAGTCAACTCTAAGTCCAAGCCTTCCTCTTCAAAATATCCCAGCTCCATGGTGGCATACTGCGGAGCATAAAAAATGGAGTGAGCAACCTCATTCACCCTTACCTTAGTTAAATCTGATTTTTTCTCACAACCTGTCAATGCAAAAACATATAGCAACAGTACGATTCCCACTGCGGCAGCAAAAATTGCCCAGCGTAATCTCGTTCGCAGGATTTTTTCGGATTTCATAGCATCATACTCCCAAATTTATTCTATCCTACTGTATGAAGAAAAATAAAAAATGTGCAGAAATCCGGGTAAAAACAATGCGGAGAAAAATACTATACCGACGAAGTAGCCGATAATCTGGAAAACCTTGTGAATATGACAAAACAATTGATGCAGGAACTTACAGTCATTGATTATCACTTAACAGTGACCCCTGAAAAAACGCTGAAAGAGCATGATAGACTGAAAGATGGTAAGATAGTATAATATTAATTGTTCAAAAACGCATATCATGGAGAATGTCTGTCTGAACGGACATTGCTGCGAAGGGAGGAAAAGAGAGTATGAAGAAAATATTTAAGAAACTGACATTTTTGTTATTGTGTGTTATTATGACCATCTCAGTACTGTCAATAGAGACGCAGGCTGCATCGATTAAGCTGAATAAGACAAAAGCAACAATGACGGTGAAGGGATCAATTGTCCTTAAGGTGACGGGAACAACGAAAAAGGTGACTTGGTCAAGTAGTAATACCAAGGTTGCGACGGTAACTTCCAGCGGCATGGTCAATGCCCTCAAAGCAGGCAAAGCGACAATTACTGCAAAGGTGGGGACAAAAAAACTCACCTGTAAATTAACGGTAAATAACAACTATGGAAAGCTGTATAAGAATTTTTTGAAAAATGATATTAATTCCAAATGGTATTATGTCAAGGATATCGACCTAAATGGAATTCCGGACCTAGTTACTACTTCTGGCGGCAGTCCAGCGATGGAATATACAGTTTACACTATCAAGAACGGCAAGGTTGCACAGGCTGGTAGTTGTTTCACACGAATGGGTTCTATGACACAGCCTATTTTATACTATAAGACAACGTATAAGGGAATTTACACATCTGGCTGGTCGAACTATGTAGGAGGATCATGGGGAAATCTCTATACTCTGTCCGGCAAAAAAGTAAAGCTCATTTATTATGCTCGGGAAGAGCATAGTCCTAAAGATGCCTATTATACGGGAACCACTGATACAAATTGCAAAAAGGTCAGCAAATCATCCTATCAGAAATTCTGCAAAAAATATTTTACCGGATATAAAAAGTATAATATGCTGAAAAATAATGCATCTAACAGAAATAAGAGCTTTGGCTGATGTAAGAAGTCTGAAAAATTAAGTTTAGGATTGTCAAGTAAAGTGTGTAAATGTTATTTTTTTCGGTGGTCATTATGACCACCGATTTTTCATACCTGATTAACGCGGCCTGAAATTATTATAATAAACAGGCTGCTTTTTTTGTCTCCCCGCTGCCTCCTCCCCCTTGTTCCTCTGGCAAAATACAGGTTCTTTTGCTATAATTGTTCCGGATACTTATTCATACATAGATTCATTTGTCACGAATAGGAGGCTTGCATGGTTAAAATAGATTTGATCACAGGATTTTTAGGTTCGGGAAAGACCACTTTTCTAAGAAAATATGCATCTTATTTGATGGAGCAGGGCCTTAAAATCGGGATTTTGGAAAATGATTTTGGCGCAGTAAATGTGGATCGTATGCTTCTTCTTGATCTGGAAGGGGAAAATTGCGATCTTGAAATGGTTGCCGGCGCTTGTCATGCAGATTGTCATAAACGGAGATTTAAAACGAAGCTGATCTCTCTTGGAATGTCCGGTCTTGACCGTGTTGTGGTGGAACCGTCGGGAGTTTATGAAGTGGATGAGTTTTTTGATACGCTCGCAGAAGAACCTTTAAATCATTGGTATGAAATCGGCAGTGTTATTACAGTTGTTGACGCAAATTTGGAAGATACTTTATCAGAGGAAGCGAAATACCTTCTTGCTTCCCAGCTTTCCTGCGCCGGACAGATCGTCCTTAGTAAAAGTCAGTATACTTCTGAAGAAGAACAGAAAGCTACCATTACAAGGCTTCATGATATTTTAGTAAAGTATGGATGCCGGCGCCCTTTGGAGGACGGAATCCTCACAAAACCCTGGGATGATTTCACGACGGAGGATTTTCAGCGGATTGTCTCCTGCGGTTATGATCCGCAGTCTTATAAAAATCTTGGAATTGCAAAGGAGACGGTATTTGCCTCGCTTTATTTTATCAATCTCCGTTTGTCTCATGACGAGCTTCGCCAGGCTATTAAGGATATTTTTGCCGATTCCCGCTGCGGACAGGTTTTCCGTATCAAAGGATTCATGAAGACAGAAGAAGATACCTGGCTGGAAGTCAACGCCACTTCCGGGCAGCTTTTGATTGAACCGATCAAAGCAGGCCAGGAAATCTTAATCGTCATTGGGGAAGCCCTTGACAAAGAGGCTATCCGCGCCCATTTGCCGGGAGCAGAGGATTTTGTTTGATTTGATTGATTTGTTTGGTTTGTTAATTCTATTTTAGGAGAAATGCTATGGAACAATTGCTTATTATTGAAGATGATTTGGATTTAAACCGGGGGTTATGCCGGTCTTTAAAAGCGGAAAACCGAATCATTGTCTCCTGTTTGAATTTAAAAGAAGCGAGGGAGCAGATTTTGTGCCAAATCCCTTCTCTGGTACTCCTCGATCTGAATCTTCCCGATGGAAACGGTCTTTCTTTACTTCGCGCTCTTAAGGAAGAACATCCCCTTCTTCCGGTCATTTTGTTAACGGCGAATGACACGGATATGGATATCGTAGAGGGCCTGAATCAGGGGGCAGACGATTATATCACCAAGCCCTTCTCTCTTTCTGTGCTGCGGGCAAGGGTCAACGCCCAGCTTCGAAGATTGCAGCAACAGTCCGCCTCCCAAAAGGACACGCCTTATCAATCCGATCATTATCATTTTGATTTTGAACATATGATTTTTCGGGCAAATGGTAAGTCGGCAGAACTAAGTAAGACAGAGCAAAAGCTGCTCCGATTGCTGGTGGAAAATCGCGGTATGACTTTAAGCCGCAGTCATCTGCTTGAGAAAGTCTGGAATGACGGCCTTGATTATGTGGATGAAAATACGCTCTCCGTTGCCATCAAGCGACTTCGGGATAAACTGGGGGCGCAGAAAGATATTAAAACAATTTATGGAATTGGCTATAGCTGGGTGAAAAATGATGAATCATGAACATTTTATAATCGGCATCGCAATATTGTGCGTCTTTCTTTCCGGCGCCGTTATTTTGATCAACTATCACAGGACAAAAAAAACCATGGATTTCCTGGAAAATATGCTCGATCAGGCGCTTTTAGGGGACTTTAAGGAGGAAAATTTTGATGAAAGAAGGCTGTCTGCTCTGGAAACAAAGTTCGCCCATTATTTTTCCGCCTCTGCTCTCTCCGCCAGAAATGTCGCCGAAGAAAAAGATAAGATTAAAACCTTGATTTCTGATATTTCCCATCAAACGAAAACTCCCCTCTCCAATCTATTATTGTATGCGGATCTTTTGGAAGAGGAAGGGCTCCCGGAGTCTGCAAAAAGCAGTCTGTCTGCCTTAAAGGGGCAGACGGAAAAACTCCGTTTTCTCATTGACTCTCTGGTGAAGCTTTCCCGTCTGGAAAACGGGATTTTGACTCTATCTCCTTACAATGAGGAATTATATCCGGTTCTTCAAAATGTTTTTTATCAATATGAAGAAAAAGCCCGGAATAAAGGATTGAATCTTATATTGGAAAAAACGGACTGCACTGCCTTATTTGATCCTAAGTGGACCGCCGAAGCGCTTTGCAACCTCGTGGATAACGCCATAAAATATACCAAACAAGGTTCCGTCATCATTCGAACCATTCCTTATGAGATGTTTATCCGGGTCGATATCGAGGATACCGGAGAAGGAATTTCCGAAGAAGAACAGCCGAAAATCTTTTCCCGCTTTTACCGTTCTTCCTCTGTAAAAAATAAAGAAGGCGTTGGAATCGGGCTTTATCTCGCAAGGGAAATCATCCGGGAAGAAAATGGATATATTAAACTTACTTCCGCACTGGGAAAAGGATCTGTTTTTTCTGTATTCTTACCTGTGGGAAATTCCAAAAAACAGCAGCAAATCATATGATTACAGGGACAATTTTTTTGTCCCTCTTTTTTATCTCTCTTTTACAAAATATCACTTAGGACATTAATTCTTACAAAACTGATAGATTTCTTTTTTCTCCTGAAAGAATGTGGAAAGATGTTTATGGGATAATGATTATATAAGATCACAGAATGCGAAACATCTTGGAAAAGCTCTCAAAAAAGAGAGATTAATTTTATGGGTGTTTTATATGTAAGATCACAAAACGAAAAGCATCATGGAAAAGCTCTCAGGAAATGGAGGTATTAATTTTATGGATATTTTACAAGTACAGGATTTACATAAAATCTACGGTTCCGGGGGAAATGCCGTTTATGCGTTAAACGGCGTAAATCTCGCCGTAGAAAAAGGAGAATTTGTCGCTGTGGTGGGTACCAGCGGAAGCGGAAAATCCACGCTTCTTCACGCCCTCGGCGGCCTTGACCGCCCGACAAAGGGGAAGGTTATCGTGGACGGAAAGGATATTTTTTCCCTGAAGGAAGAAGCCTTGACGATTTTTCGGCGAAGGAAGATCGGCTTTGTGTTTCAGGCATATAATCTTGTTCCGGTATTAAATGTTTATGAAAATATTGTGCTTCCTCTGGAACTGGACGGAAGGAAAATTGACGCGGGGTTTATTGAAAAGATTGCAGAAACACTTGGGCTAAAAGACAGGATGAACGCCCTTCCCGGACAGCTTTCCGGCGGACAGCAGCAGCGCGTCGCCATCGCCCGGGCGCTGGCCGCCGCTCCGGCAATCATCCTTGCCGATGAGCCCACAGGAAATCTTGACAGCAAAACCAGCCAGGACGTGCTAAGCCTTCTTAAAGTGACCAGCCAGAAGTTTGGGCAGACCATTGTGATGATCACCCACAACGAAGAGATCGCCCAGCTTGCCGACCGGATCATCCGGATTGAAGACGGCCAGATCGTTACCCGCAGTGTGAAACAAGATTCGAGTACGAAATAAGGAGGCCGAAATGAAAGTAAAAAATCGAAAATGCATCCGAAAACTTAGTATGAAATCTTTATGGGCGTCCCGGAAAAGAAATCTGATCGCAATTTTTGCCATTGCCCTTACTACTTTACTTTTTACTTCTTTATTTACTATTACATTATCCATCAATACAAGCTTTCAGACTTACCAGTTTCGGCAGGTTGGCGGTTATTGCCATGGCACTTTTAAGGATGTAACCCCTCAGCAGATGGAAAAAATCTCCGCCCACTCTCTGGTAAAAGAAACGGGCGAACGTAAAGTGATCGGCTTTTGTATGGAAGGCGTATTTGCAAAAGTTCCCGCCGAAGTCAGTTATATGGATGAAAACTGCACCAAATGGAGCTATGCCAAACCAAGTACCGGGCGAATGCCAAAAAAGGCAAAGGAAATCGCCATGGATACCGGCGCACTTCAATTGTTGGGAATCACCCCTAAACTCGGGGCGAAGGTTCCCCTTACTTTCTCGGTGGGAACGAAGGATGTGCTAAATTATTTTGAACAAATGGATGAATTTACCCTCGTGGGTTACTGGGATTATGACGATATTATACCGGTCCACTATTTGAATATTTCCAGGGAATACGCCGACGCCATCGAACAAAAGGGAATCGAAAAAGGCATGGATCCATTTCGGATCGACTTAAATGTCATGATGGCTTCTTCCATTAATATTGAGGGACAAATGGAGCAGGTAGACACCGATCTTGGGTATACCTGGGAATCATTCAATGAGGAAAACAGCGTCCGGATCGGCGTCAACTGGGGATATACTTCTTCCCAGATTAACTCTTCCATTGATCCGGAGATGATCGCGGCGATGGCGGCATTTTTGCTCCTGATTATTTTTACCGGATACTTGATTATTTATAATATTTTTCAGATTTCCGTTTCCAGCGACATCCGCTTTTACGGTCTGTTAAAAACCATCGGAACCACGCCAAGACAATTAAAGCGGCTGATTCGTTTCCAGGCATTGATTTTAAGCCTGGCGGGCATTCCTTTGGGAATGATTCCCGGCTATTTTATCGGCGCATTCCTCACCCCTGTGGCATTGGAATCTACCACCATGGCAGGAAGCACCCCTGATATCAGCACCTCGCCTGTGATTTTTATCGGCTCTGCTCTTTTTTCCCTTATCACCGTACTAATATCATGCCAGAAGCCGGGAAGAATGGCGGCGAAGGTCTCTCCTGTGGAGGCGACCAAGTACACGGAAGCAATGTCCTATAAGAAAAAGAAAAAAGCAAGCCGGGGAGCAAAAATACACCAGATGGCCTTTGCCAATTTATTCCGCAGCAAGAAAAAAACGCTCCTTGTCGTTATGTCGCTGGCGTTGTCCGTGGCACTGCTTAATATACTATTTACTTTTGTCCACGGATTTGATCTGGAGAAATATGTTTCTTCCCAAAGCTGCGCCGATTTCGTGGTCAGCAGCACCGACTATTTTAATTTCATTGCAGGAGAAGAGGAATACATCAGTCAGGATACGATAAAAGACATTGAATCCAACGTCGATATTTCCCTGTCCGGCAGCGGTTATACCCAAGCCGGGCAAGGAGCCAGCGTCTGGATTAAGAAGGGACTTTTAGAAGAACTCCTTTCCCCTTATATGAATGAAGAACAGATTGAAAAATCGCTTTCCGGCTATGATCAAAAAGACGGGCTTTACCTGGACTATCAATTTCAGTTAGAGGGTATCGAGGAAAGTTTATTTGATAAAATAAAAGTGCTTGAGGGTGATATTGCGCCGATGCGGGATAAGAACAGTCACAATCTGGCATTGGTGGTACAGGAAGACGATTATGGAAATCCCATCATGCCGGATAACCTTCCGGCCGTTGGAGACAAGATTTCCGTCTCTTACCTGGACGAAGCATATTATATTGACAGCCGCACCGGAGAAATGTGTGATGAAAACACCCCGGACGAATATTTAAAATGGCACGAAGAAAAAGAGCACACGATCGATTATACAATCTGTGCTCTGGTAACCGTACCCTATGCCATGTCTTATCGCTATGGCACCAGCGGATGTTCGGCTATTATAGAAAAAGAAGCTTTAGAAAAAGACGGCGGGCAGCCTATCATCCCTTTATTCTATCTTTTTGATACGCCGGATCAGGCGGCAGAAAACAAAGCTGAAGCTTACCTTGCCGATCTGACCAAAGAGAAAACCTCCACGCTTTCTTATGAAAGTAAAGCTAAAATAAGAGAAGATTTTAAAACTTTCCAGCAAATGTTCCTGGTTCTCGGCGGTCTCCTCTGCGCCATTATCGGACTGATCGGCATTTTGAATTTCTTTAACGCCATCATGACGGGAATTATCACAAGAAAAAGAGAATTTGCCGTCCTGATGGCAGTGGGAATGACAAAGAAACAGCTAAAGAATATGTTAATTTATGAAGGACTGTTTTACGCCCTGGGTTCCTTAATCTTTGCTTTCTTGCTTTCCCTGTTATTAAATCCGCTGGTGGGAAATATGCTAAACAATATGTTTTGGTTCTTCCAATACCGGTTTACGATCTTGCCGATCGTTTACATGATACCGTTGTTCGCCCTTCTTGGACTGTTGATTCCTTCCATATTATATGGGCAGACGCAAAAACAAAGTATCGTAGAACAATTAAGCATGGGAGAATGATAAAGAATCCTGTATCAATCTATGACGATCCTGTATTCTTTTGAAAATTCCTCTCCCCGCTCTAGTGTGTTGCTCCACTCTCTGTCTTTTAACTCGCCGTCAAAGCCTTCCTTATCGCAGCGCCCATACCATGGTTCGATGCACACGAAAGGAGCCTGCTTTTTCGGCGGGGACCACAGTCCCACCACGGGAGCGTCGAACTGCAGCGTAAGGTAAGGCTTGGAATCCGGCGCCAAAATGGACACCTCACTGATCTGGGAATCTTCGATCACCAACGCATCATGATCAAATAAATGTTTTTCCAGTGGAAGGACACCTCCCGGTACGCTGCGCTCTTCTTTATTGCGGGTAACCAGTCCGTTGGTTCCAAAGATTGTATTGACAAAAGAAGAAACCGGGACTCCTTCCTTATTTTTTAATAAAAAGGCATACTGATCCTGCCTGCTGCCTTCTTCCAAAGGGCATAAAAATGCCGGATGGGCGCCAATGGAAAAATACATCTTGTCATCGCCAATGTTTTTCACCTTCCACATTACCGTTACGGTGCCGCCCTTTAGACGGTATCCGATTTCAAGGCGAAACAAAAAAGGATACTTTTTTAAGGTATCTTCGTCTGATTCCAGAGCGAACCATATTTCCTCATCCTCTGCCGAGATCATGGTAAAGTCCATATCTCTGGCAAATCCATGCTGTCCCATGGCGTATTCCTTTCCCTCGTGACGGTAGATCTTATCCCTTACCATCCCCACGAAAGGAAACAACACCGGTGAAGACCGGTTCCAAAATGTCGGATCGCTGTTCCAAAGCAGATTCTTCCCCGTTGTTTTGTTATAGAGTTCCTTTAATTCCGCACCGTGCGGATGAATCTTAATTCGGACTTGTTCGTTTGAAAGGGTGTACATTTCCATTTTTACCTCCTGTATCACATTTATTTTCCTGCATTGCTGAAAAATTCTTTTAACTTTTCAAATGATTTTACCCAGAGGTCTAGTTCTTCTTCTGTCATGATCTCCATTAAAGAATCTGTCATCTTTCGATGAAATTCTTCATGGTGTTTGTATGCTGCAATCCCTTTATCCAGCAAATAAATGTACACAACTCTTCTGTCTTTTTCACTGCGTCTTCTGGCTACATATCCTTTGTGAACTAAACTGTTCATGGAAGTGGTCAGGGAGCCTACGGTAATGTTTAGTTTTTTTGCGATACTGGACATCTTATCGCCGTCTCCCATTCCAATCGCTTCTATGATATGCATATCATTGTTGGTAATATCAGAAAATTCTTCTGTAATGATTGCCTTTTCTTCCATATCAAGAATTGTGTGAAAATAAACGACCAACATATCATTTATCGTTTTTCTTGCATCCATGTATATACCTCTGTGATTCTCTCTTTCGTTTGTCTGTTATCATTGCATTTTATTATAACCGACCTGGCAGCAAAGAATCAACTACTTCTTTTACGGTTTCCAATTTATTACTTTCGCAGGCGTGGGCGCCGCAAAAAAGCAATGCTTCATCCAAATCTCCCTTTGCTGCATGAATCAGGGCGTCTGTGATACAGTATGGCGTTTTTCCCGGATTGCAGGTATGGATACACCCCAGACATTTTTTTGCCGGAAAACGGACTCCCTGTTCCACTTTTTCAATGAAGGAATTGCGAATGGCTCTGCCCGGCATTCCCACGGGACTTTTTACGATTTGCACATCATTAGTATTGTAACCAATATAGGCATTTTTATAGGCGTCGTCTGCATCGCATTCTTCGGTCGTCACAAAACGGCTGCCCACCTGAACGGCGTCTGCACCGAGGGAAAGCGCATTTTCCACATCCTTAGAAGTGCGGATCCCTCCTGCAAGAACCACCGGTATTTTCCTTGAAAATTTTTCACTGTATTTTTGAATCACCAAAATGATTTTTCTAACTTCTTCCTGATACTTTTTTTCGCCCTGTGATTTTTCCAGATACTGATCCAATTGCTCCGGAGAAAATCCCAGGTGCCCTCCGGCCTTTGGGCCTTCGATCACTACAAAATCGGCTGTTTTTTTATATTTTCTTTCCCAGCAGCGCAAAATCACCCTCGCCGCCTTTTCCGTGGAAACGATAGGGGCAAGAGCAACCTGGCTGCCTTCCACATAGGCCGGAAGTTCCACCGGAAGCCCCGCTCCGGATACGATGAAATCGGCTCCGGCTTTTACAGCCTCTAAGGCATATTCCTTATAATGGTTCATCGCCACCATTAAATTAAACCCGATAATACCATCCGGTGCCAGTTTTCTCGCTTTTTTCATTTCCTTGTGTATGGCTCTCTTGTTGGCCTCCAGATTATTTTCATAAAAATCTTCTTCCCGAAAACCGATCTGTGCCGCCGAAATGACTCCGGCTCCCCCTTCGGCCGCCACGGCGCCCGCCAGTCCGGACAGACTGATCCCGATTCCCATACCGCCTTGTACGATTGGAATTTTTAGTAGTTTCTTCCCAATTTTAAACATGACACTTCTCCTTACATTTTCCGGAACCTCTGATACCTGGCCTCAAGCATTTCTTCCTCAGACCGACGGCTCATCCGGTCGAAAAAGCGCTGGATTTTCCCATCCAGTTTCTCACATATCTCAAGAAGGGATTCCAGAGTATATTCTTCCGGCTCTTCTATAATCTCCTCCACGAAACCTGCCTGGCATAAATCATAGGAAGTTAATTTCATGGCCTTCGCCGCTTTGTCCGCCCTCTTTGCGTCTTTCCAAAGTATCGAAGCAAATCCTTCCGGAGAGAGAATCGAATACGTGGCGTTTTCCAGTATCCACACTTCGTCGGCAACAGCAAGGGCCAGGGCGCCGCCGCTGCCTCCTTCTCCGATCAAAATGGAGAGAACCGGCGTTTTCAGATCGGACATTGCAAAAAGATTGGCGGCGATCGCCTCTGCCTGTCCTCTTTCTTCCGCTTCTATCCCCGGATAAGCTCCGGGCGTATCCACAAAGCAGATCACCGGTCTATGGAACTTTTCTGCCTGTTTCATCAGCCGCAGCGCTTTGCGATATCCTTCCGGTTCCGGCATCCCAAAATTCCTTTTTACATTTTCTCTGGTATCTCTTCCCTTTACCTGGGCGATCACCGTGACCGGAATTTTGTGGAATTCAGCGATCCCTCCGCAGATGGCCGGATCGTCGCCATAATAGCGGTCCCCGTGGAGTTCAAAAAAGTCATCCATTAAAGCAGCGATATAATCGTCTCCCACAGGGCGCTCTTTTTTCCTGGAAAGCGTCACCCTCTGCCAGGGCGTCAATCTGTCTTTCCGATCCCAGGGAATCTTCACTTCTGTTCTCTTGATTGCTTCTATATTGATTTTTTCTGCTCCGTTCTCGGCTTCTCCTGTTTCACTATTGATATCCTTTTTCAAGGAATTGGCGTGAATTTTTAACAGATATACTAATGTTTTTCGCATATCTTTTCGCTCTACGATATGATCGATAAACCCATGTTCCAGCAAAAACTCGGACTTCTGAAATCCCTTGGGAAGTTTTTGCCCGATGGTCTGCTCAATCACCCTCGGCCCGGCAAATCCGATCAAGGCCCCCGGCTCCGCCAGTATGATATCGCCAAGCATGGCGAAACTTGCGGTGACTCCTCCCGTTGTCGGATCGGTGAGAACGGAGATATAGAGCAAGCCCTGTTCGCTGTGATGCTTTAATGCTGCGCTGGTTTTTGCCATCTGCATAAGAGAGGTCATTCCTTCCTGCATCCTTGCACCGCCGGAACAGGCAAATAAGACGATCGGCAGACGAAGCTCTGTGGCTTTTTCTATGGCGCGGGTGATTTTTTCTCCCACAACATATCCCATGCTGGCAGACATAAATCTGCCGTCCATCACCATCAGCACGGTGTCGATCCCGCCGACCCTGGCTTGTCCGGTGATGACCGCCTCGTCCAGACCGGTTTTTTCTTTTAATCGTTCTACCTTATCGGGATATCCCACCATCTTTAGAGGATTTGTGTTTTGAAGTCCCGTGTCCCATTCTGAAAATGTCCCCTTATCCGTAATGTTAAAAATTCGGGAATATCCATGCATCCTCAGATATCCCTGGCATTTTGGACAAATAAATAAGTTATTCTGGTATTCTTCCACCAGAATCGGTTTCCCGCATTTATTGCATTTTTTTAGCAGACCCTCCGGCACTTCCGGTTTTCTCGCCGATTCCGTGCCCTTGCTTCTATCTGAAATATCAACCGGGGCTTTCTTAAAAATATTTGTCAAATTCATGGATTCTCTCCTTCATTTCTTTGCAATTTCTTTTCTGCAAGAACATTTTCCAGATAAGAAACTCTGATGTCTCCCTTTTGATAATCTTCTCGTTCTAAAATTTCATATAAAAAATCAATGTTCGTTTTTACGCCTTCAATGATCACCTCTCCCAGAGCGCTGTGCATCTTGCAGATCGCTTCCTTTCTTCCTTTGGCATAAACGATCAGTTTTGCGATCATGGAGTCATAATAAGGCGTTATGGTGCATCCGCTGTAAATCGCGCTGTCCAGCCGGATTCCCTTGCCGCCCGGCAGGTAGGTATCGGTGATCGTGCCGGGACAAGGACGGAAGTTGTGTTCCGGATCCTCCGCATTAATTCTGCATTCAATGGCGTGTCCGGTTATTTTTATGTCTTCCTGGCGGTAGGACAGATGCTGCCAGTCCGCAATGCGGATCTGCTCTTTTACAATATCCACCCCGGTCACCCATTCTGTCACCGGATGCTCCACCTGGATTCGGGTGTTCATTTCCATAAAATAAAACCGTTCCTCATCTTCCAGCAAAAATTCAATGGTTCCGGCGTTGGTATAACCGCTGGCCTTTGCAGCCTTCACCGCCGCATTTCCCATTTTCTCTCTCAAAGTTTCGCCAACTGCAGCGGACGGAGCCTCTTCGATCATTTTTTGATGATTTCTCTGAATAGAGCAGTCCCGCTCTCCCAGGTGGATCACATTGCCGTACTTATCCGCAAGCACCTGCACTTCAATATGCCTTGGATTTTCGCAATAATGTTCCAGATACATCTGTTCATCGCCAAAGGCGTGTTCTGCTTCCTTTTGCGCCGTGAGAAACTGATTGCAAAATTCTTCCCTGCTATAGGCAACCCGCATTCCTTTTCCGCCGCCGCCCGAAACCGCCTTGATCATCACCGGATAACCGAGCTGATCCGCCTCTTCTCTGGCTTTTTCGGCGTCTGTAAATGGTTCATCCGTTCCGGGAATGACAGGAACGCCGGCTTCCTTCATGGTTCTTCTGGCTTCTACCTTGTTGCCGAGTCTGGCAATGGTGGAAGAGTCCGGGCCAATGAATATGATGTTGCAGGCTTCACAGAGGGCCGCAAACCGGCTGTTTTCCGACAGAAAACCAAATCCGGGATGGATCGCATCGGCTCCGGTGATAATGGTAGCGCTGATGATCTGCTCCATATTTAAATAACTGTTTGCCGCAGGGGCCGGTCCGATACAGACCGCCTCATCCGCAAGCTGGGTGTGAAGCGCCTCTTTGTCCGCCTCAGAATAAACTGCCACCGTTTTTATCCCCATCTCCCGGCAGGCGCGGATCACACGGATTGCGATTTCTCCGCGGTTTGCAATTAAGATTTTTTGAATCATGGCTTTTTCTCCTATCCGATCATAAAGGTAAGTTCCGCCTTTACTTTTACTTCGCCATCCACACTGGCAACGGCTTCCCCAATTCCCACAGGGCCCTTTCTTTTTATGATGCGGGTCTCCAATTTCACCTTATCTCCCGGAACGATCTTTCCCCGGAATTTGCAATTTTTGATTCCTCCAAAATATGCGGTTTTCCCCTGATATTCTTCCAGAGAAAGGATGGCGACTGCGCCAACCTGGGCAAGCGCCTCGATGGTCAGGACGCCCGGCATGATCGGTTCCTGAGGAAAATGTCCCCGGAAAAACTCTTCCCGGAAGGATACGCACTTATATCCCACCGCCCCTTCTCCCGGGATCATCTCTTCGATATAATCAATCAGCAAAAAGGGATGTCTGTGGGGTATGATCTTTTCAATTTCTTTAATTCCCATTCTCATAATTCTTATCCCTCCACTTCTACGCTGATCAGCGGTTGTCCGTATTCCACCGGTTCCCCGTTTTCTGCTAATATTGCCGTGACAGTTCCCGTATAATCGGATTCGATCTCGTTCATCAGTTTCATTGCTTCCACGATGCCGATACATTGTCCCTTTGTCACGTGGTCTCCCACCTTCACATAGGGAGCGGCGTCTTCTGCAGGGGCCGCATAAAAGATTCCCACCAGCGGAGATTTCACAAGACTGCCCCTTGCCTCCTCTGCTTTTTGGGGCGTTTCCTTTTGCATCTCTTCCGGAATTTCCACAGCTTCTTTCCGGGAAACCGGACCGGCAGCCGGGGCGGCGTCTTTTTTTGCAAGGTGTTCTTCTATATGTTGTTCTTTTGGTTCCATGTCTTTGCATCCCATCACAATGTGAATATTGCCTTCGGTGTACTCAAAATGCGCAAGACCTGCCTGGGATACCTCTCTTACCAATTTAATAATATCTTCATACTGCATAGCCCATCACTCCTCATATTTTTTGATCAACAGGGACGCATTATGTCCTCCAAAGCCCAGAGAATTGGAGAGAACCGTCTTTACTTCCTGATGGATTCCTTCTTTTAGGATATAATCAAGATCACATCCTTCTCCCAAAACTTCCGTTCCCACATTCGGATGAAGATAGGAATCCTGAATGGACTTAATGCACACGATGCACTCTACTGCTCCGGCAGCACCTAAAAGATGTCCGATCATGGACTTTGTGGAGCTGACTTTCACCTGATCTGCCGCGCCCTGCAAAGCTTTTCGTATCGCATAGGTTTCAAACAAATCGTTATGATGGGTGGAAGTTCCGTGGGCATTAATGTAGTCTACCTCTTCCGGTTTTACTCCCGCTTCTTTCATGGCAAGCTCCATGGCCATGGCCGCGCCGCTTCCGTCTTCTGCCGGAGACGTAATATGAAAGGCGTCGCTGGTTGCTCCGTAACCTGCGATTTCCGCATAGATCACCGCTCCCCGTTTTTTGGCGTGTTCCAATTCTTCCAGGATTACAATGCCGGCGCCCTCTCCAATGACGAAACCGCTGCGGTCCTTGTCAAATGGAATGGATGCTCTGGCGGGATCCTCACACTGCGTTAAAGCGGTCAAATTGGTAAACCCTGCGACGGCGATCGGCGTGATGCTGCTCTCGGTTCCCCCGGCGATCATCACGTCCGCATCGCCCCACTGAATGGCGCGCACGGCGTCGCCGATGGAATGGGATCCCGTTGCGCAGGCCGTTACCACGTTGCTGCATTTTCCTTTGCATCCTAAATCAATGGAGATATTTCCTGCCGCCATGTTGGAGATCATAAGCGGAATCAGCATCGGACTCACTCTGGATGGCCCCTTTGTCATAATTTTTTCATGGGCATTTTCCATGCTGGAAAGGCCGCCGATCCCCGAGCCAACGATCACGCCAACCCGATAAGGATCTTCCTCTTCCATGGACAGACCGGACATGGAAAATGCTTCCCTTGCCGCTGCCACCGCATATTGGGAGAAGCCTTCCATTCTTCTTGCGGTCTTGGCGTCCATGCGTTCTTTCGCTTTAAAACCCTTTACTTCTGCCGCAAGTTTTACTTTATAGTCGGTGGTATCAAACTTTGTGATCAGTCCGATTCCCACTTTGTTTTCTTTTATATTGTTCCAAAATTCTTCCACGGTATTTCCTATGGGCGTCACCGCCCCCATACCGGTTACAACGACTCTTCTTTTCATATTCACCGTTCCTTTTACATTACCATTCCGCCATCTACCTGTATCACCTGTCCGGTAATATAAGAAGCATGGTCGCTCGCCAAAAACAGCACGGCATTTGCCACATCTTCCGGCTGCCCATATCTTCCCAGAGGAATCTGCTCTTTGATCTGTTCTTTTACCTTATCCGGCAAGACTTCTGTCATCTCTGTACAGATAAATCCCGGCGCCACCGCATTGACCGTGATATTCCTTGGCGCAAGCTCCTTGGCGGCGGATTTTGTCATCCCAATCAGTCCCGCCTTGGAAGCCGCATAATTTACCTGACCTGCATTTCCGCAAATCCCGGTCACAGAGCTTATATTGATGATCCTGCCCTCTTTTTGACGGATCATCTGGCGGCTCACATGGCGAATGCAATGAAAGCTTCCTTTTAGATTCGTCCGGATAACATCGTCAAAATCCTTTTCTTTCATTCCCATGATCAGACCGTCCCGGGTAATTCCTGCATTATTTACCAGAATGTCAATTCTCCCGAAGGTTTTGATCACCCTCTTTATAAAATCCTGACTCTGGTCAAAATCAGAAATATCACACTGGAAGATTTCCGCTTTTCCGCCGAAGCCTTCGATCTGCTCTTTGATGGCAAGCGCTTTTGTCTCGCTGCCATGATAATGCACCGCTACCGTCCCGCGGGCTCTTCCGCAGGCTAAGGCGATCGCTTTTCCGATTCCGCCGGTTGCTCCGGTGATCACAACTACTTTTCCATTTAACATGATTTTCCTTCCTTTTAAGGCGCTCTCTTACTCCTTATCATTTCTTCTTTTTTTAATTTCTTAATTACCCTGCATTTCCCTGATGATTTCCACTGTCTTAATCATCTCCGGGTAAGTTCCGATTCTAAGCATCGTCGCGTCTTTTTTAATTTTTTTCATAAATCCGCTTAAGGTCTTGCCAGGACCGATCTCCACAAAAATATCCACGCCTTGCTCGATCATGTTTCGGATTTCAAACTCCCACATTACAGAGCCGGATACCTGCCTCTCCAACAGGAGGGCGGTCCGTGAGATATCGTCCACCATACTGGCATCCACATTGGTCATATAAGGAATCTTAAGGGGCTTCCATTCCACTTTGGCAAGCTCTTTTCCCAGCTCTTCCCCCGCCTTGCTAAGAAGGGGCGAATGAAAGGGACCGCTCACTTTAAGGGGCATCACTCTTCTTGCTCCGGCATTTTTTAATAGATCCGACGCTTTCTTTACCGCCTCTTTTTCTCCGGTAATGACAATTTGTCCCGGACAGTTGTAATTTGCCACGTAAGCGCCGTCCACCTGGGAAATCACCTCTGCCACGTCCTGCGCTTCCATGCCAAGAACAGCCGCCATGGCTCCCTTTCCGGCGGGAACCGCCTCATTCATAAGCTGCCCTCTCTTCCAGACAGTCCGGATCGCGTCTTTTTCCGACATTCCTCCGGCCGCGCAGATCGCCGCATACTCCCCAAGGCTTAATCCGGCGGTAATATCCGGCGTGACTCCGTGATTTTCCAGCTCCTTGGTCATCGCAATACAGGTGGTGACCATCGCCGCCTGGGTATAATCGGTGCGGTCAAGCAGATCATTTTTTTCAAAACACAGAGATTTCATATCTATGCCAAGCCAGGCAGAGGCGTCGTCATAAACCTTTGCCGCCGTCTTGCTGTTTTCATAAAAGTCTTTTCCCATTCCGACGTACTGTGCGCCTTGTCCGGGATAAAGAAATGCTAACTTTTTCATGGTCGGTTTCCTTTCAATAATTGTTCTGCCTGATGCGCCGTCGTCTCTATAATTTCCCGGCAGGTTCTCACTTCATGTACCATTCCGGCAATCTGTCCTGCCATCACGCTTCCGTGAACTACGTCGCCATCCACCACCGCTTTCTTAAGGCCGCCCAAAGTGAGCAGCTCAAGCTCCGAAAGGGAAGCCCCGGCTGCCTCCAGACGGAGATATTCCTTCGTCTGCTGGTTGCGCAGAGTACGGACCGGGTGTCCGGTACTCCTTCCGGTCACTCTGGTGTCTATGTCCTTCGCCTTTACAACTTTATTCTTATAGGCCTCGCTGACAGCCGCCTCAGCGGAAGCCACAAACACCGTACCCATCTGCACCGCCTCAGCTCCCAGCATAAAGGCGGCGGCCATGCCTCTTCCGTCGGCAATTCCTCCGGCTGCGATCACCGGAATGCCCACGCTGTCTGCAACCTGGGGAACCAAAACCATGGTGGTGGTTTCTCCGATATGGCCTCCGGACTCCGTGCCCTCTGCGATCACCCCGTCGGCTCCGGCGCGTTCCATACGCTTTGCCATGGCAACGCTTGCCACCACGGGAATCACGATAACGCCGGCTTCCTTCCACATCTTCATATACTTTTCCGGGTTTCCTGCGCCGGTTGTCACCACTTTCACTTTTTCTTCCGCGATGACACGGGCGATATCATCCGCCTCCGGATTCATCAGCATTAAATTTACGCCGAAGGGTTTGTCGGTGCGGCTCTTTATCTTGCGAATTTGTTCCTGTACCCAGGAAGCAGGCGCTCCGCCGGAACCGATAATTCCAAGTCCGCCCGCCATGGAAACCGCTGTGACAAGTTCCTGTGTTCCTACCCAGGCCATTCCTCCCTGGAAAATGGGATAGGAAATGCCCAGTAATTTTGTGATCCTTGTTTCCATAATATCTTTTCAAACTCCCTTGTTACTGATGAGCCTCAATGTATTTCACCAAATCTCCCACGGTCTGGATTCCTTCTAAATCTTCGGAAGGAATTTCAATATCAAAATTATCCTCCACGGTCATTACCATCTCAAAAAGATCCAGGGAGTCAATCCCTAAGTCTTCTTTAAAATTAGCTTCCAGCGTAATCTTATCTTCTTCCATATCCAGCGCGTCCATAATTAATTCTTTTACCTGTTCAAACATTTTAAAATCCTCACTTTCTATTTTGCAATTCTGCCATCTCACTGATTCATTGATGATTCTTTTTTACTTTCATTCTTTTATTTTGCTTTACATAGGTTTACCACTGCAAATAAAATCCGCCCCAGGTCAGCCCTGCGCCGAACCCTGCAATAATTAATTTCATTCCTTTTTTTAATTTGCCCTGTCTGTTCAGTTCATCGAGCAGTACCGGAATGCTTGCAGAGGACATATTGCCATATTCCATCATGTCCATAGGGAACTTGGAAATGTCCTGTTTTAATCTCTTGGCAATCGCAGAGATGATTCTTTGATTTGCCTGGTGGAGAATAAAGTAATCGATCTCTTCCGCCTTTTCTCCCCTTTGCGCCAGGATCTCTTCCACAACTTCCGGAACATTTTTCACTGCAAACCGATAGATTTCTCTGCCATCCATCACCACATGACCTCCGGTATGCTGCCCGCAGGCAAGGACGTCCCCCTTGCTCCCATCGGCATGGAGCACGCAAAGGTTCGCAAGTTCTCCGGGCTTTCCTTCATAGGTCAGCACTGCGGCTCCCGCTCCGTCGCCGAATAAAACGCAGGTAGACCGGTCGGACCAGTCTATGAGATGGGAAAGGCTTTCTGTCCCGATCACCAACACTTTTTTCATGGCGCCCATATTCATCTGTCCGGCGGCGATCTGGCAGGCAGTGATAAATCCTGTGCACGCCGCATTTACATCAAAACAGACTGCATGAAAAGCCCCGATCGCCGCCTGCACGCCGCAAGCGATACATGGAGCGCACTGTTCCGCCGACAAAGTGGAAACGATCACTCCATCCAGCTCTTCGGCGCGGATCCCCGCATCCTCCAACGCTTTCCTGCCGGCGTCCGCCGCCAGACTCAAAGCCGTTTCCTCTGCCACCACATATCTTTGCGCAATCCCGGTCCGGCTCCGGATCCATTCATCCGATGAATCAATCATTTTGACCAATTCATCATTTTTTATAATACGTGCCGGCATACTTCTTCCAGTACCGGCAATCTCAATATTCATGATCTTCTTCTCAATCCTCCCTGTTATTTTTATATTAAAATCAAATAGTTTTAAATTCAAACTATTTCAAGGCAATCATATCACGTTTCTTTCCCTTGTCAAGTATTTTTTTGGCAAGAAGTTTCTAACTTTACAGTTTCCATAATCTGTATTATGATGTAACAAAGAAAAATCAGAAAGGAGATTTTCACAATATGAAAAAGACAAAATCCCCAAAAGGGAACTCTGCCGGATTAAAGACAGGGAAATTCCTTTGGGTTTTATTATTTATCATCATAGTTGGCGTTTATTACTATTTTGCCCTGCCGGCAATTAATATTCACAGCCAGAATCTGTGGAAGTTCATTATCGCCATTCCCGTGATTCTTTGCCTCTATCTCTTAAGGAATCATCTCTCCTTCAGCGGCGATCTGCGAAGACCAATCTCCCTTGATCCCGCTGCCAGGTCGAAAAGAACGAAATTTTTGCTGGGAATCGTGGTCCTTCTTGTGGCAATTTATGGAGTGGGTTCCTTGCTTTCTTCTCCCATCGTGAACGCGAAAAAGTACCAAAAGCTCCTCACGGTGGAAACAGGGGAGTTCACGGAAGATATCGCCCAGATTTCCTATGACCAGATTCCTCTTTTAGACAAGGATTCCGCGGAGATCCTCGGCGACCGGAAGATGGGAAGCCTGGTGGACCTGGCTTCTCAGTTTGAAGTGAGCGATCTGTATAACCAGATTAATTTAAACGGACAGCCGGTCCGCGTCACTCCGCTGCAATATGCCGATACGATCAAATGGTTTATGAACCGGAAAAACGGGATTTCTGCCTATATAAAAATTGATATGGCAACCCAGTCTACGGAGCTTGTCCGCTTAGAAGAAGGTATGAAATACACGATTTATGATCATTTTGGAAGAAACTTATACCGTCATCTGCGTTTTCAGTATCCTACTTATATTTTTGACGACGTTAGTTTTGAGATCGATGAGAAGGGAACTCCATATTGGGTGTGCAGCGCCGCCAAATATAATATCGGATTGTTCGGCGGCAAGACGATCGGCCGGGTGGTATTATGCAATGCCATCACCGGAGAATGTGTCGATTATGATGTGAGCAAGGTTCCCCAGTGGGTGGACCGCGTGTATTCTGCAGAAATGCTCACCGGATTATATAATTATTACGGAACATTAAAGCACGGATTTTTCAACAGCGTATTAAGCCAAAAGGATTGCCTTTCCACAACAAACGGCTATAATTACCTGACCAATCATGACGACGTATGGGTTTACACCGGCGTCACTTCCATCACCAGCGACCAGTCCAACGTGGGATTTGTGCTGATGAACCAGCGTACCATGGAAACAAAGTATTATGAGATTGAGGGAGCTATTGAAGATTCCGCCATGTCCTCGGCGGAAGGTAAAGTACAAAACCTCGGCTACAACGCTACCTTCCCTCTCCTTTTAAATATTGGCGGACATCCGACCTATTTTATGTCTTTAAAGGACGCTTCCGGCCTGGTAAAAAAATACGCCATGGTCAATGTCCAGAATTATCAGATCGTTGCCACTGGCGACTCAGTCAACGAGTGTGAGAAGGCTTTTCGGAGCCTCCTGGCAGAAAATGGAGTGAAATCAAGCGACAATCCGGCAGAGGATGCGAAGTCTATCACCGGAACCATTGAAAAGATCGCGGAAGGCGTGATCGACGGCAATTCTCATTACTTTATTCTTTTGAAAGAATCCGACGCCATCTTCGACGTTAACGTGGCAGAACAGCTTAAAATTATCACTTACAATGTGGGAGATACCGTCACTTTCTCTTACGAAGAGGGAGAGGACAAAAACACAGTGACAAATCTTCCATAAGAAAAAAAACAAAATAAGAAAAACAAGAAACAGATTATTCTACAGCGCAGCATGGAGGTTATTATGAAAGCTACACAATTGTTGCAGATCCAGGCATATGACTATCTCATTGATATGATAAAAAAAGGAGAATTAAAAGAGGGGGAGATTTATTCCCTCAATCAGATGGCCGCAAAGCTTGGGATTTCCAAAACTCCTTTAAGGGATGCCGTTCTTCGTCTGGAACAGGAACGCTATATCGATCTCTTTCCAAGCCGCGGCTTTATGCTCCACAAAATGACCAGCGAAGACATCATTGAGACATATCAGATCCGCCATGCCATTGAGAGCTTTTGCTGCAAACAACTTACCCGGGGGCTGGACACCCAGACCGGAAGGGCTTATTTTGCCAAGCTCCAATCCAAGATTGAACGGCAAAAGGAAATCATTAAAACGACCCATTCCTCTGAGGATTTTGGCCGCAGCGACTACGAATTTCACCGCAGTATCGTCCAATATGTGGGAAACAAATCTATGTTGGAAGTCTACCGGAGTTTTATGTACCGGATTTTCTGGCAGAATGTAACCTCCTTCCAGCGGGAAGGCCGTATGGAAGAGACCATCGAAGAACACATGGCCATCTTTCAAAAGATCAAAGATAAGGATATCGAAGGGTTAGAGCAACTCTTAGACCATCATTTGAGCGTTGCGCAAAATATTAATCTGGATTTGTTAAAATAAAAAATCATTTACAGCATATGATAAGGAGCAGCGCCTTTTTTGGCGCTGCTCCTAAGTTTTTTTATTCTTCGATCTCTGCAATACAAACAACCTGGCTGGAATCTAAGCCCTTGATCAGCAAAGGCGCATTAAAGAATCTGGTGATCTTTGCTCCCTTTGGAATATCTGCAAGATGCATATCTTCTACACCTGTTACAAACTTACCTGTGTAATATCCAAGCATATGTCTATGGCAATCCGGCGGAAGTTCTCCTTCCGGGCATTTTGACGATGCCGATCCGATTGCGAGGAAGTCCATTCCGATTCCTTTTAAGTTCGGGAAGTTCTCGGTCAGATAATCCCCTGCACTTGGAGCGATAAAAGCGCCTTCATTCTGGTAAGTGTTTTGATCGGTATCTCGGTATTTTTCCATGCCGGTACGAATCAGGGCGAAGGATACTTTTGCCAGAGTATCTGCAAATGGTTCTAAATCTTCTTTATAGATTCCTTCTGCCGGTCCCTTTGGTATTTCCAAAAGCGCTACTTCCGTATGGCAGAAATAGTCGATGGACAACTCATTGATACTTAATCCATTTTTTACAAAGTGGCGCGGCGCATCCATGTGAGTGCCGCAGTGATTCGGCAATTCAGACATATAACTGCAAAACGGACAATCGTCTGAAACGTCGGTGCACTGTCTTGTTTTTACAACCGGTTCTCCCGGCCATGCGTATCCGTCTGGGTCCAATGGGTGTGATAAAAACATAAACATAGTAACGTCCTCCTTCTACATTTTATTATATTGCAGGGTTCCTCTATTTCATCAAGATCTCTGCCGCTTCCTTTAACGTAACGACTTCTCCCACATTTCCCGGGAAAATCACGTACGGGGTGAGAGGGAATTTGCTCTCCTCTCCGGTCTGCCATACCGGGATTCCCGGTTTGATCTGCCCAAGGACATTCGCCTTTTGTACGGCGAGGGCCTTGGTTCCCACATCAGAGGAGGTGATTCCGCCTTTGGCAATCACGAAGCTTGGCACAATGGAGAGCCTTCCCACCAATGACTGCACCGCATCGGAAATTTTTACGGAGAGCCGCAAGTCGTCTTCCTTATCTCCCGTATCGGCGGTGATTAATGTGCGGGTAGTATATACGCACACGGTCTTTCCTTCTTTTATGTATGCTTCCTCTTCTTTCAGGCACCGCTCCACTTCCCGGGCGAAGGCTTCCTCATCCTTTACCAAAGAGGCATTTAATTCGATAAACGCAATATCCGGATTTTCCCTCAGCATATTTACCTGCTGGGTAGTTTTTTCTGTGTGGGAACCCACTACGATGATTCCGCCGTTTTCAGTTTCCTTTACCACCATCTGCTCTCTGGTCAAAAGAGGCTGGTCGCTGACTCCTCCCATCACTTTCACAATGGCTGCCGCCGTGCGGAACATAAAAGTTTTTCCTTTTGCCATAGCCCGGAATAAGGCCACGCAAAATACCTTCACATCCACATAGTCAATGGCATTGACGATCACTTTATTAAAATCCTTCACTGAGAGAAGCTGCGCTTCAATCTTATCAATCGCCATGTTATGGATGTCTTCTAAGGAAATGGAAACAACGTCTTTAGCTTTAAAGGCTCCCTTTGTCTTTTCTTCCACATAATCCTTCATGTTAGAAGCGGTATATCCGAAAGTTTTATCCTTTGCAAACTCTGTCTGCGCCGCAGGGATCAGTTCTTCCCCATACTTTACGTAATGAACATCGTCGATGGTGAATCTTCCGCCCTCTTTAAAGAACGGACACATCACTTCCCCGTCAATCTGTTTGTTGGTATATCCTTCGTAGGCTTCCTTTAAAATCACCGTCTCCAGAGGATAATGTCCCCGGAGAGTGGAATCGCTTCTGCTGATAAAAATATATTCCTTACCTGTTTCTTTGGAGACTTCATCCACCACAGCGGCAATTTCCTTGTGAGCAGCTTTCGTCTCCTCCGCCGTAAATCCCCGGGAATTGGTCAATACATAAAATAATTTATTTTCTTCCTCAAAGCCTTTTCGAATACTGTCTTTACTCCAATTCGTATACACAGAAATATCATGTACCGTCTGCACTCCCGTCGGGTCGTCGTCTAAAACAACGATCTTTTTATGATTGTCCCGGATCTCTTTTGACAATAATGCGTCTACCGCCGCTTCATCAATTTTTTTATAAGAGTCCAGCACTTTTATACTCAAAGCCATATTCCTTCCTCCCATCCTTACATTAACTCATCTCTGCAATTACCTGATTGCCCTTTTGTAATCTTTCTCCTCCGTTCTGCAGTTTCTGCGTCTTTACTCTTCTACTTTCTTTACCTGCACTCCCGCAAGCTCTTCAAAGTATTGAACAATTCCGCCGTGATCGTCGTTCATATGCCCATGTACCTTTAACGTCTGTAAGATCTCAAAAAGCTGGGCGGAATATGGAATAGGAACGTCGATGGAATGGGCGGTATTTACCACATTTTTAATATCCTTATGGTTAATGGAGATCTTACCTCCCGGGACAAAATTTCGCTCTACGATGAGCGGAATCTTTGCGTCAAGAACTGCGCTTCCCGCCAGTCCGCCCCGGATCGCATGGTAAACCTTCATCGGATCGGCTCCTGCTTTTGTCGCAAGTACAAAGGCTTCAGACACGATGGCGATGGTATTATTGACGATGATCTGGTTGGCAAGCTTGGTGACAGAACCGCTGCCGCTTCCTCCGATGAGTACGGCGGAGGAACCCATGATCTCATAGTAAGGCATCAGCGCATCAAAGTCTTTTTGATCTCCTCCTGCCATGAAAGCAAGCGTTCCGTTGATCGCCCCCGGTTCCCCTCCGGACACAGGCGCATCCACAAAACCTACGCCGATCTTAGCAAGGCCGTCATAACATTCCTTCGATTCTACCGGAGTCACGGAACTCATGTCGCAGACGATCTTGCCTGCCGTCAATGTGGAAGCCACTCCGTTTTCTCCAAACAGTACTTCCTTAGAAATCTCTCCGTTAGGCAGGATCAGAAAAACAATCTCGCACTCTGCTCCAATCTGCTCATAGGTCGCTGCATCAGCTCCGGCCTCCACCAGCTCTAAAACAGCGCTTTCATTCACATCGCAGACAAGCAGCGGAACCTTCTCTTTTAACAAGTTCTTCGCCATTGGTTTTCCCATAATCCCCAAACCGATAAACCCAATTTTTTTCATAGCTATCACTCCTCCTTCTATACTCTTTTTCATAACCGTTTGCCTTTTTAAGGATTATACAATATACCGGTATATCGGTCAAGCTATTTATAAATATTTCTCAATAAAATGCTTTGCTTTTTGGTCTCCGGCCACGATTTTATAAATCACAAAAAAACTGCCGCACTGATACTCCTTTCTATAATAGCGTCTGCTTATTATATAACAGGCGTCAATGCGACAGTCCTCTTTTCTTGTTTTTGCTGTTTTCACAGCAGATTTATTATTGAATAATGGTTCCCGTCTTTCCAAGGAAGCCTTCCCTTGCTTTTTCCAGGGAGGTAATGACGACTCTTCTGCCATTTCCTTTCTCTAAAAATGACACGCCGGCTTCAATCTTAGGCAGCATGGTATTTGGCTCAAAGCAGCCGTCTTCTATGTACTGCTTTGCCTGCTCCATGGTGATCTCTCCAAGAGGTTCTTCTTCCTCGGTCTGATATCCCTTGGATACAAACTCCACGCTGGTTAAAATGATCAGCTCATCGGCGTCTAAAAGCTCTGCCATCCTTCCGCTTGCATAGTCTTTTTCAATCACTGCGCTGGCGCCTTTTAACTCCACTCCGTGGGCAAGTACCGGGATGCCGCCGCCGCCGCAGGCGATGACAATGTGTCCAAGGTCAGAAAGTCCCTTAATGGAATCCATTTCGATGATGCCCTGCGGTTTTGGAGCCGCAACGATTCTTCGGTATCCGCCTTCCACTTCCGTCACAAAGTTTCCGTGCTTTTCTTCCCAGTCTGCTTCTTCCTTTGTCAAAAGACGTCCCACAATTTTCACCGGCTCATGAAATGCATCGTCATAAGGGTCCACCATAACTTGTGTTAAGATTGTACAAACCGGGCGGTATATTCCACGTTTTAATAATTCGGCGCGGATCGCATTTTGCAGATCGTAACCAATATAGCCCTGGCTCATTGCGGAACATACGGACATCGGCGCAGGGGTAAAGTCTTCTCTTCCAAGGCTAAATTCATTCATGGCGGTGTGAATCATACCCACCTGAGGAGCGTTACTGTGCGAGATGACAATATCCGCTCCCGCTTCCACAAGATCGGCAATCGCTTTGGCCGTTCTTTTTGTTGCAACATACTGTTCCGGCATCGTGGTTCCCAATGCTCTGTGTCCCAATGCAACCACTACTTTTTTTCTGCTCATACTTCTTTCCTCCTGCTTATTTATTCCGCGCTTTTCGTTTCTTTTTTCATATATTCTTTGATGGAATCCACTTTCGCCTTTCCATCTTCATATCCGATCTCGTAAAGATCCTTTAATTTATTTACGTCTTTTTCCAATCGTCCCACGGTCACTTCACTTCTCGGACGGATCACGATAAGATTTCCCTTTTGTTCTTCCTCTTCCAGAAATGCAAGAGTCTCATTATAACGGATGTGACGGTTCTGCGCCTGTTTTACAAACTCCGGATAGGCGTGATATCTAAGCTTAATAGCCTTCATCATCGGATTTGGCTCTTTGCGGTATCCTTCCGGTCTGGTGAGAATGACAATATTTTTATGGTTGCCCATTTCTATGGACTTTCGAATCGGAATGCTGTCCGCAATCCCTCCGTCCAGGTATGGTTTCCCATGGGCGACTACCGTTTTGGAGATTAAAGGAAGGGAGCTGGAAGCCCGGATCATCCAGATCTGGGTTTTTAAATCCCTCACTCTTAAATACTCCGCCTCTCCCGTTTCCACATTGGTCACTACCGCATACAGCTTGCCCTTGTAGTCTGCAAAGGTTTCATGATCAAAGGGATTTAGCACGTCCGGGATTCTGGAATAACACATATCTACGTTGAAAAAATTACCGGTTTTTAAAAAACTTCTTACACCGCAATATCCCGGGTCGGTCACATAGTCCGCACAGGTGTGATATCCCCGTCCTCTTTGTTTTGATAAAAAGCTGCAAGCCTGGCAGCTTCCCGCCGAGACTCCATACACACTGGAAAACTCAAGATCTTCATCCAAAAAAGCATCCAACACCCCGGCCGTATATACGCCGCGAAGGCCTCCTCCTTCTAAGATCAGTCCTGCTTCCATCATCATTTCATATCCTCACTTTCCAAAGATTATCTGCATATCTTATGTTTTATGACAGTATAATCTGCTGTCTTTCATATTCATCCACCGGATTTCTGCCGCTTTTGGCTCCGGACAACATTTCGTAGAAATTCGAAACCCGGATATCCTGCCGATACAGCCACATCCCCAGTTCGGTGTTCTTTAAGGAAGTAAGGCCCGCCGACGGTTTTTGGATCACCAAAACAGAAGTGTTCTCCCGGATGACCTTAAGCAGCCCGGCCGCCCTTTCCCGAAATCCCAGAACCCGGATATATGGAGCGATAATGTCTTTCGATTCTCCCAAGTACGGCTCTCCTTTCATCTGGAGAACGATGTGTAAAAGAGCCCGTTTGATGGCAGTGTCGGTCATATTTTTTGAGTGCAGGGCATTTAAGAGCTGTGAAAAACTCATCCCCGCCCTATAATTATGCTCCATCCTTCTTGCAAGTTCAAGGTTCATCCCAAAATAATTTCCGATATTTTTGCGATCGAATAAATAAGTGTAATGAAAATAAGGCATCAGATCTTCCCAGGACACCGTATCGCCCAAATGATAACGCCGGATCATATCTCCGGAAAAATCTCCCACTGCCCTTGACAGCTCTTTTTTGCCGATCTGTTTTTTTAACGCCTCTCTCACCGCCGAAGCAGAAGAAAAAGAATCCGATAACGAGGTATCATGGTAGCTGCCTCCCTGCCTTTTTATGGCCAAAGGTTCCATGGGCGAAGATAAAAATGACAGCGCCCTTAAATACTCCAGTCCAAGAATATGGTTGGGGGCAGAAAGCAAACTCTCTCCACTCTGTTTTTCCAAAAAGGAGCCTCTTCCTTCCAAATATTGATTTACGGCGTATTCTCTGGCCTTTGGAAAATTCATCCCCTGGCGCAGACCCTCTTTTAAGAACCTCTGATAGTCCTTTGGCTCTTCTTTAAGAATCTCAAACACTTCTTTTAATTCCCCGGTTCCGGCCCACTCGCTGCCAAAGGAAAGCACATCGACACATCCGAGCTGATTTAAGATCTTCACCGCTCCCATGGCAAAATACTGCGCGCTTCCCGTGGCATAAGCCGCCGGAAGTTCGATCACCAAATCAATTCCGCCTTCTAACGCATACCTGGCGCGGATATATTTATCAAAAACCGCCGGCTCTCCCCTTTGAACATAATCTCCGCTCATCACAGCGATCACAAAATCTGCTCCGGATAATTCCCTTGTTTTTTGAATATGATACTTATGTCCCAAATGAAAGGGATTATATTCTGCTATAATTCCAGCGACCCGCATAACATTCCTCCTTGTATACGTTTCTCCTATCATACCTGAAAACCGTCAAAATAACAATATTTCATTGCAAACCTTTTTCTTGCGCCTTTTGTCAAACAAGCTTTTGCCGCTGCCAAATAAGGAAAAAAACCGGGTTATCACCAGGACCTTTTTTCGGCAAAAGCAAGCGAAAGATTGTTTAAAATGTAACATTCTTCTTTCAAATAAAAATCGTATTGTTTTTATTTATAAACAATTACCTTGTCTTTGACTCCATTTTAACCTTTATAGCAAAAAAAAACGCCTTGATACTCAAATAATTATATTTCCATTTTGCTTTGATAGGATTATACTAGAATTACAATTGGTGGAATATGGCTTATGTCATTTTTAACATTTACAATAACATTTTACAAAACAAAGGAGTATATACCATGAAAGTTTTAGTCATTAACTGCGGAAGTTCTTCCCTTAAGTATCAGGTAATCGATTCTGATACGGAAAACGTATTGGCAAAAGGTTTGTGTG
Source organism: uncultured Eubacterium sp. (assembly GCA_964555015.1). Taxonomy (GTDB): domain Bacteria; phylum Bacillota; class Clostridia; order Lachnospirales; family Lachnospiraceae; genus Anaerobutyricum. Next base: position 88,760 of record CAZKQV010000001.1, on the reverse strand, counting down.
AACGAATCGGCATCGACGGTGTTCTTACTTATCAGCCTGCCGGAAAGGACAAGATTAAGTTTGATGCGCCAATGCCTGCACATCGTCAGGCTGTAGAGCTCGTATTAAAACAGCTCACAGATCCGGAAACCGGTATCTTAAAATCTGTGGATGAGATCCAGGCTGTTGGTCATCGTATGGTACACGGCGGAGAGAAATTCGCTTGCTCTACCCTTCTTACCGACGAAGTATTAAAGACAGTAGAAGAGTACAACGATCTTGCACCACTCCATAACCCTCCTACTTTAGTTGGTGTGGCAGCGTGCCGTGAACTTATGCCGACAACCCCTATGGTTGGTGTATTTGATACTGCTTTCCATCAGACAATGCCTCCGAAAGCATACATTTATGCACTTCCTTACGAATATTATGAAAAATTCGGTATCCGCCGCTACGGCTTCCACGGAACTTCCCACAAGTTCGTATCTCAGAGAACCGCTGAACTTCTCGGAAAGAAACCAGAAGAATGCAAAATTATCGTTTGTCACCTTGGCAATGGTTCTTCCATCTCCGCAGTAGATTGTGGAAAGTGCGTAGAAACATCCATGGGTCTTACTCCTCTGGAAGGTCTGATCATGGGAACACGTTCCGGTGACATTGATCCTACTTGTATCGAATATATTGCCAACAAAGAAGGATTTAACCTGGAGAGAACTTTATCCATCATCAATAAGAAATCCGGCGTTCTTGGTATTTCCGGCGTTTCCTCCGATTTCCGTGATCTCTCCGAAGCAGCCAAAGCAGGCAACAAAAGAGCTCAGCTCGCCCTCGACGCTTTCTGCCATCATGTAGTAAAATATGTGGGAAGCTACGCTGCCGTTATGAATGGTGTGGACGCTATCGCATTCACAGCAGGTATCGGCGAAAATGACGCTGAGGTTCGTGAAGTAGTTTCTTCCCAGCTTGATTATCTTGGAGCTCATCTGGACAAAGAGGCTAATAATGTGCACGGAAAAGAAGCCTTGATCTCCACACCGGATTCCACAACAAAGATCTTTGTTGTTCCAACCAACGAAGAATTGGAAATCTGCCGTGAAACTGTAGAAATCGTCACAAAAAAAATTGTGGAAGACGCAGTAAGTGAAGTAATGGGCAAATAAAAAATATCTTTTTTTCAGGCTCTGATATTTGATAAAGTTATTTTATAAGTTATCATAACCACATAAAGACTACTTAAAGCATTCTTCATATCATAAAACAGACCATTTGTCACTGCAGCGTGACGTCTGTCTTTACGATCATGGAGGATGCTTTTTTCGTTATTCCTCTATCGCTTTGCATAAAAAAGAAACGGTTCTGATCTCTTACGAGTCCCCGAGGGAGATCAGAACCGTTCTTTTTTTATGCTGCTATTATCTCAACAAAACGAAAAAATATTTACTTTCTCTTCAAAATCCGAATGGAATTGAGCAAACAAAGTACCGATACGCCTGTGTCCGCAAATACTGCTACCCACATATTAGCAAATCCAAAAAGACCTGCGATCATTACGATGATCTTGATCGCTAACGCAAAGTATACGTTTTGCCAGGAAATCTTGCTGGTCTGTCTTGCGATACTTAACGCTTCCGGAATCGCATTCATTTCTGAGTTCATAAATACTACATCGGCTGCTTCGATGGCTGCGTCTGCGCCGCTTCCCATGGCTGCACCAACATCCGCGCCTGCCAGTACCGGCGCATCGTTGATACCGTCGCCGACAAACATTACAGCGCCGTGAGCTTCACGGATTTTCACAAGCTCAGATAATTTATCTTCTGGAAGAAGCTTCGCATGAACTTCGTCAACACCGGTTTCTTTTGCAACTGCTTCGGCACTTTCCTGAGCGTCGCCGGTGAGCATTGCAGTGATGATTCCCAGATTCTTAACTGCCTTGATTGCCGGAGCCGCATCTTCTTTTACGGTATCAGAAATCACGATATTTCCGACAAATTTTCCATTTAATGCTACCAAAACTTCTGTTCCGAAGTCTTCTTTTACATAAGAACTCATATTGATCTGGTTAGCGTCCATCAGCTTACGGTTACCGCAAAGTACCGTACCTTTACTGATCTCTGCCTTGATTCCATGACCTGCAATTTCTTCTACTTTGCCAGGTCTTTCGATATCGATTCCTTTTTCTTTTGCTGCATCCACAATACTGTTTCCGATCGGATGGGTGGAAGACAGCTCGCAGCTTGCGCTTACTGCCAGCAATTCATCCGGAGTAAGGATGCCATTGGCAGGGTTTGCACGCTGAACTACAAAGTTACCCTTTGTAATAGTTCCTGTTTTATCCATTACGACTGCTTTTACATTTTTAAGACCTTCAATGGCAATTCCGCCTTTAAAGAGGATTCCTTTCTTGGATCCTGCTCCGATACCGGAGAAGAACGCAAGCGGTACGCTAAGCACTAATGCACATGGACAACTGATTACTAAGAAGGTAAGCGCAGTGTAAACGGAGGAATGACCTGTGTGTCCGCCCTGCGGCAGCCATGTCCAAGTGTCGCTGAGTCCTGGGATTAACGGGATCAATATTGCAACTGCTATCGCAAAGAATACAACAAATGGTGTGTAGATCCTTGCAAATTTTGTAATAAATTTATCGATGTTTGGTTTACTTGCCGCTGCATTTTCCACGGAGTCAAGGATTCTTGTTACCATGGATTCTTCCAATACTTTTTCTACACGGACTTTTAACTGTCCAGAAGTATTGACACATCCGGATACGACAAGGTCTCCGGTTCTTGCCATTACCGGCACCGGTTCTCCGGTTACCGGAGAAGTATCAATACGGCTTTCACCGTCAATGATCACACCGTCAAGAGGAATACGATCCCCCGGACGAACTAACACGATGTCTCCGACATTTGCTTCTTCGGCATCGATTACTTTTATATCATCACCAACTACCAGATTCACTACTTCCGGTCTTAAGTCAACCGCTTCCATAATCTGAGACCGGCTCTGCTCTGTGGCGCGGTCTTCGAAGTATTCACCGATACGATAGAATAACATTACGCCTACTGCTTCCGGGAACTCCTGGATTGCAAAAGCGCCGAGAGTGGCAATACACATCAGGAAGTTTTCATCAAAGATCTGACCTTTGGACATATTCTTTCCTGCTGCCAGCAGTACCTTACCGCCAAGAACGAGATAAGCTACAACGAAGATTGGGAGAAGCCGAAGATCGCTTTCTTCCATTCCTCCAATAATAACACAGCCATAGCCAATTACGAACAATACAGCTCCAAGGGCAATGGTAAATAACGGATTCTTCCAGATCGGATCCTTTTCTTTTTTCTTTGCCGCCGGTTTCGTATCCTTTGGCACCACGGTAATTCCATCTTCGATCGCGTCAATGGCCGCCTGAATTTTTGGAACTAACTCATCCGGATTTTTAGCGGACAGCTTCATCTGCTTGGTTGCGTAAGTAATCGTTACGTCGTCAACGCCGTCCATCTGTTTTAATTTGGATTCTACCTTTGCCGCACAGTTGGCACAGTCAAGGCCTTCCAAAATATATATTTTTGTATCAGAAACGGAAGAAATCTTTTTGCGGTGTCTTGGTACTACGGTAATTCCGTCTTCGATCGCATCGATGGCCGCCTGCATCTTTGGCAGAAGCTCATCCTGATGATTTGCGGAAACTCGAAGCTGCTTTGTAGCATAGGCTACGGAAGCGAATGCAACTTCCGGCATGGAACGCACTTTTGCTTCAATTTTCATAGCACAGTTGGCACAGTCAAGACCTTCTAAGATATATACTCTCTTTTCCATGTCCTCATCCGGCATACGGCAATTGCAGTTTGCCAGACTCTGGCCGCAGACATCGCAGTATTCTGCGTGGGAATGACATTCTTCACAATCGCAGTCATCCGGATGTCCCGGAACATGATGATACTCATCCACAAAATGCGTGTGAGAACGTGTCGCATGAGGTCCTTCCTCGTGATCGTGGCCGCCACAGCATCCACCTTCATGGTCGTGGTCATGGCCGTGGCTGTGGTCATGGCCGTGATCGTGGCCGTGGTCGTGGCTATGATCATGCTCGTGGTCGTGGCCACCGCAGCATCCGCCCTCATGGTCGTGGTCATGGTCATGGCTATGTCCGTGGTCATGCTCGTGGTCGTGGCCGCCGCAGCATCCGTCCTCATGGTCGTGGTCATGGCCGTGATCGTGACCATGGTCATGGTTGTGGTCATGCTCGTGGTCGTGACCGCCGCAGCATCCGTCCTCATGGTCGTGGCCGTGACCATGGTCGTGGTTGTGCTCATGCTCGTGATTGTGGCCGCCGCAGCATCCGTCCTCATGATTGTCTGCCGCTGCCGCTGTTTTTGTCCTGCTGCCTCTCTTTCGCTCTACAACCTCAACGTCTGGTTCCAGCGCTTTGACTGCTTCTACGATCTTTGGAAGCATTGCATCAGGATCTTCCGTGGATAAACGAAGCTGCTTTGTGGCATAGGTCACAGAGACATCTTCTAAACCTGGCATCTTGCTCAGTTTTCTTTCAATCTTGGATGCGCAGTTGGCACAGTCAAGACCTTCCAGAATATACACCTTTCTCTGCATAATTTTCGTTCCTTTCCCCTTATTAGTAATAGTGTATGATAGCCGCATATTATGGGATATCCTGGGCGTGTACCATGTGGATCATGGCCTCTTCAAGAATATCAACAATATGTTGATCATCTAATGAATAAAATACATTTTTTCCCTCTCTCCTGGATTTGATCTGATGCATATTGCGCATCACCGCCAGTTGATGGGATACCGCAGATTTCGTCATATCAAGAAGAACTGCAATATCTCCGGCGCACATTTCCTGTTCCTTTAAAGCATAAAGGATTCTGAGTCTTGTCTCGTCACCCAGCACCTTATAAAAAGAAACAACCCGCAATAGATCTTTGTCGGAAGGCATTGCTTGATACGCCTTCTCTATACTCTCCGGAAATATGGGACTGCAATCACTTTTCTTTGTCGCCATAACTGCCTCCTGCGTTTGCTTTTCTTTTAATTGAATATTTGTTCAACTTATTTGTATTATAATTGAATATACATTCAATTGTCAACAGTTTATTTTAATATTTTTTAACCTTTTTCTACCTTTTCTGCCATACTTTCTTTTTTAAACCGGATAGTAACTACAAACATCAATACTGCGGCAATGGACCAGGAGATCGGATAGGCAAGAGCCACTCCCTGAGCTGTTCGGATCTTGCTCATTATAATAAATAAGGCGAGAATCCTGAATCCGCAGTAACTAACGATCGTCACCACCATTGGCAAAATGGCTTTGCCGTAACCTCTGAGACTGCTGCTTAAGCATTCAATAATGGTGCAGAGGAAGTATAACGGAAAAGTAATAAACATGATCTGTCTTGTGATTTCCACCACTTCCGGGTCTCTCGTAAAGATTCCCAGAACTGGTCTGGCAAAGAGCAGCAAAAGTACCGCAATAAAAACTGTGATGGCAATTCCGCTGATCATACAGATCCGGTTCCCCTTTTGTATCCTCTTGTGATTTCCCGCTCCATAATTTTGTCCCACAAAGGAAACCACCGCCTGTCCCAGCGCAAGGATCGGGAGGTAGAGAATCATTTCGGTTCTGAAATACACAGTAAACGCCGCAATGGAACTAACGCCCAACGTATTAATCTGCGACTGAATCAGGATGTTGGAGAGAGTGATCACCATTGCCTGCAAGCCGGCCGGAACTCCGATTCTCATTACTGCGCCGCACTCTCTTTTGTTGAAATCCCGGATATGAAAACGAAGATTATAGGATGCTTTCATTCGATAAAGATAGACTATGACGCAGATCGCCGCAAAGGTCTGTGACATGAAGGTCGCCCATGCCGTTCCCTGAACGCCAAGTTTAAAGATCACAACAAAGATGTAGTTGGCAAATACATTGATAATACAGCCTGCAAGCTGAAATAGCATCGGACTTTTTGAATCGCCCATGGAGCGCACCGCGCCGCTGCAAAGATTATATGTCACAATGGATATCATACTGAATAGATAAATTCTAAGATAAGATACAGCCAGATCAAAAATCTCTGCCGGAGTTCCCATCCAGCGCAAAAAGATTGGAGCAAATATTTCTCCTAATATCATCAAAAGAAAACCGCCGATGATCCCCATCCACACAATAGTACGAATCAGCTTTTTTAAATGATGGAAATTCTTTCCTCCGAAATGCTGTGCCGCCATCACGCTGGCGCCCACCGCCATACCATTGAAAAAACCGACCAGACAGGTTACAAGGAGGCCAGTGGCCCCCACCGCAGCGGAGGCCTCCGTACCCAGCAGCTGCCCTACAAAAATTAAATCAACCGTACTGTACATCTGCTGGATCAAACTGCTTCCTAATAAGGGAAGGGCAAAAAGGAGCACTCCCTTTCCCACGCTTCCCTCGGTCAAACTATTCTTCTTCCCTGCCATCATGGAATCCTCCGTAGGAGTTGTCGCTGGAAACATTATACATATTATTTGATTCCATCTCTCTTAATTTTTCCAGATCTCCGGTATTATGAGTATGCTCGCAGCCATGAGAATCCTCATGGCCCTCTTCCTCATGCGGATGATCGTCGATACACTCATTGTAATGACCATAAGCGATCAACGGAGAGTTCTTCGGCACAGAGTAAGATACTGTCTGATACAAGATGATGCAATCCTCCCGCAGGGAGATTTCCTCCATCACATTGCCAAAGTAGTCTTTGAGAACTCCCACCACTTCCCCGGCGCGAACCACGTCGCCGGATTTCTTTCTTGGGAACCAGCAGCCGTCTTTTTCCGAATCGATGTAATGCGCATGGCACATAAATCTTGGAATCTGTTTTTGCATATCTCCGCTAAAACGCCGGGAGATCAGCACGCCGAGCGTCCTAAGAATGTTTCTCACATCTTTTCTGGAAGCCTCCGCTTCTTCTTCTGTCCACAAGCCAAGGCATCCCCTTTCCAAAAGCACCGCCGGAATCCCCAGAGTGCCTGCGTAATTGTATGCTCCGCCGCTTCCGCTCTTGGACTTAACGTAAAATGGTACGTCTGCAGACTGCGCCATTTTTTCCGCTTTCTCGATCACTTCCGGCTTGGCATTACCCACACAATAAATAAATGGACTTAAATCCTCAAACCAATCGCCGTTATGGACGTCAATATAATAATCCGCTTTGGCAAACAATTCCTTTTCCATAAAATATGCCAGCTTATCCGTGTAAGTCCCCTCCGGATCTCCCGGAAATACACGGTTTAAATTCTTTCCGTCATCTGCGGACACACTGATGGTTCTCGCCTTAAAGCCATTTACATTTACAATGTGTACGATCATCAAAACCCCTTTGATATCCGCAGGTTCCAATTCTCTTGCAAGGCCCATCACCGTCTCGATTCCGACATATTCCGCATTATGGATCCCGCCGGTGATCAAAACCGTATCGCCCTCTGCTTCTCCGTAAATCAATGTTACCGGAAGTTTGTCATCCGTAAAAGGCATCTCCAAAAATCCACTCACTTTTTGTCCCCGTTCCACGGACAGATTTCCTAAATTAAAACTCATTTCTTTTCTCCTCCTACATATACCCTTAGGGGGTGTGGGTACTTTGCTTTTAAAAAAAAGACTTCATTTTTCAATGAAGTCTTTCTTTATAAAAATATTAAAATAATCTTTATTATAATTTGCTACTATGTACACTGCACACTTCCCCATTTATTATTATATTAATATCCTTTCGCCGGAAAGGACTTTTATCACATCTAATTTATCATACCTTGGAAAATGTTGCAAACAAAAAAGTAATATTTCGCCCATTCGATGAAATTTCATCTCTGATTATTCCATTTATTCCATCTCTTTTAATGCCTGGGCAATGTTGATGGCATGGTCAGAACAACGCTCCAAATCCACAACCATATCAGTGAAGATCACACCGCCCATCGGGTCGCAGGAAGCGGACATAAGACGCTTAATGTGGGAATCAATGGCTTTTTCCTGAAGGATATCCACTTCTTGTTCCAAAGCCTCTGCTTCCTCTAAATGCTCGTAATCGTCGGATTCAAAAATCTCAAGACTGCGTCGAACCGACAGCAGCACCTTCTCACAAATCTCGCGAAGCTCGTTCATCGGTTCTTCCGATAAAATAATCTTATTTTTAATAAATTCCTGAGTATATTCGATAATATTTTCCGCATGGTCGGAAATACGTTCAATATCCGCCACTACTAAGGTAAGATGATATACCCGGTTTAAATCCTTCTGGGACAGATCTGCCGTCCGAAGTTCCACCATCTTGGCCAAAATGGAGTTGTTCAGAGTGTTGACCGTATCTTCATATTCCTCTACTCTTTCTGCAAGCTGGAGATTCCGGGTGAAGAAACACTCAATGGACTGTTTCAGGTTCTCATAGGCAATCTCTCCCATACGAGCCACTTCTCTTTTCGCCTGATTGACCGCCACAGCAGACGGCACATTGGCGATATTGGTCATATACTGGAGCTTTCTTGCCTCCGCCTTTCGCAGCTCTTCCGGTTTTTCCGGAATGATCCTCTGAGAAAGCTTCACGATGTAATCAGAGAACGGAAGCATAATCAGCACGGTGAAGATCGCAAAGGCAGTATGGGTATTGGCAATTTGCCGTCCGATATTTCCCGGGAACAGTTTCGGACAAATGTCAAGAAGCTGCGGGAATATCGTTAATAAGGCAAGAAGGATGCAGGCCCGGAATAAATTAAATAACAGATTCAGGCAGGCCGTTCTCTTACCGTTTCGGTTCGTTGTCAATGAAGCAAGCAAGTTCGGCGTTACGGAACCTACCGCAGAACCGATGATCAAAAATACGCTGGTTCGGTAATCCAGGATACCCTGCATAGCAAATGCCTGGAAAATGACCGTTGCGGACGAAGAACTTTGCAGCAGCGCCGTAAAAGCGACGCCAAATAAAACCGTCACAACCGGATTGGAAAGCATTGATAAAAACTGCCGGAACGCTTCCGTCTGAGCAAGCGGAGCAATGGCCGACTTCATCAGAGCAATTCCCTGGAATAACATACCAAATCCCATGATGATAGAACCGATATGCTTAATCAGCTCTTTTTTCACAAACATAAACAGCACTGCGCCGATGAACAAGATCAAAGGTGCATAGTCGCTTAAATTAAAAGCGGTGATCTGGGCAGTGATCGTCGTACCAATGTTTGCCCCCATAATTACACCGATCGCCTGGGATAGAGACATAAATCCCGAGTTAACAAAACCGATCACCATAACATCCGTGGCAGAAGAACTCTGAATCAGCATCGTTACAACAATACCGACAAGCACCGCTCTCATTTTATTCTTTGTCGCTCCCTCAAGAATCACACGGATATTTTCTCCACAAGCATTACGAAGTCCCGTTGACATAACGGTCATACCGTATAAAAACAACCCCACTCCACCGAGTAATGCAAAAAATTCATAGATTGTCATAGCTTTTCCCCTTCATTATCTCCTTGTTTAGAATTAGTAAACTGTGCATAAATCACACATAGAATTTACGCAAATTACAAAAACATTTTACTATAGAAGATTTCAATAATCAATGAATTTTTGACAATTTCGACAGAGAATTATTAAAATCGTCGAAATTTATTTTCTTTATGCTATATATCCAATTTCAGATCTTCATCGGAGAACAATCCGTTTTTCTTACAAAGAACGCCGAATATCCAGGTGAGGACCGCCGGAAGAAGGAAGGATACCAGAACGAGGCCAAGCCAGTCAAAGCCGGTAATGGCCGCTTTGGTTCCGGCGGCGATATCATTAATCCAACCGGTATATACGCCAATCTGCCCCACAAGCCCGCAAGTTCCCATACCGGAAGAAACCGCCGCTCCATTCATCTGTAATTTAAAGATGCAGGTGGCAACGGGTCCGGTGATCGCCGAGGTCAAAATCGGCGGAAGCCAGATCACAGGTTTTTTCACGATATTTCCCATTTGAAGCATACTCGTCCCAATTCCCTGTGCAAAAAATCCTCCGATACCATTTGCCCGGTAACTCATGACGGCAAAACCGATCATCTGCGCACAGCAGCCGGCCACCGCCGCGCCTCCGGCCAATCCCGTAAGACTTAAAGCCGCGCAGATCGCCGCAGAACTGATCGGTAATGTGAGGGCGATCCCCACGATGACGGAAACTAAAATTCCCATCAAAAACGGCTGGAGCTCTGTCGCCCACATGATCGCATTGCCCACAGCGCTCGCTCCCATACCGATTGGCGGCGCAAACCAAATTGACAGCATACATCCGGAAACAATCGTGACCAAAGGAGTCACAATAATATCGATCTTTGTCTCCTTGCTGACCATTTTTCCCAACTCACAGGCGATGATCGTCACCACCAAAACTGCCAAAGGCCCTCCGGCGCCTCCCAGATTATCCGCAGCGTATCCCACAGTCAAAAGCGAAAACAGCACCAGGGCCGGAGCGTGCAGCGCATATCCAATGGCAACCGCCATGGCTGCGCCTTTCACATCCGAGGCATAACCGCCCATCTGTGTCAAAATGGCAATTCCCGCCTGATTTCCGATGGTACTTAGGATCGTCCCGATCAAAAGGGATGCGAAAAGCCCCTGGGCCATGGCGCCTAAAGCGTCTATTCCATAACGTCGGCCGGAAATTTCCACATCTTTTTTTCTTAAAAAGTTTTGTATTCCACTCATATTTTTCCCTCCAGAATTTCCCTTCTAAATTTTTTTCCTTTCCAAATTTTTCTCGAGTATACACCATTGTCATGACACCTGTCAAACAATTCTGCGCCTTCTTTTAAACATAGTAATAGCCGGGTGACTTTCCGTAAGAAAATCACCCGGCTAAAATCCGACGCGCCGTCCATCGTCTGCCCCCGGGGCAAAAGGGATCAGAAACTTACTTTTATTTCCGTTCCCTTTCCCACTTCGCTGTTTAACTGAATCTTTCCATGGTGGATGGCCACGATATGCTTTACAATGGCAAGCCCCAGGCCGGTTCCTCCCGTCTGCCTTGACCTGCTTTTGTCCACCCGGTAGAATCGCTCGAAGATTCTGCCCTGGTGTTCTTCCGGAATCCCGATCCCGTTGTCTTTGACCCGGAGAAAGGCAATTCCTTCTTCGGCTCCCACAGTGACTTCCACCGCGCCGCCGGGATTGTTATAGCGGATGCCGTTATCGCACAGGTTGCAGAGCACTTCATAAATCATATCTCTGTTTGCCGTTATGTAGGTGCGCTCTCCCTGGCAGCTTAGAGATACTTCATGTTTTTGGGCTGAAATTTTTAAATTGTCTACGCATTTTTCCGCCAGTTCTAAAAGATCAAAGGATTCCAATTTCTCAATCTGCTCTCCTGTGTCAAGCTCAAAAAGCCGGAGTATATCATTAATCAGGGCAAGAAGGCGGCTTGTATTTTCCCGGATTTTCTGGGAGTAGGTTTTCACTTCTTCTCCCTGGATCATCCCGGTTTCCATCAGCTCCGCATAGCCGGAGATGGCTGTGAGGGGAGTTTTCAGTTCATGGGATACGTTGGCGGTGAAATCCTGTCTTAACTGTGCGCTTTTTAACAGCTCCATATGCTGATCCCGGATCATCTTCATAAAAGGCGCCAGTTCTTTGTATGCCACGGATGACGGGTATTCTTTCATGTTGTGCGCCAGCTCTTCGATGGGCCGGATCAGTCTTGCAGAAAACACTCTGGCGATGATCGTGCTCACGATGAAAAGGAAGATCACCACAAGGGCCAGAAGGGGAAGGATTCCTTTCATAAGCTTTAAAACAGCGTCCTCTGTTTTCGCCACTCGCAATACCGTATTATCCTTCATCAGATAGGCATAATAAAATGTGCTTTTTCCTATGGTGTCGGACTGCCTGATGACAAAGGCGCTCCCCTTTTTTAATGCTTCTTTTACTTCGGGCCTTTCTAAGTGGTTTTCCATCTGGCTTTCGTCGGCGTCGTTATCGTATAAGATACTTCCGTCGCTGTCGATCCAGGTGATACGGAGATCCTCATAGGAAAAAAGAAGGTTCTTTTTATTTTCTCTGGTAAATTCTCCAGAATCCTCCAGAATTTTTGCGGTAGTCTGTAAATTATCCTTTGCGATTTCTTTTAACAAGGTATTTACCACTCCGAGAGTCAGCATTAAAGTTAATAGGATGGCAAGGAGGGAAATACTGATCAGTTGTATGTTAATCTTGTTTTTCATTGAACGCTCCCTTAAATGTGCTACTCCATCACATATCCGACGCTTCGCACTGTCTTGATCCTGGATCCCTCGCCTTTTAGTTTTTTACGGAGAGTTTTAATATGCATATCCACCGTCCGGCTTTCTCCTTCAAATTCCGTATCCCAAACGCGCTGCATGATCACCTCTCTGGTCATCACGATCCCGGCGTTTCGCATCAACAGCTTTAATAATTCATATTCTTTGTAGGTTAGCTCTATGGATTCTTCCTCCACGTAAACCAAATGTCTCTCATTATCCAAAAAAATGGAGCCGAGCATCATATATTTCTTGTCCTGACTTTCCATCGTCCTTCGAAGGAGAGCTTTGACCCGGGTAATAAATTCGATGACAGAAAAAGGCTTTTTGATATAGTCATCCGCCCCGATATCCAGTCCCCGAACCATGTCGATCTCTGTGGTTTTTGCCGTAACCATAATCACCGGTATCCGCAGTAAATGGGGATTTCCCCTTATCTTTTTCAGTATGGAATATCCGTCTTCATCCGGCAGCATGATATCAAGGATCACCAAGTCTGGCTTCTTCTCTTTTAGCTGCCGGTAAAATTCCACTGCATTTTCAAATCCAAAAACGGTATGTCCGCTGTTTTGCAGGGCGATGGTCTCGATTTCTTTGATATTTATATCGTCTTCTACTACATAAATTAAAGCCATGTTACCCCCTTATTTATTTCGCGCTGGCGCTGTGGGGCAGTTCGTATTTCCTGCTCATTTCCGTGTACTTGCGGGTGAAATTATCCCCGTCTTCTTCCTTTAACACTTCCAGGTATTCGTGGGTGTCGTACCCGTCTTCGCTCACTTGTATCATTGTGATCGCAATGTTAGAACAGTGATCTGCAATCCGCTCGAAGTTTGTGGAAATATCCGAGAGGGCAAAGCCCAGTTCTATGGTACAGCGGCCACTGCGAAGCCTGTTGATATGGCGCTGCTTTTCTTCTATGTTGATATTATCAATCACCTGTTCCAAAGGCTCGATCTCCTTGGCAAGCTCCAGGTCTCCCGTTTCAAACACTCTGATCGCTTTGTCCAAAATCTCTTTGATCGCCTGGGAAAAAACGGCAAGTTCTTCTTTTGCCTTTGGAGAAAAAGAGAGTTCTTTTTGATGCAGTTCTTCGCAGGATTCCTTGATATTAATAGCATGATCGGAAATTCGCTCGAAATCGCCGATACAATGCAATATGATCGATAAGGTGCGGCTTTCTGCTCTGGAAAGATTTTTGCTGCTGAGTTTTACAAGGTAAGTGCCAAGGACGTCTTCGTATTTATCCACCTGGTTTTCCAACTCCAGAACTTTTTTCGCCGTCTTATCGTCGTAATGTTCCAACAGACCAATCGCCGTATCGATGCTCTCCTTCGCCTTTTTTGCCATATTGATGGCAACCAGACGGCACTCTTCCACTGCAAATCCTGGTTTCTCCAAAAAACGATCATCCAGTCTCGCAAAATCTGACAAATAAGCTTTGCTCTCTTCTTCTGCCAACTCCCGGTCCGGAATCGTGAGAATCGCCATTTTTTCCAGTAAATTTCCAAAAGGAAGGAGGACAATGGTGGCCGTCACATTAAATAACGTATGCACCACGGCGATTCCCGCCGCATTTGCGGCCTGGTTCATAAAGGCAAAATCTAAGAAAGCGTTTAACAAATAAAATACTATCATAAATACTATGGTGCCGACAATATTAAAATACAGATGTACCATCGCCGCCCGCTTTGCATTTTTGGAAGCTCCCACGCTGGACATGATCGCCGTGACGCAGGTTCCGATATTTTGTCCGAGAATGATCGGCACCGCTGTGCTGTAATGAATGGCGCCCGTCATACAAAGAGCCTGCAATATTCCCACAGACGCAGAGGAGCTTTGAATGATCGCCGTCAAAACCGCTCCTGCCAAAAGTCCTAGTATGGGATTGGAGAACATTGTTAAAATGCTGGTAAATTGTTCATTATCTGCAAGGGGAGCCACAGCGCCGCTCATGGTATCCATTCCGAACATTAAAATGGCAAAGCCGACCAGGATACCGCCGATATCCTTCTTTTTATCCGATTCGGAAAACATAATAAAAATGACGCCAACCACCGCTAAAACCGGAGAAAACGATGTCGGTTTTAAAAGTTTGATCAATGGATTATCTCCCTGGATTCCGGACAAACTTAAAACCCAAGAGGTAATCGTTGTCCCGACATTGGCGCCCATAATGATGCCGATCGCCTGATTGAGCTTCATGATGCCGGAGTTTACAAAACCAACCACCATCACCGTAGTGGCGGAAGAAGATTGAATCACCGCAGTAACTCCCGCTCCCAGCAATACCGCCATGATTCTTTTGGACGTCAGTTTTTCCAGGAGACGTTCCATTCTTCCTCCCGACAACTGAGATAATCCTTCCCCCATGGTATCCATACCATAGAGAAACAGCGCCAGACCTCCTAACATGGTTAATACTGAAAAAATATCCATAAACAACTCTCCTTTTCTCCATACTATTTTGCATTGCTTTTCTTATGCATCCTATGACCTTTTGTTAATTGCTGTAAAAACATATCATAAGTATGTAAAGTCCAAAGAGTATTTATGTAAATTCTTTGTAAATTATTTTACCGGTGTTTTCCTGTTATGGAAAAAATCACCCATTCTGCAATATTTACTGCATGGTCTCCGATCTTTTCAAAATATTTTGCCGCCATCAAAAGATCCGTAACCTGCTCGCTGTACTCCGTATGTTCCCGCACAATGGCGATCAATTCTTCTCTGATCTTAGCAAAAAGCTCATCCACAATATCATCATGTTCGATCACTTTTTTTGCCGTACTATAGTTTTGTTCCCCGTAGGCTTCCAGACTCTGCAATAACATGACCATCGTTTCCTTGGCCATCTGTCTGATATGGGTAAGCTCCATGACCGGTTCCCTGTCTGCAAGACTTAAGGCCAGTTCCCCAAGATCGGCGGCATGATCCCCGATCCGTTCCATATCTGTGATCATTTTTAACCCCGCTGAGACAAAACGCAGGTCGCTCGCCACGGGCTGCTGCCTTAAAAGAAGGCTCAGACAATGATTTTCGATGAGTTTTTCCTGCCGGTCGATCTCATCGTCATACTGAATCGCCACTTTTGCCGCTTCTTTATCCCGGTTATTTAACGCTCCCACTGCCATTCCAATGGCGGTTTCGATGGTTATTCCCATCTCCGTCAATTCTTTATGTAATAGTTTAAGCTGATTATCAAAACGAGTTCGCATTTATCCAAACCTCCCTGTAATATAATCTTCTGTTCTTTTATCCTTCGGCATGGAAAACAATGCTCCCGTATTTCCTGTTTCGATGATCTCTCCCAGAAGAAAAAACACCGTGGTATCTGAGATGCGGGCCGCCTGCTGCATATTATGGGTGACCATAACGATCGTATATTTTTCTTTCAGATCTCCTGCCAGCTCTTCGATCTTTCCGGTGGAAATGGGATCCAGGGCGGAAGTCGGCTCATCCATCAAAAGAACCTCCGGCTCTATGGCCAGCGCCCTGGCGATGCAAAGTCTTTGCTGCTGTCCCCCGGAAAGCCCAAGGGCGCTCTTTTTCAGGCGATCCTTTAACTCATCCCAGATCGCCGCTCTCTTTAAAGAGTATTCCACAATTTCATCCAGCTTCGCTTTGCTGCGGATCCCATGGGTTCTTGGCCCGTAAGCGACGTTATCATAAACGCTCATGGGAAAGGGATTAGGTTTTTGAAAGACCATTCCCACCCTTTTTCTAAGCAGATTTACATCCATTTCCCGATAAATATCCCTATCGTCCAATTCCACTTTTCCGGTGATCCTGCATCCTTCCACCAGATCATTCATCCTGTTTAACGATTTGAGCAAAGTGGATTTTCCACATCCGGAAGGGCCGATAAAGGCTGTGATTTCTTTTTCCCGGATTTTTAATGAAATGTCTTTCAGCGCATGGAATTTTCCATAATACAGATCAAGATCTTCTATTAATAATTTAGTCTTTTTCTTATCCATTTATACTATCCTTTTTTTCTTCCTGTCTTAATTTACCTTTTTATTTTTCTCTTCTATTTTTTGGCGATCTTTCCTGCGACAAGTGAAGACAATGCGTTGATTATAATAACCACGATCAGCAAAACCACCGCTGTCGCATACGCCTGATTCACATGGAGTCCTTCGTTGGCAAGCAGATACATATGTACCGCCAGCGTTCGGGTTGAGGAGAAGAGATTTTTCGGCAGTTGGGCGATGGTTCCCGCCGTGTAGATCAAGGCCGCGGTCTCGCCGACGATCCTTCCGGTTGCCAGAATTATTCCGGAGAGGATGCCCGGAACCGCAGAAGGAAGCACAATGTGAAATACCGTCCGAAGCTTCCCTGCTCCCAGTCCAAAACTGCCTTCCCGGTAGGATTTTGGCACCGCCAAAAGGGCTTCCTGGGTGGTACGAAGAATTACCGGAAGCACCATGATTGAAAGAGTACAGGCGCCGGCCAGCAAAGAGAACTTCCATTTTAAGGCGGAAACAAAAAATAACATCCCAAACAATCCATATACGACGGAAGGGATTCCCGTTAAGGTTTCCGCCGTCACTTTCACTACTTTGACAAGCTTATTGCCTTTCTTTGCATATTCCACCAGATAGACTGCGGAAAACACGCCAAAGGGCACGGCAAACAATAGGGCAATCGCCGCCATAAGTACCGTATTGATCATGGCGGGAACAACGGATACATTATCCGAGGTATAGGTCCAGGAGAACAAATCCCCATTCAGATAGGGAATGCCGTTTACTAAAATATAGATTAATAAATATGCCAAAACGAAAACGGTCAGACATACGGACAGCATTACCAAAAGCATTGCTGCCATAGAACCCGGTTTTTTTAGATAAGAATAAATTTTATCTTTCACGGTTTCCTCACATCCTTTCCCCGGTCATTTTCACGATGGAAAATGCTAAATTAATCAGAAGGATAAACACGAAAAGTGCCACTCCCGTCGCGATCAGGGCTTCCCGGTGAAGTCCCTGGGCGTATCCCATCTCTATCACGATGTTTGCCGTCATGGTGCGGACCCCGGACAAAATACCTTCCGGCATTCTTGCCTGATTTCCGGCGACCATAATGACCGCCATGGTCTCTCCGATGGCTCTTCCCACTCCCAGGATAATTCCGGCCGTCACACCGGATTTGGCGGCCGGAAGCACCGCCGCAAAAATGCTTCTCTCATGGGTGGCGCCCAAGGCAAGGGATCCTTCATAATAACTCTTCGGCACCGCCCGGATGGAAGTCTCCGATACGGTGATAATGGTGGGGAGAATCATAATGCCCAGTAAGATTGAGGCGCTTAAGATACTGCTCCCGCCGCCAAAGTAAGTCCGGACAGCCGGGACGATCACCACCATCCCGAAAAATCCGTAAACGACAGAAGGGATCCCGGCAAGAAGCTCCACCGCCGGTTTTATGATTTTATATAATTTTTTCGGACAATACCAGGCAAGGAAGATCGCCGTAAACAGCCCGATGGGAACTCCGACGACGACGGCGCCGGCGGTCACATAAATACTGCCAAGGATCATGGGAAATATTCCAAATATGTTGTTGCCGGGCTTCCATTCCCGCCCCAAGAGAAAATCTTTCAGTCCGATCTTACTCATGGCGGGCAGGCCGTTGGCAAACAGGAAAATACAGATCAGCGCAACGGCGAGAATGGAGACGCAGGCTGCCAGGAGAAACACGATCTCCATCACCTTTTCTTTATACTTTGTCATAAATCGTTCTCCTTATTTTACAATTTCGCTCCATTTTGCAGTTTTTCCATTGAAGATATTCTTTACTTCATCAGTCGTGAGAGATTTTAACGTGTTTTCGTTATTTACGATCACCGCAATCCCATCCTGCGCGATCATCATACTTTTGACGCCCTGATTTGCTTCCTCCTCTTTTAGTTCTCTGGAAGCCATACCGATATCGTAAATTCCCTCTGCGGCGGAAGAAATTCCTGTGGTGGAATCAGTGGTCTGTAGTTCTATCTCTGCTTTTTTATTCATCGCCTCATAACCTTCTACTAATTTTTCCATCACCGGAGAGACGGAAGAAGAACCGCCGATCACCACCTTGCCGGCGGATCCGTCGGACTGAAAGGCTCCTTGATCGGCAATGGAAATATAACCTGCTTCCGATACTACTTCCTGGCCCTCGGCGCTGTTAATATAACGGATGAAATCGCTGGCGGCCGGAGAAAGTTTCTCCTCTTTTACTACGATATTAAAAGGACGGACCACTTTATACGTACCGTTTTCGACGTTTTCGGCGGAAGCCTCCACGCCGTCAATCTCTACCGCCTTTACCGTATCGTTTAAAGAGCCAAGGGAAATATAACCGATGGAACTTGGATCCTGCGCCACAGAGGACATCATAACGGACGTGCTGTTGGTGATGCCCGCATCAGAGGTTGTGGTATCGACCTTCTCCCCTTGTTCATTTTCCTCTTCCAGCCCAAAAAGCTCAATAAAGGCTCCTCTGGTTCCGGAACCGTCCTCCCTTGACAAAACGGTAATATCTGCGGAGGTATCAAATCCCCCATCGGCCTTTGCGCCGCCGCATCCGGTTAACCCTATAGCTGCCACTGTCATAATCGCTGCTGCTTTTGCTCGTTTTCTCATAATTTTAATTTCCTTTCTCAAACACAAGTTTCATATTTTTGACTTCTCCCTTAAATTAATACCGTTATGTAAAATCCAAAATCTGGGAAATGTAAAAATTATGTGAAAAATAAGAGAAAAAGAAACCGCAAAATAAAGGCAAATAAAAAAAGCCATGGAAAAGCCTTTTCCTTCGCATACTACTTTCGCGCACCGCCTGCATCCAGGCTATAGGCACACGAAAAAAGCGGACTTGGATTTTTGCTATCCCATAGTTTTTTCATAATATCTTATTTTTAATTTATTCCCATCATGATTTACTCAGATGATACTGGCCGTTTTCATTTTCATCAGAATTTATTCTGGATGATGAAACGATAGATTTCCTCCTCCACT
Organism: uncultured Eubacterium sp.; assembly: GCA_964555015.1. Taxonomy (GTDB): domain Bacteria; phylum Bacillota; class Clostridia; order Lachnospirales; family Lachnospiraceae; genus Anaerobutyricum. The sequence continues at coordinate 69,460 of CAZKQV010000001.1, read as the reverse complement.
TTTTCTTTGCATTTTTCGTGGAGCAGTTCGTGGCGGGCGTCTTCGTACAAATGAAGGCGCACTTTCTTAAATCCTGCATTCCGATACTTTCGATATACTTTTTTTACTCCTTTTCCAAAGTTCCCCACCGGGTCTTTTGTCCCGGAAAGGATTAAGACCGGAAGTTTCCTAGGTATCCTCTCGGCCCAGTTTTTAGAAGTCAGGCATCGGATCCCCCGAAACATATGATAATAGGCGTTGACGGTAAAGGTAAATCCGCATCCCGGGTCTGCCTCATAAGCGATTCTCTCATTTTCGTCGGAGGTGACCCAGTCGTTTTCTCCGGCGCTTGGCTTAAAGGAATTATTATAATGTCCCACTCCCAGGTGATGGATCACTCTGCTTCGGTAATTCCATCCTTTGATTTGGGCGATTATTTTACAGAGTATCTGTCCGACCATAAGCTCCGGGGCCGTGTGGTAGCCGGTGCCTAAAATCAGCACGCCGCATATTCCTTCCGGCCGATACATCAGATACTGGCGCAGTAAGAAAGAACCCATGCTATGTCCCAGCATGAAAAACGGGACGCCCGGATATTTTTTCTGTATCAGCCTGCGGAGTCTGTGGATGTCACCGATCACACATCGATTTCCCTCCTTCTCTTCGAAGAATCCGTAATGTTCTTTGCTTCGCACGGATCCTCCATGTCCAAGGTGATCGTGTCCGACTACACAAATCCCCCGCTCTGCCAGATAGGCTGCCAGTTCATCATAACGTCCGATATGCTCTGCCATACCATGAATCATTTGCAGCACGGCGACCGGTTTTTTCCTGGTTTTCCATTCTACGCCGTGTATTTTTGTTTTTCCATCCGTTGAATTATAATAAAAATCTCTTTTCATAATAATAAGTATAACATAAATCCCAACTTAAATTAATCGATTTTAAGAAAAATACTGCGCTATCGGCATTGATAAAAAAATCGCCGCATTGACTGATACTTCTTTTCGGTCAATGCGGCGGTATCCTGATTGATTTTATTTATTTTGCCCGGTTTAATAATGCCTCCCAGCGTCTGTCCACTTCTCTTTGGATATCTGCGATCAGCTCTTCTTTTCCCGGTTTAAAGAGATGTTTAAATCTTCCCTGAGGCCGGAGGAAATCTTCGATCGGAAGCTTTTTCTTTGGCTGGTAGTTTACGATCCACTCTCCGTCAATCACTTCAAATAACGGCCAGAAGCAAGTATCGACGGCAAGCTGGCAAATATTTAAAATATCGGACATATCGTATCTCCATCCTCTTGGACATGGAGCAAGGACATTTAAAAAGGCTGCTCCCGGCGTATAAATTGCCTTTTCCGATTTTACGTGGATATCTTTAAAATTCTTCGTCAAGGTAGTCTGGGCCACATAAGGAATATTGTGAGCGGCGATTACCTGCGCTAAGTCCTTACGGTTTTGATCCTTTCCATCCGACTCCCGTCCGACAGGGGTGGTCGTGGTGTCCGCATACATTGGCGTTGCGGAGGAACGCTGGATTCCGGTATTCATATATGCTTCATTGTCGTAGCATACATATACCATGTCATGATTCCTCTCCATGGCGCCGGATAAGGACTGAAAACCGATATCATATGTACCGCCGTCTCCTCCAAAGGCAATAAACTTGTGGTCTTTTTTGACTTTTCCTTTTTTCTTTAAGGCACGGTAAGCAGCCTCCACTCCGGAGCAGGTCGCTCCCGCATTTTCAAAAGCATCGTGGATAAAAGAATCCTTCCATGCGGTATAAGGATACATGAAGGAAGACACTTCCAAACAGCTTGTGGCACAAGTGATGACCGCCTCGTCTTCCTCGTGGAGTCCCCGAAGTACGTTTCTGATTGCAATTGTCGCGCCGCAGCCTGCACACATTCGATGGCCCGGCGATAATCTTTCTTCTTTATTTAATGTTTGTTTTAAATTATAAGCCATGATTGTATACTCCTATTCTCTAACCGACAAATAACGGTAGGTTTCTCCCGGATCTTTTGTCTTTTCTGCTTCCATCAGATCATCGAATACGGAAGTCAGGCTTTCCACTGTGACGTCGCGGCCGCCCAGCCCGTAGCAGTAGTTAATGGTAACAGGATGAAGATTTTTATTGTAGAGAGCAGATTTTACTTCCGCACCCAAAGGTCCGCAGTTTGTGTTGAAATCTTCCACTCTGTCCATCACGGCAAGAGCTTTTACGTTAGACAAAGCCTGGGCGATCTCTTCTGCCGGGAACGGACGGAACAGACGGATCTTTAAGATACCCGCCTTAATTCCTTTATCCCGCAGAGCATCTACCGCATCCTTGGCAGTTCCCGCCGCGGAGCCGATGATCACCATGGCATAATCGGCATCTTCCAAACGGTATTCTTCGAATAAACCGTACTGTCTTCCGGAGATTTTGGCAAATTCATTGGCCACATCAATGGTCACCTGTTTTGCGTGTTTCAGACCTTCCAACTGGGCGCGTCTTGCCTCCATGACATAGTTGGTCACTGCATATGGACCCACTGCCATGGATTCTCCGTCTTTTAAAAGATAATGCTCCGGTTCGTATTCTCCCACAAAATCCTTTACGATCTCATCTTCCAGCAAAGTGATATTTTCCACCGCATGGCTTGTAATAAAACCATCCTGGCAGATCATGATCGGAAGCATCACGTCCTTATGTTCCGCAATTCGATATGCCTGAACCATATTATCGTAGGCTTCCTGGTTGTTTTCCGCAAAAATCTGAATCCACCCTGTATTTCTCGCACCCATAGCGTCGGAATGATCGCAGTTGATATTAATCGGACCGGAAAGAGCCCGGTTTACAAGCGCAAGACAGATCGGCAGACGGTCGGAGGCAGCCACGTTAAGCACCTCCCACATCAAAGCCAGACCGCAGGATGACGTTGCCGTGATAGTTCTCGCTCCCGCCGCTTCTGAACCGATGCAGGCGCTCATTGCGCTGTGCTCACTCTCCACCGGAATAAACTCCGTATCCACCTGTCCATTTGACACATAGCTTGTAAAATACTGTGGGATCTCTGTGGACGGGGTGATCGGATATGCAGGCATAACATCCGGATTAATCTGACGCATGGCGATAGCAACTGCCTCATTACCGGATAAACGATCTCTGATAGCCATATTATTTTACCCCCTTCATCATCACAATCGCATCGAAAGGACAAGCTTTTTCGCAAATGCCGCATCCTTTACAATGATCCAGATCAAACTCTGCTCTTTTTCCCCCGGTAACAGGGATCGCGCTGTCGGGACAGGCCGGCACGCAGAGCAGACACTGTTTACATTTTTCTTCGATAAATTTTGGGGTGTCAACGCGCCATTCCCCTGTATTAAATTCGGCGGCAGTACAGCTTCCGACAATCGTACATCCCAGGGAAATATCCTGCCACTTTACATCAACTCCCAGTTTACTGATATCTGATGCCATTATTTCACCTCCTGCAGCGCCAAGGAAAGCGCTTTCATATTCCCTTCAATGACTTCCGGCTTTGACGCAAACTTATGTGCGTAAGATTTTCTCATTTCCTCTAAAAATCTCTCTTCTTCCATCACTCCCGTCACCTTTACAATAGCGGCTAACATTGGAGAATTTGGGAAATATTTTCCCAATGCTTCTAAAGAAATCTTACGTGCGTCAATCACATATACTTTTCCTTCGTATCCTTTCAAATGGGGAAGAATCTCCTCCTTTGGACGGGCCGTGTTAATGACAATTGCCCCTTCCTTTTTTAATCCGTTTGTCACGTCCACGGATTCAATCAAAGTCTCGTCAACGACCACGACATAATCCGGCTCATAAATATTAGAATGCACTCTGATCTGGGATGCGCTTAAACGGTTATATGCAGTGATGGGCGCTCCCATTCTCTCCGGGCCGTACTCAGGGAAGCCCTGGACATAAAGCCCGGTGCTAAATGCCACATCAGCCAGAAGCAGCGCGGCAGTTTTCGCGCCCTGGCCGCCGCGGCCATGCCATCTGATCTCAATTAGGTTCTTCATTGGTGTCCTCCATTTCTATTCTATATAATGATTGTCCCCTAAAAAATGTACGTCACAGACGAACACCCATCCACCGAGAGTGGACAGGTGTGACTGTCTGTGACATTATAGCACCATTTATTCTATTTGTGAAGAACTACTATTACATCTTTTCAATCTTCTTTCGCAATTTTAAAAACTTTTTATCAATTTTAGCAATCGCGATCGCATACTCCTTCAACTGCCTGCGCACCGATTCCGTTTCCTTCGTCTCATTTTTATAACAAAGCAAATGATCTAATATTGCCCAGTAATTCATGGCCACCGATCGAATCTGCACTTCCACATCCACTTTTTCTTCGATCTCTTTCTGGATTTCTAAAATCAGATGAATACTGCGGTATCCGCTTTCCTTGGGATGTGAAATATAGTTCTTTTCTTTTTTTACCGCGATGCCCTCAATGTTCCGAATGGCTTCGGCGATTTTGTAAACGTCATCCTGAAACGGGCATACCACCCGGATTCCGATCATATCATGCACGGTTTTTCTCGCGCTTTCAAAACTGATCTCTCTTTCTTTTTTCGCCAGTTTTTTCCGAATGCTCTCCGGCGATTTTACTCTCCAGGTAACATTATCAATCACAGGATAACCGCAGGTTTTAGATAAAAGTTCTCCCTGATTTTTGATATTGTTTACGAGTTCGCCGATCTGTTCTTTGCACATCTGCTGAAAGCTTTCCCGGTTTATGGATTCCTCGAGATCATCCTCCCATTCTTCCACATCTTTGGGACTTCCCTTTAAGATCGCATCAATTACATATTCATTTTCCGGCGGGCATCCGGGAACCCAGATTCCCTGATCCTTTAAATGGGCCGTGCATTTTCCCACCAAAATGGTGTCTTCTTTTTTTAAATGGCCCGGCAGTTTTTTCACCGGACCGGTGACAATGGTTTTTCCCTTTAGACAATCGCTGTTTTGATGATTCTGAAATTCGATCATACAGCTTCGGACGGTATTGCGGCATCCGGTGCAGGTACTTTCATCCATCAAAAGGGTATGGGGCGCCACACCGGGAAGTTTCACCTCGCTGGCGCGCAAAAAACGGCGTTTTACTTTATCAATGGGTTCCCCCACCACTTCGATTTGGGATAGTTTCATCTCTCCCAGTTTGCGGCGATACGCCTCTTTGGTAATCATAGCCTCCGCCGGATCATATCCCATCACGGCGCTGGCAACGGCGTCACAGGCTACCACGTCTTTTGAGCCAAGGATCAAGTCCATCTTTACCGTATCCCCAAAAACCGGGCCGATCCCCTCCTGTCCGAAGGTTCCGTCTATGATGGTCATCGCCGGTTTCAGCCGTGAAACCATATCTGCCACGCCCTTTACCACGCCGATCCGGTGAAATTCTTTCTTCTGATTATCTGCGATCAATCCTTTTAAATTCTTAAGTCCCAAAGTCACTTCCGTCTGGTCGTGGGTCTTCATCACGGGTACGGAAATGATCACATCCGCTTCGGCAACCGGTTTCCAGGTCTTTAATTTCTTAACCAGGCTGCCCTTTTTCACTGAGATTTCCGCCGCTTCTTCTTTTTTTAGATCCAGGAGAGGATAACCGGCCTCGGTGATCTTATCATACTCGCACCGCAGCATGACCATCTGCGTATCTTCCCCCGCAGAAGCGGATTCTGCCACAAAGGGACAGGCGCCTTCCTTTGCCACGCATTCTGCAATCGCCAGCACCACTTCCCATCTTGTCACCGCTCCGCTTAACCGATCGGTGGGAACTGCAACAAGATTGGGTTTGATCAAAACACGATCTCCCTCCTTAATGATATCTTTAAGGCCTCCAAGATCATGGATGACCTGTTCCACCGCCTCTTTTATATTCTCATAGGATTGATCCTTAATTTTGTGAATCGATACTTTAGACATATTCATTCCCCCATTATTTACTGATATCATCTGATATTTCTATCTTTTCACTATCCTTTTCTTCCTTATAATAATATTATTATGTAACAAACTTTTCTATCATATCATTCCTGGTCACTGTCAAAGAGACACTTACAAAACCATGATAAAAAAGTGCATTTTTATCCTTTGATACGTCCTAATCTATTACGTCCTGAATAAAAATGCACTCTTACTTCTCTATGCAAAATCTCATACTTTGGAGCAGCAGGATCTTCTGCTATTATATTATACATGGTCATCCAAAGTGTTTCCAGTAGAAATTCCGCTGTTTTGTCCAATTATGTAATGTTTTACCAATATTTTTCTTTTATTTTACACCGTTCTCCTATTTTACACTGTTCTCCTCAAAGATCCCTGCCAGCGAGGCTTTGATCGTGCCGGATATGTATTGGACCACTTTTTCCCGGTCACGTTTTTCCCGGTTACGGATCCATTCAATAATCAATCCGGTGATCGCCTCCACATAAAAGAAACTTAAGAACTCTTTATACTCTTCATCCAGTTTTTTCCCATGTTCCTTCTCCGCCCCGTCAATCACGGAAAGACCAATCTCACGGAAATCTGAGTAGAAAAATCGTTTCAGCTCCTCCCGTCCGATGGAGTCAAAAGCACAATTGATCATATAATCATTCTGTTCTACATAGTCTATGACAAAGGTGATGGCCTCCTCGTAGTCTTCCAGAAGATTAAATTGTTTTACCACTCCGATGGCTTCTTCTTCTAAGGTCCATTTCAGCAAAGCATATATATTATCAAAATGATAGTAAAATGTCTTACGGTTCACATCGCATTCTTTAATCAGCTCCGTCACCGTAATCTTCTGAAAGGGTTTCTTTTTTACCGCCTTTTTCAGCGCTTCCGCCAATGCTCTTTTTGTATTTAAAGAAATCTCTGCGTGTTTCATATCTGTCACCTCGAATCCTATGCTGATCAGCCCAAATATCATACAAATTATTATACATCTGTCCGGTATTGATTCAATGGACAAGAAGTAAGATTTGTGGGGCATTTATATTTAATCATCAATTTTACACATTTGTCCGGTATTTACACATTTTATTAGATTTGACCGTTTTTTCTCCCTCACCTCTAATATATTCTACGGTATAGAAAAAAATAGTTATGGTTCCGCTTTTTTCGGAATCCGGAGGAGGAAGAAAAGTGAAAAAAATTTATAGTTTGATTGTGGCAATGCGAAGAATCATTCTGGTTGTGTTCCTGATCGCTACAGTCGGCTGTCTGATACTGAAAAATAAGGTATCTGTCAATTACGATATCAACGATTATCTGCCGGAAAGCAGTCATTCTACCATTTCCATCGATAAAATGCAGGAAGAATTTGACGGAGGGATCCCCAACGCCCGGGTAATGATCCGTGATGTCACCATTCCCGAGGCACTGGAATATAAAGATAAATTAAAGGAAGTTGACGGCGTTACGGAGGTCACATGGTTAGATGACGCCGCAAGCATTTATACTCCCCTTTCCAGTCTGGATACGGATACCGTGGAGACCTATTATAAGGACGACGCGGCGTTATTTACCGTCACCATCGACGAAGACAAACGAATTGAGGCAGTCTCCGCCATCCAGGAAATGATCGGAGAAGACAACGCCATGACGGGAAGCGCAGTCTCCACCGCCACTTCCACGACCAAAACCATCAAGGAAGTCCAAAAGATCACGGTTGTCGCCGTTATCTTTGTGCTGCTTGTTTTGATCCTCACCACCAAATCATGGGTGGAACCGATCATCGTTCTTCTGGGCCTTGGCGTTGCCATCGCCATCAACGGTGGAACCAATTTAATCTTCGGAGAAATCTCCTTTGTCACCAATGCCGCGGGAAGTATCCTGCAGCTAGCCGTCTCACTGGATTACTCCGTGTTCCTGATGCATCGTTTTGAAGAATGCCGTAATGACCACGATGATGTAAAAGATGCGATGATCGACGCTTTGTGTAAGTCCACCGGTTCCATTTCCTCCAGCGGACTTACCACCGTCATCGGTTTCCTGGCCCTTGTGATGATGCAATTTCGTCTCGGCCCCGATCTTGGTCTTGCCCTGGCAAAAGGTGTGGCGATCAGCCTGATCACCGTCTTTGTATTCATGCCGGCTCTCATTCTGGAAACTTACCGGCTTCTGGATAAAACGAAACACCGCTCCTTCATGCCAGGTTTTAAAAAATTCGGCAGGTTGGTACAGCGCATCGCCATCCCGATGGTCTGCGCCTTTATCATCATCATCCTGCCTTCCTACCTTGCGTCCAACGCCAATTCCTACTATTATGGATCGTCCCACATTTTCGGGACGAATACCCGGCTTGGCGCAGATACCGCCGCCATAGAAGATATTTTCGGCAAAAGCGACACGTACGTTCTTTTGGTTCCCCGGGATGACACCGCCACAGAAACCGCCCTCTCCGATGAGCTTCACAGCCTTCCGGAGGTCACGGGGATTATCTCCTACGTTGATATGGCGGGCGCCGAGATTCCCCTGGAATATCTGGATGAAGAAACACTGTCATTGCTTATCTCCGACAATTACAGCCGGATGGTCCTTTCCGTGGATGTTCCATACGAAGGAGAGGAAACCTTCCAACTGGTGAAGGAAATCCGAAGGATCGCAAACGAATACTATCCGGATTCCTACTATCTTGCCGGAGAAGGAGTAAGTACCTATGACCTGATGAACACCGTTACCGCCGACATGGTTAAAGTAAACCTTCTTGCCATCGGCGCAGTATTTGTAGTATTGCTCATCTCCCTAAAATCCATCTCACTGCCGATCATCCTTGTATTAAGCATTGAGACGGCCATTTGGGTAAACCTGTCCATTCCGTATTTTATGGACTCCACCATTTTCTACATCGCATATTTGATCATCAGCTCCATACAGTTGGGCGCTACCGTGGATTATGCGATTTTGCTGACCGACCGTTATAAAGAAAACAGAGAGAGCATAGAGAAAAAAGAAGCGGTGATTGAGACCATTTCCGACGTCACCGTCTCCATACTGACTTCCGGAAGCGTCCTTACCGTCGTGGGATTACTGATGGGCTTTATTTCCACCAATCAGCTCCTTGCCCAGCTCGGTTTGTTCATTGGACGGGGCGCTCTTTTATCACTGTTTATCGTTTTGTTCGTCCTGCCCGGCTTCCTGTTCTTATTTGACCGGCTGGTCATCGGACAAAAGCCACATATAAAACCTAACCTGACACTAAAGAAACCGGAAATTAAGATTGACCTTCACACTGTTCTTACACAGCATGAACCTACAAAAACCACCGAAAACCAGGAGGAGGAAATCAAATGAAAATATCTACCAAACAAGCAGGCTTAAAAGTCTTAGGAATCGGCCTGTCGGCCGTCATGATCTTTCAGGAGGCGCTTCCTTTGTCCGCCTCATCCATAAAACCAAATACCGATAAAGAAGAAGTGGTTTATATTAAACTGGGGCAGGATGGCTCTGTCTCCGAGATTAATGCAGTCAATATCTTTGATCTGGAACAGGATGGGGAGATCATTGATTACGGAAGCTACCAAAGTGTGCGAAACATGACCTCCACCGACGAGATCCAGTATGCCAATGACGTGGTATCCATCAATGCAAAGGCGGGAAAGCTTTACTATGAAGGAAAACTTTCCGACAACACCATGCCTTGGAACATCGCCATTCACTATTATATCGACGGTATTGAGTACACCGCCGACCAAATCGCCGGAATGAGCGGCGCGCTCACCATAAAAATGAGCATTAAGGAAAACACGGTTTGCGTCGGAAACTTCTTTGACCACTATGCCTTGCAGGCGTCCGTCACCTTAGACACCAGCCTGTGTAAAAACATCGACGCCCCGGACGCCACCACAGCCAATGTGGGCAACGATAAGCAGCTTACTTATACCATCCTCCCGGGAAAGGGCGCGGACATCGAGATCACCGCAGACGTCACGGATTTTGAAATGGACGGAATCGCCATCAACGCCATCCCTCTCAATCTGAACATTGAAGTGGACGATAAAGAATTGATGGATCAGGTCAAAGACCTGCAGGATGCCATTAAAGAAGTCGACACCGGAACCGGAACCCTGAAAACCGGAACCGCTTCCTTAAAGAGCGGCGCAAGCACTTTAAACAGCAGCACCTCATCCCTCAAATCGGGAGCCACCAGCCTAAACAGCGGCATCACCACTTTAAAAGAGGGAGGAGAAAAGTTAAAAAGCGGAACCTACGATTTAAAAACCGGCGCTTCGGATCTGGAAAGCGGAATCAAGACCTTAAACAGCGGCATCGAAAAAATCGAGGACGCCCTTACCACCTTAGACAGCAAATCTTCGGATTTAACCGACGGCTCCGCCGAGATCAACTCCGCCCTTCAGGAGATCAAAAAGGCGTTGGACGGCGTGAGCGTCACCACCGATGATCTGAGCGCTCTGGTGACGGCCTCCGGAGATATCCGAAGCGGAATCGACACTCTCACTACCGGAATTACAGAGTTACAGCAAAATGTAAGTTATGAGGCTTACAAAACCGTTATGCTGGAAAACGGACTGGACATCGATGAACTAAAGGGCAATAACGAAGCCGCCATGGAAACCTTACAGACCACCATATCTTCCATTAACGACCAGCTTGCATACCTTGGCGGGATGGGCATCGATACCAGCTCCATCTCTGATCAGTTAAGTTCTTTACAGGATCTCATCACTTTGATGGGCGCCAATAACGCTGCCTTAGGCGGTGTAGAGAGCTATCTTGACGGCGTGAACGATAATCTTACGATCATCCTGGAAGGCGCTCAGGAATTGCAGACGAATTACGCCGCCTTTGACGACGCCATCGCAGAGCTTGCCAACACCTTAAGCACTCTGGCATACCAGATGGGAGAACTCTCCTCTGCCATCACTACTTTGGCCACAGAATATGAAAAGCTTGACACCGGCATCAACGACTACACCGACGGCGTGGCGCAGATCCTTGCCGCATACTCTCAAGTTTCCGACGGCGCAGCCAAATTAGTCACCGGAAGCGGAACCCTCACAACGGGAACCCAAACCTTATATAAGAGCACCGGAGAGCTTTTATCCGGAATCACCACCATATATAACGGTTCCGGAACCTTGAAAGACGGAACCGGAAAACTCAGCGACGGAACCGCCAAACTGGTGGCAAGCATCGCCCAGCTCTACACCGGAACCGGCAAGTTAAAAGACGGAACCGCAGAGCTTAAAAAAGAAACTACGGGAATGGATAAGAAGATCACCGATAAAGTGGATGACATGATCGACAGTATTACCGGAGATAACGAAGAAACGATCTCCTTTACCTCCACACAAAATACCAATATCGAAAGCGTCCAATTCGTTATGACAATGAATAATATTGAGATCGAGGAACCGGAAGAGACCGTGGAAGTGAAAGAAGAAAAACTGAGCTTTGGACAGAAGTTTTTAAGACTTTTCGGAATCAAATAACTGTTTTGAAGCGATAAATCTTGTGAAACAGAAAGATCATGAGACGACTATTTTTATCGCAGAACATTAAAAAAGGGGAGCGGCCGCATCAATGATTCATCAGATAAAATCATTGATGCGGCCGCTCCTTTTTGTCCCTTTTTCCCTATAGCTTCGTAAACTGATAGCAGGTTTTTGCATAATATTTTTCGCCTTTTCGTAAAATGACGGACGGCTCTTTTTCGATATGAATGGAATTTGGAAGGAACTGAGTCTCTATGGCAACCCCGTCATAATTTTCATAAGGTTTTCCGCCTTTGCCGTTGCAGCCGCCGGCAAGAAAATTTCCGGTATAAATATGCGCCGCCGGCATGGTGGTGGTTACGACCAGCATTCTCTTACTCTCTTCATGGAGCAAAACGACCTTGGCGTCTTCTCCGTTTAAAAGATAAGAGTGATCATAGCCTCCCGCATTTTTTAACTGCTCGTGTTCCTCGTGGATATGCTGTCCGATCTCCCGGAAGGAGCGAAAATCAAAAGGCGTATTCTCCACCTCTAAATAATTTCCGTCTGCCAGACAAGTTTCGTCCACACAGGCGATCTTTGAAGCGTCGATCTTTAACTTATGGCGGAGTATGTTTTCTTTCATTCCCGACAGATTAAAATACATATGATTGGTGAAATTGGTCAGGGTATCTTTATCGCAGACCGCCTCATATTCCACCGACAGCGTATCCTTTTTCACCTGATAAGAGACCTTTAAAGAAAGAGTCCCCGGATACCCCTCTTCTCCATCGAAAGAAGTGTAAAAAAAGCATAATTTATCCTCTTCTATCTCAGCCCGAAACAGCTTCTGGTCAAAACCCACCGTTCCACCGTGGAGATGGTTGGTCCCGTTGTTGGCATTTAAAGGATATTCCACTCCGTTAAGAGTAAACGAAGCGCCCCCGATCCGGTTGGCAACCCGCCCTACTACGGCGCCCATGTAGCTTCCGTCACGATGGCAATCTTCCACATTTTCATAGCCAAGGACCACATCTTCTTCTTTTCCCATATCGTCTTTTACCAGCACGGATAAAATATGGCAGCCCAGGTTTGTCACCTTCACCTTTAATTCCTCTGTGGACATCAGAAAAAAAGCAATTCCATTGTCTGTTTCTTTATATTTTAAAATCTCCATAGAATCCTCCCCTTTTTCTCCTTTTCCTTTGCGTCGTAATCTTCGTATTCCATTTTTGCCTGCTCGGAAATGCTGAAAAATTCATCTTTTACCGCATCGCAAAAAATTTGCATCTCTTCTTCCATGGCAAATTTTTGAGGTACTCCCGCCGTCATCATCCAGATATCCTTGGCCGTCTTTGCCAGCTTTTCCTCATCCGAAGACGCCATAACGCCAAACAGCTTTCTGGCGTATTTTGGTCCGTCGCAAGTGGACAAATATCTTTTTGCCGTATTTCGGATCTCCCAATATATGATAGAATCCGCAACCTCATCCCCCGGGACTCTCTCATCCATCCCCATGATCGTCATGGATTCTCTAATATGGTTTATGGTTGCCTGGCGCATAGAAAATATACCCTTTAAATGAGCGGGCAGAACCACCATTTGCCAAACGCCCAGATCCACCTTTCGATCCGGTCTTTTGGGGTCCGTATGTCTTAACTTAAATAATTTTTTCCGTAAAACATTCCTACTGTCGTCTTCCGCCTCCCCGGAAAGCTGCCGAAATATTTCGCAGCGTTTTTCCGGATCAATTTCCTCGTAATAAGATTTCCATATATCTTCTTGCAGATAATTCATGATGTTTCCTCCAGATCACTCCGTCTCTTCTTTGAGATAGCTGTCAATATTTTCCCTGGTTACTTTCGTGTATGGATACCGGATATACTTTCCGTTGACTAAGGGAAGATCGCTAAGCCCCTCCCCCGTCGCCAGCGCAATGGCAAGCTGGAACATAGATTCAGCCTGTCCTTCTTTGTCATTATAGACCGTTCCCAGCAACGAGCCTTCTTTTACGGCTTTTAGTCCCACGTTGGTTCCGTCGATCCCGACAATGACCGGCCTGTCTTTTAGGGATATCTTTCTTGCTTCGTATTCGTCGATCGCTCCTAAGGCCATATCGTCATTATTGGAAAGTACAAGTTCAATGGAATCCCCATATTTTTCGATGAGCTGCATCATCTTTGACTGCGCCTGCGCCCGGTTCCAATTGGCAACGCTGGATTCCAGCTTGTCTACCTTGATCCCCGCGTCGATCAATGCGTTCACAGAACATTCGCTGCGGACAATGGCGTCCTGATGCCCGGCCTCCCCTTCTAAAACTACATATTGGATATAGCCGTCTTTGTTTTTATCAATATCGGGATTCTTTTCATATTCTTCCGCAACGATCTCTCCTTCGATGGCGCCGGATTCAAAAGCATCCGCTCCCACATAATAGAGCCTGTCCCAGCTAAGCAAGTCTTCTTCCACCAGTTCCACCTGGTTATTTTGTGTGATCTGATTTCCCGCCGCATTGTACTGGCTTACGCTGATCCTTTTTCCCTGTTTGATCTCGGCGGCCACATCCTGCATAAACTCTTCCATCATCTGGGAAATAAAAGTATCGTATTCGTCATACACCACGATGCCGATCTGTATTTCGTCATCGTCCGCTGCGTCTCCATGACTGCAGCTAAATAATGGCAGCACACAGGTTATGATTCCCAAAGTAAAGATCATTTTTTTATAAATACTTTTCATCAGGTTTTCCTCACAATATCCTTTTACACCTTTCACTGTATGATTGGAAACAGCAGTTTTTCATTGTCGGAATCATAGATTTCTTCCGGCCGGACCACCTGGTATCCGACGGTCTCCTCCTCGCTGCTTCTGAATGTTTTCTTTTGCGCGATCAATGCAAGGCTTTGATATCCCATGGTAAATTCATTGGGAATCACCATGCTTTTAATAATGTTTTTATCCAAATAAAATATATTGGATTCGCTGCAGCCTATGCCATAAAGATCAAATTCTTCTTCTCTCTCTCCTGACAAATAGTGGGCCGCTTTTTTCAGACTTTTGTCATCCATCGCCGCCACAATGTCCGCCCGGAGAGATTTTAATATTTCTTCTTCCGAATCATCGCTGTTGTTTTCCTTTAAGATAATTTCGCCGCCATATGGCCTGACCTCTTCCTGAAAGGAATCCACTGCTTCCTTTAACGCTTTTTGCTGAGAATCATCGGTAAACACCACGATGGTTTTTCCACTGAGCTTCTTATCGTTGTCCTTTAAGACCTCCTGCGCCAGTCTGGCTCCAATCTCCTCATAATCGGAAACTACCGCTTTTACTTCTTTTAAAGCATAATTGTCCCGGCTGATATCGCTTTCCACCAAAACCACTCGAAGATCGGATGGAAGATTTTTTATGATTTCATCCATTTCCTCATCCGCATAAGGAGAGAGGATCAGTCCATCAATCTTTTCTTTAATCACCTGCCGGATCAACCGCTCTTCGTCTCCAAGCTCGCTAAACTGCCCGGAGGTAATATAGTTGACGTTTATATTATAATCTTTTGCCGCCTGATCCATCCCCAGCCGAAAAGGGATCCACCGGGAATCGTTGATATTTTCTGCAATCACGGATACATTTTTTTGTTCTTTGCCATCTTCATTTTTCAGTATCCCTGCCATACACCAGCAAATAATCCCCACCAATCCCAATGTGATGAGAATCGTATACTTTCTTCTTCCGAGAAGCGCCAATTTATCCTTCATCCTTGCCACCTCCCAAAGTTTTATTATTCAAAGCTTCCTCAATGTTATCTGTGTATTTGATATACGGCAAAGTGATCCTCGCCATGGTTCCCTCGTCCGGTTCACTTCGGAAACTCAGTCCGTAGTCTTCCCCGAAACGTATTTTTATTCTGTTATTTACGTTATTGACTCCCACGCCGTTTCCGCGGCTCTTTTCTGTGCCGTCGGCATATTTTTTCCCGGATAAAAGGCTGTCGATTTGTTTTTTGGTCATTCCGATTCCATTGTCCATGACGTCAAGATAAACACAGTCTCCGTCCCTGGTTCCCCGAACCAGTATGACCCCATCCTCATCCATAGCCTGCACGCCATGATAAATTGCATTTTCAAGGAGAGGCTGCACCACCAGTTTTACGGTACAGCAAGCCAATATTTCTTCCTGGATCTCAAATTTTACGACAAACCGGTTTTTATAACGGAATTTCTGGATATTCATATAACTGCTTGCGTGCCGGATCTCATCTTTAATGGAAATGATCGTTCGTCCCCGGCTTATACTGATCCGGAGCAATCTCGCCAGCTCTTTAATCATGTAGACGGCGCCTTCATTTTGTCCGCCCTCGATCATCCAGATCACCGAATCCAGTGTGTTGTATAAAAAATGAGGGTTGATCTGGGACTGCAATGCATCCAGCTCGCTTTGACGTTTCAGCTCCTGTTCCGCCACCACTTCCTTCATCAGCCGGTTGATGGTCAAAATTGACGCCTGGAGCGTTCGGCCCAAGTGCTCCACTTCCCTGGAACCTCCGATATAAATATCCGGATTTATGTTGCCATTTTCCATCTCTTTCACGGAATTATCCAGTTTGATCAACGGGCTGGTTATGGTGCCGGAAACCAACTGGTTGATGATGATCACGCCGAGGATCGCCAGGCAGATAATGAAAATGGCGAGATAAGGCATCTTTCCCATTCCCACGCTGTATCCCTGCATCGGAATCACGCTGACCAGTTTCCATCCCGTATAACTTACCGTTTTTACCACATTGATACACTCTTTGCCGCCGGATTTTCGGATATAAGTGCCATCGGACAAGGCGCCGACCTGCTCATTGTCTTCCTCGTAAAGCCCCGCATAGATCAAAGACTGCTTTGGATGGTATATGATATTTCCGCTGCCATCGCAAAGATAAATATACTCGGAATCCTTGCCGAAATTCACTCTCTCAAACATCTGGGACAAACTGCCGAAATTCATATCTACCAAAAGTACCCCTTGTTTTGGGACACCGTTATAAAGGCTGTGCCGGAGGATATTCCGGATCAAAAGAAAAATCCGGAAACACAGGAAAAATCTCCGCTTGCTCCGGTGTGATCACCTGTGCAATCGCCGCCATAAATTCATTCCTATTCGGGGACTCTCCTCCATGGGGCATTTCCAAAACATCCATCAACCCATAATACTCTTTTGCTCCGCTAAAATGCGCATTTGATCCATAGTAATCTTTTTCCGGATCGTAATCTAATAACGTATCTATCACAGCCTGATAAAGTAGCTCCTTATTCATTTTTGTGCCTCCCCATACCTACTTCCGATTTATATTTCCCTTAATTTCAATATATTCTTGCCACGATATCATGTCAATAAATGTTCTGAATCTTCCCACAATCCAATCCCTTCATAATAATAATATTTTTCATTAATCTCTTTTTCAATACCTTGGCGTATCTTTGACCGTTTCATAATATGCCTCAAGCCCGATTTCTTTGATTTGCTTGTTGATCGCCACATGGCGCTGATACAGATTTTCATCTAACTCCGTATTTTTGCATGGAAATTCAGGGCATTGATAGCAGAATTCCACTTGTTTTACTGCTGAGCAAAGACGGACTTTACAATTTTTATAAAACTTACACTGCTCCTTGCGGCATCCTTTGCATTGTGCCTCTGAAAAATAGTCTAACAATTCCCGAAAAGCAGCGTATTTTCGAAAAACGGGATCCACCTGCACTTCAAACCGCTTGGCATATGGCTCGAAGTTTCCCAGGTTTTCTTTTAACTTTACACTGGCTTCATGAATATCCCCATACAGATAAGCAAAACACTTTCCGCAGTGTAAGCCGCATGGTGCGATTCGGTCTTTTATCTCAAAATGATTTTCCTTCATCCTTACCTCCCACATTACACGTATTTTATCTCAGAATCCCAGATTTCACGGCAGCTCATCGATACGATCCCTTAAGCACTCAATAAACTTTTTACTTGCCATTGTCAAACTGCTTTTATCTTTATATCCAATGGCGATCGTGCGCGAAATCGGCGGATCGGTCGGACGCAATGTAAGCTGATAATTTGTCCTATGCAATATTAGTTCTGCCAGGATACTGACTCCCAGACCCGCTTCCACCATAGTCATAATGGCATAATCATCATGGATCGTATATTTTATGTTGGGTACGATGCCAATGGATTGGAAGGCTTCCAACGGTTCATAATAATGCCCCTCTTCCAAAAGGATAAAGGGCTCTTTTGCCAGACGTTCTAACGGGATCACTTCTTCTTTTTCCAATGGATGATCCTTAGGCAAAACTGCCAGCATGGCGCCCTCTTTTAATACGATGGTTTCCAGATTGGTGACTGCCTTTGGATTGACAAAACCGAAATCAACGGCCCCGGTTTTGATCCATTCCTGAATGGAAGTGTAATCTCCCTGGTGAATCACAAACTCCACGCCGGGATATCGTTCCTGAAATTCTTTTAACAGTCCCGGCATCCAGTGGGCGGATATACTGGCCAATGTTCCCATGCGGATCACTCCGGTTTCCAATCCCCGGATTTCTTTTGCTTTTTCCTGTGCGGCCAGATATTGATAGATGGTTCTCTCCAAATACGGATATAACTCCTCCCCCTCCATCGTAAGGCTGACGCCATTGCGATTTCGGTTCAAAAGTTTTATCGATAATTCATTTTCTAAAGACGCAATCATCTGACTTATGGCAGACTGGGAATATCCCAGGCTTTCCCCGGCTTTTGAAAAACTTCCGTATTCCACGATTTTTTGCAATGCAATATAACGATTCATTTTTCACCCTCTCTCTTTCGAGTATCTTGCTTCCCTTTCGGTGTCTTATTCTACTCACGTATCTTATAACTGGCGATTGCAGCGATCAGGGAAAAGCCTAAATCCGCCATCCATAAGGCAGAATAACCAAGAGATGTATTTACTAAAATTCCCCCGAGGGAGGCGCTGAAAAAGGCGCCCATCTGATGACCTATAAAAATAGAGCCATAAACAATCGCCATTTTGGCAACTCCCACTTTCTTGCTTATAATTCCGGTGGTGGGAGGCACCGTGGAGTCCCCACTGAGCCCCAAAAGTCCTGTGGCGATAAAGGCAAACGGAACGGTTTTTGGAAGAAGCAAAAATCCAAGGGCAATCAGGACGCGAATGCCATACACTGACGCCAAAACATTTTTCATTGGGAATTTCTGTCCCAAAAATCCTGTACCGACGGCTCCGATCATTGTGGTAATCCCATACACAGTGAGGGCAAATGACGCCGTACTTCCGTCAATTCCACAGGAAACATACTGGGAAAATAAATGGGTTTCTATGATTGCCATATGAAAACCCCAGGTGGAAAAACCAATCAGCAAACACCAATAGGCAGGTTCCCGAATCGCCCCGCCTAAAATCTCAAATAACTTTTCATCCTTCTTTGCCCCGGCTTTGTCCTTTGCCGCCAAAGAAAGCGCAGGATTTTTGTCATCCTCCTTTTTCTTGCGATATCCCAGCCAAAATACCACGGGGAGCATAAGAAGGATGGGAACGCTAAATGCTGTCATGGAAACGGTAATGCCCTTCCATGCGGTCAAATGCTGCAATCCGGGAGACATGAGAGCGTCCCCGATTCCCGCGCTTGCCTGGATAATGCCGGAAGCCACGGCGGCTCTTTTTTCTCCAATGATCGGCGCCACCGCTCCCATTACAATCCCGAAACAAAGCGCTCCCGTGCCGGAGGGCAGCAAAATTCCAAAAAAGAGTAAAAGGCTCCAGAAGGTATGGCAAAACGGTGTGACGATCAGACCTGCTCCCATGAAAAGGATACCACAAATCATCACAAAAGCATTGGACTTTTTCAATGCCAGCATACCGAACAGAGGCTGGGTCGCTCCGTATAAAATCTGTCCGACGGCAATCACAAAACTCACTCCGGCATAACTGATTTTAGTGTGTTCCACAATCCCGGTCATCATGATGCCATAGTTATCATGGATTCCCTGCATAATCGCAAAGACCAGACAGGCGGCAATCATTGCAATGATTACCCCTGCCATATTCTCCTGTTTTTTCTCCCTGTTTTGACTCATTCTTTTACTCCGACTTCTCTCCTACCATATATTCAAAGGCGATATCCCCTCTGATATATTCATAGTCATTTAATTTCACTTCCTGAAATCCATATTTATCATAGATATGTAACGCCGCCTTTAATTTACTGTTCGATAGAATAAATAGTTTTTTCGCTCCCTTGGTCACTGCCCAATCCATCGCCGCTTTAAAAACTGCGCTTCCTGCGCCTTTGTGGGGAACGTGTTTATTGGATCCCATTTTGCACAGTTCCCATACGCCTTCTTCTTCCATAGGCTTTGCCATACAGGTTGCGAGCGCAGTCTCATCTTCCACCGCAAAATAAATCATCGTTCCCTGTTCCATGCTATCCTCAATATGGCAAAATGTATCACGGTCTTCATCTTCTAAAAATCCAAAGTTGTCCACGATCCAATCCGTATTGAATTGTATAAAGTCTTTTTTGTATTTATCTTTGTATTCTAATACTTCCATTTCATTATCGTTCCTTTCCCTTTCAACACATTTTTGCTGCGCAGCAGGTTCCTTGCCATTTCATTATATCTCTGCTTATAAAATAAGTAAAACAAATATATCTTATATTAATATAAGCATTTCTAATATATATGTTTTGTGGACCAAACCCATAACGCCCATTACCGCACGCAAAAAGGACACTTCCCTAAAATTTCTTTTAGAAAAATGTCCTTGGGGTATGGCTATCTGTTTCCCATTTTTAATGTTTTTTTGTTTTTGGGAAGTAGAGCTTGTTAAAAAGTACCTTAATATCTCTCGGACTCGATCATCTTTATCCTAAATACTGCAAAATGCGGTGCATCAGGATTTTATCACTTTATTATAATCTTCCGTCCCCAGAGACTTGAAATTATGGAACACTAACGATAACGCCAGCACGCAGGCGAGGAAATCCGCCACCGGACCTGCGTATAGAATCCCGTTTATCCCAAAGAACATCGGGAAAACAACCAGCATCGGAAGCAGCAAAAATCCCTGTCTGGATAAAGAGATCAAAATACCCTGTCGGACATTTCCGATTCCGGTAAAGTAATTGACAGACAGAGGCTGCACAGTTTGAACCACGACAAGCATGAGATAAATTCTCATGTATTTGACCGCAAATTCATAATATAACTCGTCTCCGCTTCCAAAGATACTGACAATTTGCCGCGGAAAGATTTGAAAGGCGAGCAAGGCAGCCAACCCGATACACAGGGCAACAGTTAACGCTTTTTTATAGGCTTCCTTTACACGGTCATAATTTTTCGCGCCAAGATTAAATCCCCAGATTGGCTGGCATCCCTGTGCAAGTCCAACGGAAAAAGAAGAAATAATACTATTTAACTTCGCCACGATTCCGGAAACTGCCAGTGGAATTTCACTTCCATAAATAGACTGGGCCCCGTATTTGGCCAGCATATTATTTAAGGTAATATTTACGATCATCATGATCATTTGGTTAATAAAATTGGAGGTTCCAAGTTTTACAATCCTGATCAGGTAGGCCGCCTTTATTCCAAGCATTTTTATGGAAAATCGGATGGATTTCATTTTTGGAAAATAAAAAATGCATAGTAAAAATGATACAAACTGCCCGGTCACTGTGGCAATTGCCGCTCCCTGAATACCCCATCGAAATCCAAACATAAATAACGCGTCTAAAAATACGTTTAAGATTGCGCCTGTCACAGTACAGATCATGGAGTAAGACGGGCTTCCATCGGCCCGGATCAAGTGACTTCCCTCATTGGAAAACAGATGGAAGGGCAATCCGATCGCCGTGATACTCAGATAGGATAAAGTGAGGGGCAATACGGCCGTAGTGGCACCGCAAAGAACCAGGATTGGACGTTTAAAAACCCCCACCAGGCACATGATCAATAAACCAAAGACAACCATCATGGTCACTCCGGTGCCGATGAACCGCTTTGCTTCCTCTTCTTCTTTGGCTCCCATATGAATATTAAAATTTGCCGCCGTGCCAATTCCCACCATTTGGGCGAAAGCGGTTGTCAATGTTACCGTAGGAAACACCACATTTGTTGCCGCATTTCCCAGGATTCCCTCCACATGACCGATGAAAATCTGGTCCGTGATATTATAAATTGCCATAACAAGCATACTTACAATGGACGGTATGGCAAACTTACGGATCAACCCAAGTACCGGGGCGGTTCCTAAGGGGTTTTCCCGTTTGGGTTGTACTGCCTCTGTTCTCATGAACTTTCACCTCTCTCTTTTTCTTTTATTTTTCTTAAATTCTCTTCCATTTTTAATAAGAGCCGCAGCATAAGCCTTCGCTCCTCCCCGGAGATTCCGCTTAAAAGCTCGTCGTTGATGGCCAAAAATTCGCCGTGTACCCTTTCTTTTAAATGCAGCGCTTTTTCCGTTGGATAAATCCTTTTTTGTCTGCGGTCCTTCTCATCCCGCTGCCTCATCAGATATCCCTTTTCCTCCAAGGAAATGATCGCCCGTGTTGTCGCCGCTTTGTCCACCCCCACCAGCCCAGTTAATTCTTCCTGAATGGCCCCGGAATGATGGAGCGCCGCCATAAAAAACGGCTCCTCGGCCGCTGTGATTCCATATTTTTTCAATCGGCTCCCAATACAAAGCTGGCTGTGCCTTGCTGCGATCATCAAATGTTTTGTAATACTCTCACCCATAAAACACTCCCCCTCTGCTCGCACTCATTGTAACTTTATTTAGTCAACTAAATTCTGTGCAGAATGCTTGCCATGGCATACGAAAGTAAGAAATTACCTATACCATAGAAGAATTTGGCCATCGCAAAAGGGCTTGCCTTAAAATAAATTTTTAAGACAAGCCCAAATATTTAACGGGAGGAACCACGAATTTTCGTGATTCCTCCCGCTTTTTCTAACTTAAGTGATTCCCTTTTTTCCGGGGAGTTTAGTGATCACAATAAAAAGCTCTCAATCGCCTCTTTTACCCCGTGATGGTCGTTATCCGCCACGACCACATCACAAGCGCTTTTGACTTCCTCCCTCGCATTGTCTACGGCAACAGCAAGTCCCGCCTTTTTTAGAATCGGCAGATCGTTAAAGCTGTCCCCCATGACGATGGTTTCCTTTAGAGAAATGTCAAGGTGTTCGCAAAGTTTTTCCAGTCCAATCCCTTTGTCAATCCCCTGGGGCGAGATTTCAAGCATGGATTCCTCCGCATAGTTCATCACCACCGGCAGATCGGCAAACCGGTTCTTGGTCACTTCCCTTGCCTCCACATCCGGATGGTACAGACAGAATTTTCCCACCTTCCAATCGGATGCTCTGCAATACTCTACAGGGTCCGGCACGATGACGCAGGTCTTTTGAAAATGCTCCCGGTACTGGGGAGCCCGATAGTAATCCAACTTTTTCATAGGTTCTTCTCCTATGACGGAATTACCATCCAGCATGATTTGTATCATGATATCCTTTGGCCCGGCATAATCTAAAATAGTCTCTGCGATTTCTCTTTCAATCACTCTGGAGTAAACCAGTTGATTTTGTAAACAATCATAGACATTCGCCCCGCTCTCACAGATCACATAACGCATGGAAGAAAAATGACTCATTAACTCCTTCACTTCTCCCAAGCATCGGCCTGTGGAAAAGATGATAGTTTTTTCTTCTTCAAGCGCCCTTTGGATTGCTGCGGCATTCTCAGAGGAAATCTCTTTTTTGGTATTTAATAATGTCCCGTCTAAATCTGTTGCTAATAACCGGTATGTCATAATGTTTCCTCTGATTGTCTTTGATTTATTTCCTCTGGTTTATTTTTTCTGTCTTCTTTTCTCTGGTTTGCCTTCGTTATTTATATTTGTAGAATCCCTCTCCGGCATTGATACCCGTCTTTCCGGCGTCAATATATTCCTTAAGGGTTTTGGCGATCTTGGCAGCGGTAGAGTCCGGATTTGAAGTGGCTTCAGGATTCATGCTGACAATATTATATGCCGTGGTAAGTCCCACAATGTCAAGAATACGAAACGGTCCATTCGGAGCGCCGGTTCCCATCGTCCATGTCAAGTCGATCGTCTGAGGATCAGCCACACCATTGACAAGAAGAGCCTGGGCAGCATTTAAGAACGGCACAAGGATCGAATTTAAGATATAGCCTGGCTGTTCCTTTTTCAGTCTTAACGGCACCATGCTGATATCTGCGGCAAACTGCGCTACTTCCTCATAAAATGCCGGATCTGTCCGGTCATGTCCCATGATTTCCGCCGTATTATTTTTCCAAATCTCATTGGCAAAATGCAGCGCAAGGTACTTCTCCGGTCTGCCCGTATAATCTGCAAAAGCGCTCGGAAGCATGGTGGATGAATTGGTCGCTATGATGGTCTTCTCCGGAAGATACTGAGCCAACTGCGTATAGAATTTTACTTTATCTTCCGGATTTTCCGCAACGGATTCAATCACAAGATCCGCATCTTTCACCGCTTCTTCCATATTCAATTCATATTTGATACTGTGGAAAGCATCTTCTGCTCTTTTTTTCAGCTCGTCGATCTTTTCCGGCGTCAAATTTTTTAAATCCGGGACCAGTCCCCTTGAGAAAAGCGGAGATTCGCTTCCGCAGCGTTCTCTCATGGATTCCAGATCTGCAAGATAAATTTTTAATAATCTTTCAAATTTTGGTTTCGCCCGTCCGATGGAAGCCTCGCTCCGAAGCCATACCGTCACATTAAAACCTTTATAAGCTGTCTGATAAGCAATCTGACTGCCAAGTACTCCCCCACCGGCTAAAACTACGTTTTTGATACTCATAATAAGTTCTCCTTAAACATTGTTTTCTGCTTTGCAAAAACATTGATTTATTATTGTATTAATTTTAGTACAATTATAATAATCTTACTAAATCCTATTTAAAAAGTCAACTTCTAAGCGCCAAAGGCTGAAGAGCTTCTAAGCGCCAAAGGCTGAAGAGAACGAAGCGTCATTGCAGCAAAATATTTTTTTAACAGACATTATTGACATTGTTATAATTTTCCTCGTCTTTTCTTGGCATTTTTCGAAATTCCAGGAATGCCAGCAGGATCGTCACGATCGCGGCAAGAAAATCGGCGATCGGTCCCGTGTACACACAGCCCATCACTCCCATATAAATTGGAAGAAGGAGTAACAGGGGGATAAAGAACAGCACCTGCCTTGTTAAAGACAGGAAAATACCCTTCATCGGTTTTCCGATGGAAGTAAAGAACGTCGAGGTAATCGGCTGCAAAGCATCCAGCCAGATAAAAAACAAAAAGATGCGGAAGAACTTTACGCCAAATTCAAAGTATTCCGGGGTTCCGGAGCCGAACAAACCAAGGATCTGTCTTGGAAATACCTGAAAGAAAATAAAGGATATCACTGAGATGATCACTCCTGCGGACGCTCCCATAAAATAAGCCTTCCGGACTCTTGTATACTTCCTCGCTCCATAGTTAAAACTTTCAATCGGCTGGCTTCCCTGCCCAAGACCAATGACAACGGAGAAAAAGATCTGATTTACTTTAATGACGATTCCGGCGCACGCCAGAGGAATCGCCCTTCCGTAGATGGATTGCTCTCCATAATAGGTGAGCGCATTGTTCATCACCACCTGTACGATCATCATGGCAACCTGATTGAAGAAAGAAGCCATTCCAAGCTGCGCTGTGGTTTTGATATATTTTATCTGCGGTCTGAAATGGCGCGCCTCCAAAGAGACTGTTTTATAATTTTTTAAATAAAGAAGCACGATGACAGCAGAAACCACCTGTCCGATCACCGTTGCCGCCGCTGCGCCGGCCATTCCCCAGCGAAAATACAACACAAAAGCGGCGTCCAGGATCGTATTGATCACGGCGCCGATCAGATTACACATCATCGCCATCCTTGGACTTCCGTCTGCGCGGATTAAATGGCAGCCTCCCGTCGTTAATATCAAAAATGGAAATCCGACGGAGGTAATTCTCACGTAGGAAGCCGCATAAGGCAGCACTTCTTGCGGCGCTCCAAATCCCTTTAGCAGCGTCGTCAAAAAAAGCTGCGTGATCAACATTAAGATCACTCCGCTCCCAATCAGACACGCAATTGCATTTCCCACATAATAGATCGCTTCTTTTGCATTTCCTCTTCCCATATTTAAGTTAAAGCAGGACGCCCCGCCGATTCCAAACATAAGGGCCAGGGAAATACAGGCTGTCGTAAGGGGAAAGGCAACATTGGTGGCCGCATTTCCCAGGGTTCCCACAGCCTGACCGATAAAGAACTGATCTACGATATTATAGAGCGCGCTTACCAACATAGCGATAATACTTGGAACCGCAAAACGCACCATCAATTTAGAAACCGGTTCTGTTCCCAGAGGATTTCCCTTTTTGACAGTATTTTGTCCTTTTGTTTCTTTCATATTATTCTCCCTCTTTTCTACATTCCTCTTGTGTCATTTTCGCAGACGTTTTTTTGCGAGCTTAGGCTATTATATCCTTTTTGAGGGAAAGACACAAGATTTCTTATAAAAAATCGGGCGGCTCTTAAATTTTCGATGGCTTTTTCTATGATGTTCTTTTATGATATTTTTTTATATTCTGATTTTTTCCTCCTTTTGGATCTGCACAATTTTCCCGTCTTGTACCGTCAAGGTGATCGATCCGAATTTCAGATCTTTCACCATTTCAATCAACAATTTGATATATTTATCGTTCTTCTTGTCTTCTGACACTCTCCATCATCCTCTCGAAAATTTTTAGATATTTCCATTGTCTGTTATATGGGAATCATATCAAAAAATATTATTTTTGGATCTCCAGATCTTCTTTGGATGCTTGTTTTGAAGATACATGGAAGGAATTTAACACCGGATGGTCCTCTTCCATCAGCGACAAAATGAGATAGCTTGCTTTCTCATCATAGGCAAGGCGGATATCTTCCTCGGACGGCCTGGATGGCGTCTCCGGGTGAGAATGCCAATTGCCAAGGGGAGTAAGACCATGTTTTCTCATATCCTTGACCGCCGCCAGATGTTCTTTTACATCCAGGGAAAAATGTTCGTTGGTATGATCTATGTTGGTTAGATAATACACCTTCTTAATCTGTTTTCCTTCTTCCGTCCAGGTCCCGGCGATCAGGCCGCAGGCTTCTTCGGGAAGTTTTGATTTTGCGTAGGCGACGATCTGGTCAAAATCTTCTTGTTTTATGGTGATTTTCATCTATATACCCTCGCACACTGTAAGTTCATAATCAATCAGTTCCGTAATCGTAGGATGATCTCCGCACACCGCGCATCCGGAGGTATCTTTCGGAAGTTTTATCTTACGAAATTCCATTTTTAAGGCGTCGTAGGTCAGAAGATAACCGGTCAAAAGATCGCCCTTTCCCAAAATATATTTGATCGCTTCCATGGCCTGGAGACTTCCGATCACACCGCCCATGGCTCCGATCACGCCCGCCTGTTTACAGGTCGGCACCGCATCCTTTGGAGGCGGATTCTTAAATACGCAGCGATAACACGGCCCCTGTCCCGGCACATAAGTCATAAGCTGTCCCTGGAAACGGATGATCCCGGCATGGGAGAAAGGTTTTTTCGCCATAACGCAGGCGTCATTGATCAAAAACTTTGCCGGAAAATTATCGGTTCCGTCGATGATGAAATCATAGTCTTTTATCAATTCCATGATATTATCGGAAGCCACAAAAGTACGGTAGGTATTGACAGTGACGTCGGGATTCATGCGATTCATGGTTTCTTTTGCCGATAACACTTTGGCCTTGCCAAGATCCTCGGTGGCATGGATGATCTGTCTTTGCAGATTGGACAGATCCACCTCGTCGGCGTCGGCGATCCCTATGGTTCCCACTCCGGCCGCCGCCAGATACATGGCCGCAGGCGCTCCAAGTCCTCCGGCTCCGATGATCAGTACCTTAGCGTTCAAAAGCTTTTTTTGACCCTTGGCGCCGACCTCTTTTAATATAATATGTCTGGAATACCGTTCCAGCTGTTCGTTCGTAAATGCCATTATCTTCCGCCTCCCATGAAATATAAAAATTCCACTTCATCATTTTCTTTTAATACGGTAGAATCAAATGCCGCCCGATCCACAAAATCTTCATTGACAGAGACGGTGACATATTCCGGCGTCTCCACATTTTCTATGTCGATCAATTCTGTTACTGTCAAGCCTTCTTTATACTCTTTCTTTTCTCCTGCAACGATCAATATCATTGTGCCAACCTCCACATTATAAATACTTATTAATAATCTCTTCCAATTGTCCTTTGGAAACCAGTCCGACGGTCCGTTCCTGTTCTGTTCCATTTTTCAAAAAAACCAGCGTCGGAGCCGACGTGATTTGATACTGCTTTGCCAGTTCTTCTTCATAATTTATGGAAACTTTTCCCACATATACCCCGGCATGATCTTCTTCTGTTTTTGCCAGCAGGGGAGCGATTCTCCTGCAGGCAAGACAGGTATCTGAATAAAAATCAAGGATCACAAGTCCCTCTTTTTTCAGAACCTTTTCTTCCAACGTCTGTTTGCCGACTCTCTCTGCCATTTTCTTTATTCCTCCACTTTTTTCACATACAAAGTATAGGTGCCGTCTTCATTGTTAATTAACTTCAGGATCTGATGACCTTCTTCCTTGATACTGCGGGGAACATTCTGCACCGGTTCCCCTTCGTTCATTCGAACGGCAAGCACTTCCCCGTCATCTAGCTCTTCTAAAGCCACCTTCGCTTTCACAAAAGTTACCGGACACACCACGTCGGTAATGTCCACCTGATCGTCATATACCAAATCACTCATCGTAAGCCTCCTTAATTACCTGCCGGAAAGATTCCTTGCCCACACGCTCAATGGTATGATGAAATCTCTCGCCGGCGTTGGCATGGTCGTCAAAAAACTGGATGGCCGCATCGCAGACCTTCATTAATTTATCATGATCATCGATAAAAGGAATGATCGTTTCCCCTTGATAGATGCTGTTGCCAAAGGTTCCGCCGAAGGAAACAATATAACCCGGCGTATTTTCATAAGCATCTGTCGGGCAAGATTTTGTACATCTTCCGCAGAAATTACATTTGTCCTCTTCAATGGAAATCTTACCGTCATCTAAAGTGATCGCGTTGGTGCGGCAGGCGGCAACGCAGACACCGCAGGCGATACACTCGTCTTCTTTCCATTTTATCCGGATCCCGCCTTTGATTCCCACATCGTTTTCTTCTGCTTTTAAGCAGTTATTCTGGCATCCGGTGATCCCGAATTTGAATTTATGGGGTAATTCCCTTCCAAAATATCGTTCATCCAGTTCCAACGCCAGTTTATAGGTATCAAAACATCCGCTTGGACAGACTGCATCTCCCTGACAGGCGGTGATCGTCCGAACTCTCGGACCGCACACGCCGGGAACCACATCGCCCTCTTTTAAGGCTTCTTTTACATTATCGATCTGATCCAGTTTAATAAAAGGAATCTCCACTCCCTGCCTGGAAGTCAAATGGACATATCCTTCACCGTATTCGTTGGCTACTTCCGCAATTTTGGCAAGCTGTCCAGCAGTGACAGTTCCTCCCACCACGCGAAGCCGCAGTGAAAAGTTATTTTTTTGTTTCTGGCGCATGAAGCCGCCCTTTTTTAATGTTGCATAATCTGTTGCCATGTCTTATCCTCCTGCTATCCAAGCGCTGATACTGCATTTATAAAATCTTCTTCCAGGTCACGGATGTCCTCAATTCCCACGCTTACCCGAATGGTATCTTCATAGACTCCCGCCGCTTCCTTAGCCTCTTTCGTACTGTGAAGATATATTGTGGAAGCCGGGTGGATCACCAGCGTTCGGACGTCCCCGATGTTGGTGGCGATCCCTGCGTATTTCAGGGAATTAATCAATTGATAGGCCCTCTCTTTCGTTCCGGCGCGCAAAGTCAAGATGGCTCCGCCGTATCCGTGAAGCTGGGAATGAGCAAGCTCGTTATAAGGATTCTCTTCCAATAACGGATAATTCACCGTGATTCCTTCTAAAGTCTGTAAGGTCTCGGCAAGCTGTTTTGCGTTATAGCAAATTCTTTCCATACGAAGCCCCAATGTTTCCAGGCCGACTATGTTCATATAGGCATTCATCGGGGCAAGGCAGCCTCCCATATTTCTCCAAATTCCATTGCGCAGTTTGGAGAGATAAGCAAATTTTCCGAATTTGCGATAAGGCTTTAATCCCGGATATCTTTCCGGATCCCAGGAAAAATTCCCGCCGTCGATAATAATTCCGCTGATGGAATTTCCGCTTCCATTGATATATTTTGACGTGGAATGAATCAAAATGTCCGCTCCCAATTCAATGGGATTTACCAGATAAGGGGTGGCCGTAGTGCTGTCTGCGATCAGGGGGATTTCCCTTTCATGGAGATAATCCGCCACCTTTTGGATGTCCATGATCTGAAGTCCCGGATTGCCGATCACTTCTCCAAACACCGCTTTTGTTCTCTCCGAGATGAGGGGTTCTATCAGATCCGTCCTGATCTCCGGGAGAAAATGAACTGTTATCCCAAAGGCTTCCAGGTCATGGAGGAGATCTAACGTCCCCCCAAATAAACCGCTGGCGGCGATCACTTCATCCCCCGCCTGCAATATATTGATCAGCGCAAGGGTTACCGCCGACATTCCGGAAGAACAGGCCACTGCGCCGATCCCTCCCTCTATCTCATTGATTCTTTTTTCAAAAGCATCCACAGTGGGATTGCCGATTCTTGAATAGGCAAATCCCGGCGCCCGATTTTGAAACACTTTTTCCAGTTTTTCCGACGATTCATAGGTAAACGCATTGACCTGACTGATCGGCGGCAAGGTAGCCCCGTCCGCATATCGTTTTGCGGATTTCGAATGTAATAATTTAGTATTAATCCTCAATTCTCTAACCTCTATATTTTCTTCCCTATTTTACCTATGAACTAAATAGGTAACATATGAAGAATCATATCACCCAGAACCCCCGGCGTCTAATATCCAAAAGATATTACTCGTTATAAATAATTTTTATAACCCTTTTTGAAAGTCTTGGTTCCAGGCGTCAATCTGTTTCTTTTGTTCCTCTGTCAATGCCGCATCACCCATCTCATACGTTTTTCCCAGGGCGTGATATTTTCCTTTTCCAAAACTATGATAAGGAAGAAGTTCATATTTCACACCCGGCAGCTCTTTTACAAACTGATAAATCTCCCAAATTTCTTCTTTGGAATCATTGACTTCCGGGATCACTGGTGTTCTCACTGTTTTTGGAAGCTTTGGATATTCCTCGCACAGCTTTCTAAAATTATCAAGAATCCTGCGGTTATCATATCCGGTGTAGATTTGATGCTTTTTTTCATCCATCATCTTGATGTCATAAAACAAAGTATCTAAGTATTTTGCGGCTTCGGATAATGTCTCATAAGCGCCCTGTCCGCAGGTTTCCATCGCAGTGTGAATATAATGTTTTTTGGCTTCTTTTAGCAAAGCGGTCAAAGCTTTTGGCTGTCCAAGGGCTTCTCCGCCGCTGACCGTTAGCCCACCGCCGCCTCTTCCATAAAAAATCTGATCTTTCTCTACGATATCGATCAGTTCCTTGATTTCGTAAACTTTCCCTTCTTTTTTTATGGCGCCGGAGGGACAAAGATCAGCGCAAGCCCGGCAAGCCGTACATTTTTGAAAATCAATCTGCGCTTTGTCCTCCCGGAAGCGGATCGCCCCTGCCGGGCAGGAGCCCCCGCAATATCCGCAATTTGTTTTTCCAATACATCGGTTTTCCACATAGGATATCTCCGGGTCAAACCTTTGGGATTCCGGGTTGCAGCACCACAGGCATCTCATGGGACATCCTTTAAAAAAGACTACGGTACGTATTCCCGGCCCGTCATGGAGGGAATAATGCTGTATGTTAAAAACCGTTGCTGTTTCTTTCATCTATACGGCCTCATGTTCCGTTCGGGAAATGATATCATCCTGCAAATCTTTGGTGAGCTCCGTGAAATATGCGCTGTAACCTGCAATTCTCACCAGGAGATTTTTATAATTTTCCGGATGCTTTTGCGCTTCCCGAAGGGTATCGCTGTTTAAGACATTAAACTGTACGTGCCACAATTTCAGATCCCGCCATGCTTCAATAAACTGCACCAGTTTTTCAGTCCCTTCCGGACCTTTCACGCAGGAAGGGCTAAGTTTGATATTAAGCAGCCTGCCCGCATGGTCTTTTTGCTGGAAGTTCTTTGTCTCATAATTGGAAAGCAATATCTCGGTCGGCCCATTGATATCAGCTCCCTGAGACGCACTGGAACCGTCGGAGAGAGGCGTGTAAGCAAATCTTCCGTTTGGAGTGGCGCTTACCACCTTTCCGAAAGGCACATGGGAGGTAAATGGCACAAGACGAAGATCCATATGAACCTTTAACTCTTTGCCATATTTTGCCGTGAAATCCTGCGCTTCTTTATCCAGAAGCTTTCCAAGCTGATCTGCATACGGATCATTGTTTCCATAGCTTGGCGCATGGAGAAGCAATTGACGGATTGGCTCATAGCCTTCAAAATTATGGGACAGCGCTTCTTTGATCTGTAAAAGAGTCAGCTTCTTCTCATCAAATACTAATTTTTTGATCGCAGCCAGAGAGTCAATGACTGTGGCATATCCGATAAATTCAAAATATCCAAGATCGATACCTTCTGGAATGACCGGCTGATGGAGATCGATGGTATATTTTCTGCACAGCTCATGGAGGGAAGAGCCAAGAGGCGAAGCAAAATGCTGCGCTCTAAGGCGGATGATCTCATACTGCTGGATAAAAGCGTGTTTGATAAAATACCGCTGCTGGGTAAGGTAAGCCTCAAGAAGCTCCTCAAAGGACTGGAAAGATTCAAACTCTCCGGTCTCTATACCAAGCAATTCATCCCCGTATTTTTGCATCCTTCCGTTATAGATCACCATTTCCAGCGCCGCCGCAAAATTGATATAGGCATTTGGGCTGGTGTAGGTATCCCGGTTTGGCATACGGCATTCTGCGCAGCCGGATACACTGTAATCGTAAGCTTCTTCAAAAGATGCGCCCTTAGATAAAAGGAGCGGGATCACGTCCTCGTCGTTGAGCAGTTTCGGGAATCCTTCTCCCTGTTTTATGGTCTCGGCAATCTCGTACAGATACCGTTTTGGACTTCTTATGTGAACCCTCGCCGCCAGATCCGGATAATTCAGTGGAAACTCTCTCTTGGAACGAAGGAGCAGGTAAGTAAGCTCATTGGTTGCATCGTAACCTTCCTTGGTCTGTCCTCCCACGGTCACCGCTTCCCAATGGGCGTAGCCTTCGTTGAAAGCGCCTCCTGTTTCCGACAGATAAAGATCGATAAACTGGGCCATGGATACCCACATACATTCAAACAGTTCCAGAACTTCCTCATCGGTGATCTTGCCTTCTTCGATATCTTTCTTATAGAAAGGATACAGATATTGATCCATTCTGCCGTTGGAAATGATGGTTCCGGTTTTTTGTTCGATTCTTGAAAACATCTGGGTAAACCATTGCGACTGCAATGCTTCATAAAAGTCCCTCGGAGGATTGGCCGGTACGTGATAACAGTTTTGTGCGATCCTAAGAAGTTCTTCTTTTCTTCTGGCGTCGGTTTCTTCTTCGGCAAGCTTCTGGGCCAGATCTCCGTGACGTTTTGCCCAGAGGATGATCGCGTCGCAGGTGATGATCACCGAATCCCAAAATGGCTTTTTTTCCCGATTATCTGTCGGACTAAATTCATCTAACGCTTTGATATGTTCTTCGGCGTCTTTTTTGATTCCAAGGAACCCCTTTTGCAGTACGATTTCATAATCATGAACCCATTGCAGGGATGACCGGAAAGACGCCGTTTCATTTACAATGTATCTGGAAGTTAATTCCTCATCCGCATTATAAGTGAGTTTCTTCGTGTCTTTTGGAAGCGCCTTTGCCAAATCTTCATGGAAGGTTTTTCCTTGCCAGTATGGGGCGATCTCATGAATCACAATGTCCGCGTCTTCCTGTGTGATATCAAAGGAAGAATTTTTTCTTTTCGGGAGTTTTTCTATGGCGATATGAAGCACATTTCCGTCAAGCTCCGGATATAAGATCCCATAACGTCCCGGTTTGCCGCTTCTTCCCACGAGAAGCTGATTCTCATCAATATACACCGTCGCATTTTTCGCATAATGGTAAAGAGCCTTCGCCCATCTTACATTAAGGGGCTGCCCTTCTGTTTCCCTGAAAGATTGGGTAAAATATAATCCTCTTTCCACATCGATCTGCGGCTTTCTCGTCCGAATATCCTTTAATATTTCTCCTGCACGATTGTATCTTTGAAAGGAAATGACTTTTGACTGGATTTCCTTTTTTATGCGTGCTTCCTGGGGTGATAATACTCTTTCACTCATGAAAAACCTCCTATTTCTTCTATTCTATATATAAACTTACGCGCTTTTTTAACCGGCTTTTTCTATAAAAATTCCCGGTCTACGATACTTAGCACTTCGTCAAATTTCTTCATTTCTTCCCGCAGTTGTTCTTCTGTGATAATCAGCGGCGGGGTAATATTAATGTTATTTTCCCTTCCATAAGTGGAAAATCCCCGTTCATTCAGCCAGCCGATGATCTTTCCCATCTGTCCGCTTTTATCTGCATAAGGCACCAGCGGTTCCCTTGTTTTCGGGTCCTTAACCAGTTCCACAGCAGAAAACAGGCCGATGGCTCGAACGTCTCCAACACAGCGGTGTTTTTCTTTTTGTTCCAATAAAATTTCTTTTAATACTTTTCCCACACGGTTTACATTTTCAAGGATATGGTGTTCTTTATAGTAATTTAATGCTGCGACTCCCGCTGCGCAGGCAAGGGAATGTCCGCTGTAAGTTAAACCGAATTGGAACACATGATCCTCATAATACTTTGCAATTTCCTTGCTGACGATGATACCGCCAAGCGGAACATATCCGCAGGTCACTCCCTTTGCAAAGGTGATGATATCCGGCTTAATGCCCCAGTGTTCAAAAGCAAACATTGTCCCGGTGCGCCCGAAACCGGCCATAACCTCGTCGCAGATCAGCAAAATTCCATACTCGTCACAAATTTCTCTAAGCCCCTGTAAATACCCGTCCGGCGGGATGATGACGCCGTTGGCCCCCGTGATGGATTCCACTTCAATGGCCGCCACATTTTCCGGGCCTTCGTAAAGAAGCTGCTCCCTTAACATTCCCAGATAGAATGCGGAGGCCTCTTCGTCATTTTCAAAGGAGATGCCTGTGCGATACACATAAGGATCAAAAAATTTTATAAATCCTGTGGACGCCGGGTTTTCCAGGGCAAAACGTCTCGGATCTCCCGACAGATTACCGGATCCCAAAGTGGAACCATGATAGCTTCGATACCGGGAAAAAATCTTCGATCTTCCGGTAACAGTCCTTGCCATGTTGATTGCCGCCTCATTGGAATCCGATCCGCCAAGAGCAAAGAAAACTTTCTGCATATTATCCGGAGCCAGATCTATGAGCATTTTTGCCAGCTGCGAACGGGGACCGGACGCAAATTTCGGCGCAACGTAAGGTAAAATATCCAATTGATCTTTCACCGCCTGGGTAATCTCTTTATTTCCATATCCCAGATTCACATTGGTAAGCTGGCTTCCCATATCCGCATATCGTTTTCCGTCATAATCCCAAAAATAAATTCCGTCCGCCTTTTCTACGGCAATGGGGTTGACCTTTCCGGTAAGCCATGGATGTTGATTGTAAAGCCTGTCATATTCCAAAGTCTGCGCACCATTTAAACAAAAATCACTCATTTCTCTTTCTCCTTCTATTCCTCTTTTTATTTTTTGATCAATCCTCCGGGGAGGATATCGCCTGACCATTGATCAGCTTGAGCAGGCGTTCACGGTATTTGTAAAATTCTTCCGTAAATTTAATATCTGTGGAGCCTTCCTCCACGATCTGTCTTGAAAAATTAAGGGGGATATCATCGATGACCCTGCCGGGATGCCGGCTCAAAACGATGGCTCTCGTTCCCAGCAAAAGCGCCTCTTCCACATCGTGGGTAATAAAGAAAATCGTCTTTCCGGTCTCCCACCATATTTTTCTTGTGAGATTCTGCACGGTCTCCCGGGTCAACGCATCCAGAGCGCCGAAGGGTTCATCCATCAGCAAGATCTCCGGGTTGTTCACCAGCGCCCGGGCGATGGAAACCCTCTGTTTCATACCGCCGGACAATTCATATATTTTTTTATCGGCAAACTCTGTGAGGCCGACTTTTTTTAAGTAGTCGTTGGCAAGTTTCAGATACTCTTCCTTTGGCAAGCCGCGCATCTTTGGCCCAAAGGCCACGTTATCCAGAACAGAGAACCAGTCATAGAGGGGTGGATTCTGAAATACCACGCCCCGATGCCAGTCTGTTCCTTTGATGGCTTCCCCATCAAGCTTTACGGTGCCGGCCGACGGTTCAATAAAACCTGCGATGATCTTAAGCAGCGTACTTTTGCCACAGCCGGAAGGACCTAACACGCAGACAAATTCTCCCCGATAAATATTAAAGGTAATATTTTCCAGAGCCTTCACCTCTCCGGTCAATCCTTCGTAATTTAAATCGACGCCCGAAATCTCGATCTGTCTGTCGTTTTCTTTTGTATATACTTCTCTAAGCTCTACCAGTTCTCCTGCCGATTCATAGGGAATATTGTTTTCTTTCATATACGATATGCACCTTCCTTACTCAGCGGTATTCGCTGCTGCCTCTTCCAGATATGACGTATTGATCGCCGCTTCAAATTCTTCCAATTCCGGAGCGCTTGTAATACTCTTTTGCTCTACTAAGAAATCTGCGGTATCTTTCAAATACTGAGCCAGACCTCCTCCAAGCCACTCGTCGGATAATTGTTCTTCTGCGGTGAGATAAGCATACTGCGTCAACTGATTTTTGGCGTCATCCTCTTCGATCTCCAAAATGGATGCAACGTCTGCCGCCGCCGTTTCCGGATCGTTTAAGATCACATCGTTTCCTTTTAATACTGCCTGTAAAAATTGTGCCACCAGTTCCGGGTTTTCTTCGGCGAAATCATTTCTTGCAATGATTAAGTCACCGGTCACAAATCCTTCTTCCTGCAGTTTATCGCTTCCTGTGATGACCGTTCCGCCGTCGCTGATCAAATTATCCAGCGTCGGATACCAGATATATGCGGCGTCAATATCGCCTCTTTGCCATGCGGCATAAATATCATCGGCTTCCATATCCAATAAATTCACATCGGTTTCCTTTAATCCGGCCAGTTGGATCGCACTGAGCAGAGAATAATGAGCCGTCGAAGCAAACGGCGTAGCCACTTTCTTTCCCGCCAAATCCTTCACATCCGTGATTCCGGAATCTTTGGTGACAACCAGAGATTCCGCAGAGCCGATCACATCGCCGATTCCAATGACGGAATAATCAAGGCCGTTGGAAATGCCGAGTGCGGACGGTGAAGTTCCAAGCTCTGATATGTCAATGGAGCCGGAAGCCAGCGCCGTATTGACGTCCTTGCCGGAGCTAAAGGAGACAATATTGACTTCCGCATCCAGCAAATCTTCATAATAGTTTTCTTTCCTTGCGATGAGGTCCGCATTGATCAGATCCATGGTTCCGATATTCACCACCTGCGCATTTTCTGAACCGCTCTGGGTGCTTTCCGTATTCTTTGTCTCAGAACCGCAGCCAATTACGGAAGCTGCCAGCACTGCGGCGATTGCCGTAACTCCAAATAATTTTTTTGTATAATTTTTATTTCTCATAATTTTATTTTCCTTTCCTGATTAAAACTTTCTAAAGTAAATCTTTTATGATTTTCCTTTCCAGTGGACAAATTTTCTTTCCAAAAACCGGATGATCTGGTCCAGAAGAATACCGGTGATTCCCATCAAGATGACTCCGAAAAATATGATGTCACTTCTTAAGTAATTGCTGGCATCCAGTACGAGCCATCCGATTCCGCTTACTGCGGCGACCATTTCCGCCGCAACCAGCGTCGTATATTCCACGCCGACCGCCGTTCTGACTCCCGTAAAAATATCGCTTAACACCGCCGGAAATACCACGTAAAAAAAGATCTGGCGATTGTTCGCGCCCAAAGTTTTGGCGCCGTAAATAAAGTCTTCTTTTACCCTCAAAACCCCGGATACACAGGCAATGTAGACCGGAGCAAAACCTGCAAGATAAAGCAACGCGATTTTAGATGAATTTCCAATTCCCATCCACAGTACCAGGATCGTATAATAGGCCAGAGGCGGCAAAGGACGGTAAAATTCAATGATCGGCTCAAAGAAGGCCCGGGCAGTGGAATTATATCCGCTCAGCAACCCCAGAGGAATCGCCGTGATCAGCACCAAGACAAAGGCGATCAACATTCTCTCCAAACTGGACGCCAAATGCTGCCATAAGGTATATCCTTTATATCCATTTTGAATGATCTCCGCGCCTGCGGCGATCACTGCACGGGGGCTCGGCACCAGAATCGCGGATACCAGTCCTGATGCTGTGATTCCATACCACACTAACAATACAAAAATCAGAACGCCAATAGGTATCCATCGTTCTTTACTTTTCTTTTTTGCTTTCATATTCTTTTTACATCTCCTAAATTTAACTAAATTCTGACTGTCTGTCGTTTCTCTCATGACTTGCAACAACCCACAAGACCGCCGGCAGAAAGAAAAACGCAATACATACTTCTCATATTCTTATCCTTTAACCCTTTCTTTTCCTGACATCTTTCTCAATACTTTTCCATAAAAATAAACCAGAGATCTTCTAAGCAGTTATGTACATACATAATACTTATCTGTAAAATCTCTGGTTTTCCAGTCAATTTCACTATTTCCCTACCGGTTAAGTGTATTTTATCATTATTCTCTTTTTTTGTCTAATAGGCAATAAAAATACCCTGTTATAAATTAAATCTATAATAGGGCATTTTTATAAGGTATTTTCGGCTTATATATTTCTTATCTTAAATTATCAGCAAATCATTACTTTAGTTTTTTTATTTTACAGTTTCAAAGGCTGCATCCAGCGCTTCGATCAAGTCTTCCACCTTCTCAATACCGATGGAAAGACGGATGGTGTTTGGCTTGATACCCTGATCTAGCAGTTCTTCCTCAGTGCACTGGCTATGTGTGGTAGTTGCCGGATGGATCACAAGGGATTTCACGTCCGCCACATTGGCAAGAAGGGAGAAAATCGCAAGATTATCAATGAATTTCTGCGCAGTTTCTGCATCTCCTTTAATCTCGAAGGTAAAGATAGATCCGCCTCCATTTGGAAGGTACTTCTTATATAATTCATGGCTCGGTTCACTCGGAAGGGACGGATGGTGTACTGCCTCTACCTGCGGATGGTTTGCCAGATAGTCTACAATTTTTAACGTGTTGCTCACATGACGCTCCACACGAAGTGATAATGTTTCCAATCCTTGCAGGAACAGGAAAGCATGGAATGGAGAGAGGGTTGATCCGGTATCACGAAGGAGGATCGCGCGGATATAGGTCACAAAAGCCGCTGCTCCCGCTGCATCAGCAAAGGAAACTCCATGATAACTTGGGTTGGCGTCGGAAATCCAAGGATATTTGCCGGATGCCTTCCAGTCAAAGTTACCGCTGTCGATGATCACGCCGCCGATGGCTGTGCCATGGCCTCCGATGAACTTAGTAGCAGAGTGGACTACGATGTCAGCGCCATATTCGATCGGGCGGATCAGATACGGTGTGGCGAATGTGGAATCCACTACCAGAGGAATATTGTGTTTATGTGCGATCTTCGCCAATTCTTCCAGATCCACTAAATTAGAATTTGGATTTCCCAATGTCTCTACAAAAATCGCCTTTGTATTATCCTGGATTGCCGCTTCAAAGGAGCCTTCCACTTCCGGATCAACAAAGGTAGTGGTAATCTGATTCGTAAGCGGTAAAGTATGCGTTAAGAGGTTAAAGGTTCCACCATAAATGGTCTTGGAAGAAACGATATGCTCTCCGGCTTTTGCCAGGGTCTGGATCACATAGTTGATCGCCGCTGCACCGGAAGATACTGCCAGCGCTGCCACGCCGCCTTCCAAAGATGCGATACGCTGTTCAAAAATATCCTCGGTAGGATTGGTCAGTCTTCCGTAAATGTTTCCCGCATCCCGAAGACCAAAACGATCTGCAGCGTGCTGTGAATTATGGAACACATAAGAAGTTGTCGCATAAATCGGAACGGCTCTTGCGTCCGTTACCGGGTCTGCCTGTTCCTGTCCGATATGTAATTGTCTTGTCTCAAATCCCCAATTTTTAGAATCTTTAATATTTGCCATTTCTATTTCCTCCGTTTATTCTGGTTTTGTTTTGTGGAATATTTATTCTGTAATCATATTAACATAGTAGGTTTTATATGTCTAATACGCAAAAAGAATATCCAGTTATAGGTTCAACCTATAACCCAGAGCATCTCCTCGCTCTCCCACCAACTGATAACCTACGCTTTCCACTCTTCTGCTTAAGCATCCGGCGCACATGGCAGCCTCTTCTCCCGTACAAATTTTATCGTCGTAAAGCTCATACTGTTTTCGGTTTTTCACCGGGGACAGATTCGGCATCACCACATTGGCTCCCACCGCAAGCCCTTTTTCTCTTCCCCGGGGATCTGTCGTCCCAAGGGCGGTAGTCGCCGGGAGCAGCGTTTTTGGAAGCATGATCCGGATCACGGACAGCAAAAACAAGGTAAGCTCCACACTTCCCGCTTTTTCCTGTTTATATATCGTCTCATGATGGGGAATAAAAGGTCCGATTCCCACCATGGCGGGACTTAGCTCCTGCAAAAATATTATATCTTCGGCAAGATGGGAAAAGGTCTGTCCGGGCGTCCCCACCATGAATCCGGCTCCCACCTGATAGCCCAGTTCTTTTAGGTCATAAAGACATCGTTTGCGGTTTTTTAAACTCATCTCCCGGGGATGCAAAGAGCGATATAAGGATTCCTCCGCCGTTTCTTCCCGGAGAAGATAACGGTCGGCTCCCGCTTCCTTCCATCTTTTATAACTCTCCCGGGATTTCTCCCCGACGGATAGCGTAAGGGCGCAGTCGGAATACTCTTTTTTTATGGTGCGGATTATGGTTTCCATTTTTTCATCTGTAAAATAGGGATCCTCCCCTCCCTGGAGAACGAAAGTCCTGTATCCCAGATCGTATCCCTGCCGGCAGCACGCAAGGATCTCTTCCTGCGTCAGCCGATATCGTTCCACATGGCGGTTATCTCTGCGGATTCCGCAGTAATAGCAATTATTTTTACAGTAATTCGTAAATTCAATTAATCCTCTCACATACACTTTATTTCCATAGTATTGCTTTCTAAGCTTCACGGCCTCTTCTGTGATCCGCTTTACCACAGCCCCATTCTGCCAGTGACTAAGCAAACTGATATATTCCTGCTTTGTGAGATAATGTGTTTCTAAAAATTTGTTTACCACCGTCATATCTCTCACCTCATTTCAAAGAAGTCTCCTATCTGAAAAAAGCTTCCCATCGCATCCTGCGCGGAGCGCCAATATTTTTCCTATATCATAAAACAGCGGCGGAGTTTTCGCCCCGCCGCCCTACTTATGGCTTATTATTGGTTCCTTTTTTATCTTATTCGACTACGCCGCCTTCTACGACTAATTCTTCTTTGTATTCTTCTCCGTAAGTTTCCACTAATGTTTCATCATAATCTGCGTGGAAGAACTGTTCTTCGCCAAGAGCTGTGATCTCGTCGTTAACCCAGTTTAACAGAGTTTCATTTCCCTTGGAGACTGCCGGAGCGATGGTATCTTTATTGCCCAGTTCAGAAATTCCAACTGTGTAACCCTCGTTCTGGAGCGCAAAAGCGATTACTTCTGTGTTGTCGTTTGCCCATGCGACGCCGTTGCCGTTTTCCAGGGCATTCTTTGCGGTTGCATAAGAATCGTATTTCTGTAATGGGATATCCGGATAGTTTTCAATCAAATAAGTCTCTGCGGTTGTACCGGAAATTACGATCATCTGATCGTCGCTGTTCCAATTATCCAGACTTTCAATCACGTTATCTTCCGGAGATACAACGCCAAGAGCCACATTCATGTATGGCAGTGCAAAGTCAACTTCCTCCGCACGTTCGTCTGTCACGGTAAAGTTAGCGAGAATCAGGTCTACTTTTCCGGTCTGGAGATATTCGATACGGTTTGCTGCTTCTGTGGAAACGAAATTAACATCTACGCCCAGATCTTCTCCGATCCGGTTTGCGAAATAAACGTCATATCCCTGATATTCTCCGTTTTCATCCACATATCCAAATGGGTTCTTATCCGAAAAGACGCCAATGTTGATCGTTCCATCCTCTTTGATCTCATCTAAAGTACGATATACCACATCAGAGCTTTCTGCGGATGCTGCGCTTTCGCCCTCTGCGTCGGAATCTGCGGAAGTGTTACCGCAGGCTGTCATAGCAAACACTGTGCTCACAACTGTTGCCAATGCCAATATTTTCTTCAAATTAAATTTTTTCATGATCCAATCTCCTTATAATATTAAATTTCAATTCAAGGTTCCTTTATAATAATTAGCCATATACCGTCTCCTTTCCTTGGTCATAGATTAACACCATTTACCTA
The DNA here is from genome assembly GCA_964555015.1 of uncultured Eubacterium sp. GTDB lineage: Bacteria > Bacillota > Clostridia > Lachnospirales > Lachnospiraceae > Anaerobutyricum. The sequence continues at coordinate 27,307 of CAZKQV010000001.1, read as the reverse complement.
CTATGTCAATAGGTTTATAGGTTTTTTATTCTTCTTTTTTATAAATATTTTATGAAATATTTTTCGGCAATGTTATGACAAATTTGCTTCCGCTTCCTTCTTCACTTGAGAGTTGAATTTCCTCGGTACAATACAGTTTTTTTCGATTTTATTCTGACAATTCACACAGGTCATTCCTTTTATGGGAAACTGTAGTTTTTGATTCTTTGACTCCAGGGAAAAATCCCCTTTCATTAGACTGAGATCCTGTCTAACAAAAGGGGGTTTTTTTATTTATGGGCTATCTCCCCGCCCTTAAGGTCTTTGTATTATTTTATTTGCGGCAAGGCAAATCAAAATAGTGATCAACATATCCGGCAGAGTATTACCGACAATAATGTCTATATGCATCAACAGTCTGTATAACAAGAAACCAATCAGCCAGATCACCAGATTTTGAATACGAACGGATTTTTCGCTGTAATCCTTTTTCAATAGGAAGAAATCTGCGATCTGAATGGCGATCATCGGCGCAAAAACGGAACCAATGAAATACAGGAAGTTGGTAATATCATCCAGAGGCAGAAAGATCGCGGCAATGGTTCCGATCACGGCGGTGCCGATTGCGGCCCATTTTCCATTGATCTTCTTTGAGACGGCTTCACTGGATACCCCGGCGGAGTAAGCGTCCAAAAAGGTGGTGGTCACTGTGGAAAAAACAATGATCAACAGTCCGGCGATTCCCAGTCCTGCTTTTACCATGATCTTTGCAATATCCGATTCCCCTGTAAAAATTGCGGCGCTCATACCGATGATATACATAAAACAGCTTACAATGCCATAAACAACGGCGCTGACTCCCGTAGCTTCCAAAGGCTTCTTCGCCTCTCTTGTATAGTCGCTGATAAGAGGAAGCCAGGACAGCGGCATGGCGACAGACAGTTCCACTGCCGCCCCAAAGCTCATGCTTTCTTCCGTCACTCCCTGCACCGCTCCATTTTTAAATATCGCAAAGCCAAGAAGAATAGTAAGGAAGAACAAAGCTGCCATGGCGATGGTGTTGATCTTTCCAAGATTTTTAAGACCTATGGAAATCCAGAGGATGATCAGCAGTCCGATCACCAGACACCAGAGATATGAGCCCACATTCCACACTTCATTTGCCGCAAGGGCGCCGTCATAGATCATAATGGCGGTCCATCCCACAAGCTGGATGATATTAAGAATGGAAAACAGCAGGCTGCCGTTTCTTCCAAAGCTCATTTTCACTGTCTCCATCGCGCTTTTTCGAACTCTTCCGCCGATCAGACCTGCGAAAAACAGCATGGCGCATCCGATGATGTGACCGAGCAAAACCGCCGCCAGCCCCTTCTTAAAACCGAGGGGAGCAAAATAAGTACCGGTTAGGATTTCCGCAATGGAAACCGCCGCGCCAAACCAGATCAACCCGTTTTCAAAAAGCGAGGTACGTCTTTCTTCCATCTTACTCCGCCTCCTTTGCAAATTCTCCCTGCAAATTAAAGCAGTGTTTCATAGGTCCCTGGCCTTTTCCCAGATCAAGCTGCGCCTCGAGGGCTCCGGAAATGTATTCTTTGGCTCTTTTTACTGCAGCGTTCAGAGGAAATCCTTTGGCGAGATTTGCCGCGATCGCGCTGGAAAGGGTGCAGCCGGTTCCGTGGGTATTGGGATTGTCAATTCGTTTCCCATAAAACCATGTTTGCTCTCCCTTATTATATAGAAGGTCATTGGCGTCATTTAGCGAATGTCCTCCTTTTAACAACACGGCACAGGAGTGTTCCTCTCCGATTTTTTGGGCCGCCCGCTCCATATCTTTCTCATTATGAATGGTTAACCCTGATAAGATTTCTGCCTCCGCAATATTGGGAGTGACCACTGCGGCGATGGGCAAAAGTTCTTCCATCAGCGCAGCTACCGCATCTGTTTTCATGAGGGCAGAGCCGCTTGTGGCAACCATGACCGGATCCACCACAATATTTTTTGCCTGATAATAGACTAGCCTTTCGGAAATCACTTGAATCAGTTCCGTGGAAGATACCACTCCGATTTTTACCGCATCGGGATAGATGTCCTCAAAAATAGCGTCAATCTGACTTTTTAAAAACTCCGGACTTGATTCCAAAATACCTCTTACGCCGGTTGTGTTTTGTGCCGTCAATGCAGTGATCGCACTCATGGCATAAACCCCATTCATCGTCATTGTCTTCAAATCTGCCTGAATACCGGCGCCTCCGCTGCAATCACTGCCAGCGATTGATAATGCTGTTCTCATCTCTTTTACTCCTTTCGAACATTTCATTATTTTTATAGAGCGACAAAAAGTGGTGCCCCCGATCTGCCGCTTTGCTTTCTTTAGGTATTCTCCTGCTTCGGCAAGAGAAATGGGATATGGTCTTCTGATAATTCTTTAAAATAATAGTCTGCAAGAGCTCTCATCTTATCCTGCTCTTTTTCATGGCCGTCATAAACGGCAGCCGTAAGAAAGCCGTCTGCCTTTGCCGTTTCCAGGGCGTGAACCGCATCCTCAAAGACGACCGTATCCGATAACTTTGTGCCAAGATGCTTTAATCCCTCCCGGTATATGAACGGCTCATCTTTCCCGTGTCCAACCGTCTCACAGGTAAAGATTTTCGAAAAGTATTTCCCCACCCCGCACCGGTCCAGCGCTCCTTTAATCAGAAGTTGATCCGTTGCCGTGGCTACGCACATCTTCACGCCACCGCGATGCAGGCTTTCAAGAAACCCGGCAGCCCCCGGCTTTAAAGGCGCTTCGTACAAATAAAAGTTTTCCACCATGCGGTTTATACCCTCGATGATCTCTTCCGGGCTGAGGATCACTTCGTACTTTGTCCGGTAATAACAAGCCGCCTGATACAGGCTCATTTCTTTAAAGGTCTCTGCCAGATTCTCCCTCGGCTCATGCCCGATGCTGCGAAGATAATCTTCTCCAATGGTATCCCAAATCGACATGGAATCCAGCAAAGTACCGTCCACATCAAAAATCGCGCCTTGAATTTTTCGGTTCCTCACTGCACCGTCTCCTTCACCGCCTCTTTTAACTGCTCCGTCGCCTTACGGATATCCGAAGCCGCAAAAATTGCGCTGATCACTGCAACGCCGCATATGCCGCTGCCCTTTAATTCCTTCACGTTATGGGTTCCGATTCCCCCTATGGCGATCACCGGAATATTGACGGCATCGCATATTTCCTTCAAGGTTTCATGGCTGATATCCCTGGCATCCGCTTTGGAACCGGTATGAAATACGGCGCCCACTCCAAGATAGTCCGCCCCGCGTTTTTCAGCCAAAACCGCCTGCTCCACCGTTTGCGCAGAGACACCCAGGATCTTATCCTCCCCAAGAAGCGCCCGGACGTTCCCGGCCTCCATGTCGCTTTGTCCCACATGGACTCCGTCCGCATCCATTTTGAGGGCAATCTCCACATTATCATTGATCACAAAAGGAACCTGATATTTTTTACACAAATCCTTAATTTCGATCGCTTCTTTTAAAAAGTTTTCCTCATCCAGCTCCTTCTCCCTTAACTGAATGAAAGTCGCTCCTCCCAAAAGCGCTTCTTCCACCTGCTCATAGAGAGTTTGATCCCCGAGCCAGGAGCGGTCTGTCACCGCATAAAGTAATAAATTTTTAAGTAGTAAATCTTTTTTATCGAATCTCATAATTAGCTCCTTTATTCAGCGTCTCGCCATCCAGATTGCAGATCGCGTCGATAATACGATTTCGGTAGGTGGCGTTTCCGTCGCCTTTTTGCATATTGGCATATCCGATCTCTCCGGCAAGTCCCATAGCACATACGGAGGCTGCGGCAGCCTCCAGCTTATTATCCGGATTTGCCGTGACAAAAGCAGCCATCATACCGGAAAGCTGGCAGCCCGTACCGGTAATCTTGCTCATTTCCGGCCTGCCATTTCGGATAACATAACATTTTTCTTTGTCACATACAAGGTCAATGGCTCCGGTCACTGCAATGATCGCATCGGTCTTCTCTGCAAGAGATTTCACAAAGTCCACCATGCTATCCAGATTTTCCTCTGTTACGGCGTCGGCGGCATCGGCATCCACTCCCTTTGTCGTTCCGCTTCCCAAAGCGATGGTTTTGATCTCCGATACATTTCCCCGGATCACGTCAAACTTTATTTCCTTTAACAAATCCACTGCGGTATTCGTGCGCAAAACGCTCGCCCCAACGCCGACGGGATCAAGAATTACCGGATGCCCCAGCTCATTAGATTTCTTACCGGCAAGAAACATCGATTTAATGGTCATTTCATTGAGAGTTCCAATATTGATATTTAATCCGCCGCAGATCGAAGTGATATCCGAGACATCCTTCGGTTCGTCGGACATGATCGGGCTGCCGCCGCAGGCCAACAAAATATTGGCCACATCATTTACCGTGACATAATTGGTGATGTTATGAATCAGCGGTTCCCTTTTCCTCACATTTTCAAGACAAGTTCCAATCATTTCTTCCTCCTATTCCGCGCACATCGTTCTGTGTCGCTTCCTTATTTTTACAAATTTTTATATATAAAATGCCTTCGGCGTCTCAATCCCCCTGCCCCAATCTTGAGAGAAAAGGCATTTTTTTGCGCACTTTAGCGTTTTGAGTACTTTAGCGTTTTTCGCACTTTATCATAACAAGGTTTTTCCTGTGACATAAAAAACAGAGCAGATATGCCATGATCGTACAGCCATTCTGCTCTTAAAACTCTTAGAATCTAAGTATGTCCCTACGTTGGTATTATCCAAATCAGGTAGTCGGTCGAAGGTCGCACCTTCCTCTCAGCCTGTCATACAAGCTCCCGTCTTTTATTGTCTTTCTTATTCTACACCTATTTATGACATTGCACAACCATTTCTTTTATTATGGGTGCATCCTCTTTTTCACCGGAACCCAGATTTCGCAGCATAAGCCCGAAAACTTATTTCCCGATTCCCAATCCGTGTGAATACTATCACTTATATTGTTTCTTTAAATGTCTGGTTTTTCATATCTTCCATGGCTTTACACATAACTGCGATTTCACTACTTTTTTTATTTTCTGTGCGTTCGTACTATCATGTATCGGTTACTGCCAAACAACATTGTAATATGATGCGCTACGATGGTCTGGAGCAAAGAAAATATTTCGAAGCAATGCCTTCTGAGCGCCGTAGGCCAAAGGGAGCGCAGCGTCATTGCTAAGAAATATTTTTTGCGAACAGACCTTATTATTTTCCGCTTCTTATCGCCAATGATAATTTTACAGCCGCTCTTGGGATTATGAGCGCATTCTTTCTTTTACCGGAACCCAGATTTCGCAGTAATAGTTTTTATCCAGAGTTCCCTCCGGATATTTTTTCGGATCATCATAATATTCCATGCAGTATCCCGCTGCAAACTCATATTTTTGTAAGGCGGGAAGCCACTCCGAAAATATTTTGATATCTACATTTTGCAGTGCATCGGGCATAGCGCCTTTGCAGGGAAATATCGCCCAGGTGAAGGCCGGGATTGTCTTTACCACAAATCCTTCCGGTACTTCTTTTGCTGGGTTATAAGGATCGGCAATCAGATATTCAAAGGAATCCCTTTTCATCTCTTCATCAATATTTATTCCATACATTCCCATCACCGTCTGTCCCTTGCCTTCTTTAAAGTGATCTTGCCAAAATTTCGGGACTTCTTGATTTGCTCCTTCGTAAGAAAAAACCTTTCTATTGGCTATAACCGTAAACGCCTCTTTTTTCTCCATCCTGTAATCCATAAAATATCCTCCTTCTAATGAGATTTTGATTTTCAGCGGGGCAAAAGATTTGAGCATTACCTGCTCTTTTCTTGCCCTGGAAGGAGTCACTCCATGGAATCTGGTAAATGCCTTTGAAAAACTGTCCGGGGAATCATAACCGTATTTGAGCGCTATATCTATTATTTTATCCTTTCCGGCCGTAATCTCCCCCGCCGCCAATGCTAAGCGGCGATTTCTGATATATTCTGCCAAAGTGAAACCGCAGAGCATTGAAAACCCTTTCTGAAAATAAAATGGAGATAAGTTCACCTGTTTTGCAATTTCTTCTGCGGACAAATCTTCTGTGATATGCGTTTCAATATACTGTATTGCTTTTTTCACGGCATAAATCCATTCCATAACGCAATCCTCCTTTCGCTGTGATCACAGTCTACCATCCGCCAAATTTTTATTCCCGATTATTCCTGCCCGTTTTTGTCCAAAATCTTTTTCACCGGATGACGAATTACCGTTTTCCATCTCTCCGGCGGAACTCTCCTCGCATCGGATAAATAAATCTCGTGATGCCATCTATCCTTTCCAAAATCATTATCGTATCCATGCTCCAAAAGATATTGATTCATTTTTTCTATGGTCGCCGCTTCCTCATCAAAAGCTCCAATATGCATACACTGCACGCAAAGTCCCTCTTCCACTGTCAAAAATTCCACTTTGGAAAAGTCTTGTTTTTTCTTTTTCTCTGCCTCTTTCACTGCCCATGTAAAATCTTCCTTTGTCACAAAATCCGGCAGACGGATGACAGAAATCCAGCAAAAATCTTCTTTTCTCGTAAAATCTATGGTTTCTTTTACTTTTAACGCCGACAATTCTCTTTTCCCCGAATCTTCCACCGGCCACAGCAAATCCAGATATTTTCCGCCGTCTTCCATGTTTTCTTCTTCTCTCACAATCTGCGTCCAAAAGCCTTCCAATGGCGGCACCACATAATCAAAATACCCTTCGATCTTATGACTTCCCTTCTTACTCATTTTGATGGTAAAAGCAATAGTGTACAAATAACTGATCGCTTCTTTATAAGCTCCGCCTTCCTCGTTGGGATCTCCGACTCCCCGCACCGCGATAAAATTCATCCTGGGAACTTCGATAATTTCCGGTTTCTTCTTCGGCAAATAATATTCTTTATATTCTTTCTTATAATCAAAAGCCATTCATTCTTCCTCCGTCTCGTTTCATTTATGGGATAATTATAACACAGCAAATACGACATCTGTATGTCATGTTTATCGGAATGCCTTTACATTATTTTTTTCATTACCAAATTGAAAAGCACTCTTTTATTGTATATAATGAAATACATCATCAGGCATATTGTAAGAGGTAAATGATACATATGAAAATAGACAGACTTATTGGAATTTTATCAGTGTTATTGCAAGAAGATAAAGTGACAGCGCCGGAACTGGCTGAAAAATTCGAAGTATCCCGAAGAACCATCAACCGGGATATTGAACATTTATGCAAAGCCGGAATACCGATCCACACGTCTCAGGGTCCAAGAGGAGGCATTCGTATTATGGAAGGATATCGGATAGAACGCACCCTTCTTACTTCAAAAGATATGCAAATGATTTTGGCCGGACTTCGAAGCCTCGACAGTGTGAGCAAAAGCAATTATTACGGACAGCTTATGGAAAAATTAAAAGTTGGTTCTTCTAATTTTGTAAGCGGAAAAGACTCCATTTTAATCGATTTATCTTCCTGGTACAAAGACTCCCTGGCTCCAAAGATCACACTGATTCAGAACTCCATTGAAAACAAGAAGATGATTTCCTTTCATTACTATGCTCCCGACCAAAAAACCGTCCGCCAGATTGAACCCTATTATTTGATTTTTAAATGGTCTAGCTGGTATGTATGGGGATGGTGCCAGATGAGGAACGGATTCCGACTTTTTAAATTAAACCGGATGGAGAAAGTGGAACAGGAAGAAAAAGAATTTGAAGTAAGAAACGTGCCGATGCCTGACTTATCCAACGAGAAAATATTTCCCGGAAAAATCAAAGTGAAAGCTTTTTTTGAACCGGATATGAAATGGAGATTAATGGAGGAATTTGGCGCAGACTGCTTCCATGAAGAATCTGGCGGAAAATTATTATTTCAAATGGATTATACAGATGGGGACGCTTTAATTCATTGGCTCCTCACTTTCGGAGACAAAGTTAAAGTAACAGAACCAGAATTTATAAAAAATGCGCTAAGAAACATTGCAGAAAATATGGTAAAGATGTATGAGGAAATATAAAACAGGAGGGAGCCTTTTAATTCCCCCCTCCTGTTTTATCTCATTCTGCATCATCACTTTACAAGATAAGTCTTAAATTGATTTATCGGCATATCCAAACTCTCAGCGGCGTCCTCTGCCGATATGAGTTTTTTATTTACTAATTTAACCAGAGTTGCAATAGTATTTTTTCTCTCTTTTTCAATTCCCTGCTGTTCGCCCAGTTCATAACCTTCTTTGTGCGCTTTATCATATATATTATCACTTAAATTACACATACTGCTTAGCACCTCCTCCGATTCTATTTCAATGGCTGCTCCAAAATCTTGTCTTAAATATTTAATTTTATTTTCTGCTGTTATAGTATCAGATAAAAGGATGCTTTCCTTGGCTAATATACTACTTAGTGCGTCTTTTAATGCGCCTGTTCTGCCGGCTGTATGATCTCATCCTGAGTCATCACCTTTCCATCTTCGATATCCTGCATCAAAGATTTGGCTTCCTCAATCGTGCTCTCATCCGGGATCATAACATAAACGCTCTGGTTCATGGAGTATGGTTTTTTACGGGTTCCTTCACCGGATACGCTGTAGCTTAAAACCTTCCAATCTCCGCCGCTGTCCAATTGTCCTTTTACCAACATCGCCAGAGTATCGTAAGGGATATCGGTTTCGAAACAGCCTCCGACTTCTTCTAATATCTCTGAAAAGTTCTTTAAGATATCTTTTGACATTACTTTATTGGCCACTCCCTGAATGACTGCCATCTGGTTTCTTCCTCTTTGGCGGTCTCCGTCTGCAAAGGCGTATCTTTCTCTGGCGAATACCAGCGCCGCCTCTCCGTCCACTTCGTTTGCTCCCTTGTCAAAATGATATCCTTTGACATTGCCGGAATTGAAATCGTAGTCGGACTGAATGGTAATTCCGCCCAGTGCGTCGATCACTTTGACAAAACCGCCGAAGTTAATCCGGAAGTAGTAGTCCATATCTGTGTCGTAGATCATTTCCATGGTATCGACGCAGACGTCAATTCCGTAGATACCGGCATGGGTCAATTTATCGGGAACGCCATCCGAGATGGAGAGTGGTACAAAATAGTCTCTCGGTGTGGACACCAGAAGAATCTGCTTTGTTTCCGGATTGATCGTTGCAATGATGTTTACATCGCTCCGGCTTTTTGCTGTCATTTCTCCCCTTGTGTCTATTCCGCTGATAAATACTTTAAATGGCTTTTTGGTAATATCCTCTTCTTCTGTTTTTATAGTTGCCTTTGCCTGCTCGGAAGTCTGGTCTTCCCCGGCATTTTTTTCTTCTTCCTCTGTTTCTACGGATAATACGTCAACTTTAACCACTCTGTCGTCAATGTCTTCATTGCCTTCTGCATCTCTTACAAGCTCAAAGAAAGCGTCATTGCACATGAAGACAGAGGTTTCCTTTTTCTCTAATCCTGCTATTCCCTGAACCGCATCATCATATTCTTTTACCTGAAATTCCTTACCCGTGGTTTCTTCCAGTTTGGATAGGGCTGCATCCGTGACGTCCCGGTCTAAGTTTCCAAGGATACCGATAGTGTCATCCTTGGTTAAGCTCTCTATTGAGGTAATTTCACTATCCGCCGTGGCATACACGCCCACGTCTGTAATATGTTTTGTGGTTTCTGAAATTTGTTTATAGAAAGAGTCTGCTTTTCTGGCATAAGACACTCCCATCACACAAATTACCGTCATACAAAGGCAAAGTATCGTCCCTAGAGCAAAACGGATACGATTTCTGAAATTACTTGCCAAAGCATATACAATTAAGGTAACGACAATCAGTCCCACTCCAATGAACGTCAAATAGTTATTCGGCAATAACTTTAAATTCCAGATAAAGTAAAAGATCACTGCCGATTCTGCCAACATGATCAGTGCGATCAACAGCCCCGGAAGTCTGATTTTGCCTTTTTTCTCCTGCTGCACCTTGGTTTCATCATTTCTTATTTCTTCTTCTTGCGAAGCTCTTCTTCTTCTCATATGGTTACCCTCCATTTCTTGTTTCCTATTTCTTCTTTTGAAGAATTTGAGTCATTTTTCCTTTTATATAAATAAACGCCAATGTGCCGATTGCCGGACCAGAGGAATACAGCGATAGAAATCAAAAAAATCGATGAATATCACAGAACGCACTGTAATCATTGTGTGCTGCTCTAAACTTTTATATAACCATTTTACTCCTAAAGTGTTAAAAATAATAGATATACTCATGATAAGAAATTAATTTTTTCACAAAAAAAGAAGCCCTTCTTTTTTATAAAAGAAATGGCTTCTTTTTTCGTTGATTATCTTTTTCTTGTTTTCACCGCCACACCCACAATCAAGACGGCGAGTACCGGCACTGCCAGCATGACCGCCACAAGTGCAGGTTTTACCTGAATCGCTTCCGAGGTGATCCTTGCCGCCCGGCTCTCCGGCGTATTGGGAACTCTGTGCCCCCGAACGAGGAGTCTGTGGGTGTTAATCCCGTAAGGAGTACAAGTCACCAGCGTACAGTAATCGCGCCCTTCTTCGATTTCCAGGGCGTCCACCTGATCCGGCAATACGATCAAAATCTGATCCACCTCATAAGTTAGGGTTTCGTTTAATACCCTCAACATAAAGGTGTCTCCCTCGGCGAGCTTATCTAAATTGGTGAAAAGTTTGGCGCTTGGCAGTCCCCGATGTCCGGACAGCACGCAGTGCGTCCCTTTTCCTCCCACCGGAAGGGATGATCCGGCAATTTCCTGTGTGCCTTCCGACTGTTCGTCTGCGCTGCCATTGTCGCCTTCGTCCTCTGTCTCCGAGCCGGAATTTGCATATGGGCAATCCAAAATCTTTTCTTCTGATGCTTCCCGGATTATTTTTATACATTTATCATCATGTTGATGTCCCTCTTCCTCTTCTATTCCGCAAATCAAGCTTCCTTCATCGTTGTAGCAGGAATCATCATGTTGATGTCTCTCGATCTCCGGCAAAGAACAGACAAGGTTGCCGTCCGCATCATAGCAATATTCATCATGGATATGCACCACGTAATCAGCCCGGTAGTCACAGATAAGATTGCCGTCTGCATCATAGCACTCTTTTGTATGAGTGTGATTGATCCACGGACAGTCAAGTTCTGTCACTGCATCTGTTTTTACAATTTGATAACAATCTTCCGTATGGGTATGCCCATCGGGTTCATACTTGGAGTTTTCCAATGTGACCATATATTTGAAGTACGGGAAGCCAAAGTGTTGCAACTAGTATAGCAATTGCAGCCACAACAATTAAAGTCCCGGCAGTGCTTCGAATTGCCCTTGAATACCGCTGCCTGCTCTTCTCCCATTTCAGTTCGTTTTCCAATTGGTTAAGAGGGGGGATACGCAGATCTGATTTCTTTTCCCTTTTTTTCATCGCTCACTCCCTCAAATCCTAAACCTCCTCTGGCGTTTCTTTTAACGTGTCATCTGTTTTTCCTGCGGCGTCTTCCACTTCTGCTGCTTCCTGCCCGCTCTCTGCTGTCTTGGCTGCTTTTTCTGCTTTCAGCTTACTTTCTGTTGCCTTAGCGGCTTCTGCTTTTTGTTCGCTCTCTGCTGCCTGGACTGCTTTTTTTGGTTCATCTTCTGCTGGCCGAACTGCTTTTTCTGCTTTCGCCTCTTCCTGAGCTAAACGGCAAACATTTTCTATGTACTGCTGTGCCGCTTGCTCCGCCGCTTCAAATACTCCATTTAATTTCAGCGCCGCTTCTGCAATGGATCCAGCATTCTGTATCTTAATTTCTCTGCTTTTTAATTTTCGATTTGCTTCATTTAATCGGGCTCTCAACCGTTCATTTTCCCGGCTTTGCGCCACAAGAAGTTCCAACAAATCGGCTCGCCTGAGTCTTCTTAATTCTCGCTCGGAAATTTTTTCCTTGTCCAAAGATTTTCCCTCCTTTTTATTAAAATGTAGCGTAACATATTGCTCTGAAGCTGCTATCATTTCAATCATTAATGAAATCATTCTATCACTTTTTCTTTTTTGCAACAACTAAAATGTAAAAAATGCTTTTTTATGTGGCATTTTTTCTCAATAGGATTTGACAATCCTGCTTATTTCTTTTATAATTTCTCTATTACAATCGTAAGATTTCGCTGGAGTTTATATATGAGTTCTTTACCTAAGATATCCGAATCAGAATTTGAAGTAATGAAAATCGTATGGAAGTATGCGCCGATCAACACTAATGAGATCACGGAAAAGTTAACCCGGACTACCAGGTGGAGTCCCAAAACTATCCAGACTATGATTAAACGTCTGGTAAATAAAGGCGCTCTTTCCTATACAAAGGACGGCAGGGTATTTGTTTACACCCCTTTAGTTAATGAAAATGAATACATTGACCAAAAAAGTAATTCTTTTTTAAAACGCTATTTTAACGGAAACATTGCCTCTATGGTCTCTGCATATATGGAACATGACAGATTATCTGAGGCGGATCTTGAGGAGCTTCGTACCCTTCTTTCTTCAAACCATCATAAGGGAGATCACTAAAATGACAGACGCTATTGTACGTTTTTTCCTATGCAATATTTTTGTTAGTATTATTTTAGTTGTTTTTTTGCTCACAAAACGTCTTTTTCGAGGTGTATTATCCGGTCGGATGCAGTTTAATTTGTGGTTTCCAATCTTTGGACTGCTGGCCATTCCCCTGATATCTTTTTGTTCCGACTTCCAAATTCTTTCCATTCATGGCTTTGGGGCATTTTTTTCTCGCACTGCCGGACCTTTTTCATTTGCGGCAATCTCCAGGCTTATTTTTCGGATTAGTTCTTTCTTTAACCAGGATTTTTCTGATGCGTTTTCTCATGGAGTGACCGGAGAAATCAGCCGTACCTCTGCCATGGATTCGATAAAATGGATGGATGATCTGGCGCTTTCCGCAAACATTCAGACTCCTACTGTCTTTAACTATATTCTATCCGGCGTTTGGCTCGCCGGATGTTTTGTCATGGTAATATTCATGATACGATCTGCTTTGCGGCTTCGTATGTTAAGAAATTCCGCTCTTCCCCTTCAAAATAAGAAAGTGCGCAGCTTATATGAAAAATGCCTTGCTCAAACAGGAATTACCAAAAAAATTCCCATTTACAGCACTGCTTATTTAAGCTCGCCTGTTATTGTTGGGCTCATTCATCCGAAAATTTATCTGCCCATCTCCATTATTTCTGATTTTCAAGAACAGGAAATGCGCTATATTCTATTTCATGAATTACAGCATTACAAGCATAAAGACGCCCTGGCAAATTATCTCATGAATTTTGCTGCCATATTTTACTGGTTTAATCTTTTTGTCTGGTATTCCTTAAAAGAAATGCGAAATGACAGAGAAATTGCCTGTGACATTTCTGTTTTGGAGATGTTAGAAAGAGATGTTTACAGCGAATACGGAAACACTTTACTTCTTTTTGCCCGAAAAATATCCTCGGTCTCTAATCCTTTCACCGCTGGAATCAACAGCAATAAACAAGGGCTAAAAAGACGTATTTTAAATATTTCTTCCTATAAGAAACCAACTCTTTTTCAGAAACTAAAGAGCCTGAGCGCCTTTTTTCTGATCACAGTTCTTCTCTTTAGTTTTGCGCCAAAATTATCGGCTTACGGAACCGGAACCGAGCTTTATTCCTGGGATGCGAAACAAAATCATGTTACTTACGAAGATCTCTCTGCCTATTTTGGAGAGTACGAAGGCAGTTTTGTCTTATACAATTTAAAACAGGACACCTGGACCATTCACAATGCCAGACATGCCACTGTGCGAGTTTCACCAGACTCCACTTACAAAATATACGACGCCCTGTTCGGCTTGGAAGAAGGCGCCATTACTCCTCAAAATTCCTTCCTGCCATGGGACCAAGAGGTATATCCCTTTGAAGAATGGAACGACGATCAAACCTTAACCTCCGCTATGCACGCCTCTGTCAACTGGTATTTTCAGGCAATCGATCAAAAACTCGGCAGTACGCGCATCCATGACTACATAAAAAAAATTGGATATGGCAATCAAAATATAAAAGGCGGACTCTCCTCCTATTGGATGGAATCCACCTTAAAGATTTCTCCTGTGGAACAGGTAGAACTTCTAACAAAACTATATCAAAACGAATTTCATTTTTCTCAGGAAAATATCGCTGCCGTAACAGATTCCATTTGCCTTGGCTCCATCGAAGGCGTTACAAAAAATGCCAGCGAAACCGAAGGTTCCCATGGCACAACTGCAACTGGGGTTCTCTATGGCAAAACCGGAACCGGTCAAATCGATGATCAAAATAAAAACGGCTGGTTCGTAGGATATGTGGAAACAGCAGATAACACCCTCTTCTTTGCCGTCAATATAACCGCCGAACAGGACGCTACCGGAAGTAAAGCAAAGGATATCGCTTTGGATATCCTTTGTGAGGGATGAACACCCCTATACTGCTTTTATTGAATAAAAGGCAGCATAATATGATCGATTAATCGAATCCTTATATTTCCCTCTTTCATAACAAAATTTTGCGGTATCTAATGTTTCAATGGCATCTTGAAATCGGTATTTACATAGATTTTTTGCTTTATAATCCATTTATGATCACCCCTTCATTTTGCACGTTACGATAGAAAGGCAGTACATCTACCCAATAATTAAATTGATCTGCGCTTTTTATTAATGGGGATATATCAATACCTGTCTCTAGTTCAATATCAAAGGCCATATCATATATCTGATTTTCGATTAAATGCACCTCTTCCGGCTTTCTTTTTACCAAAATCATTAAATCAACATCTAAGTTTGGGCAAAAATCTCCCCTCGCATATGAACCATATAAGATTACTTTTATCAAATCATCTCCCAGTAGCTGTCTTAGTTGACTGGCAAATTGATACAATACTGTGCTTATTCTATTTGGCATATGATCTCTCACCTTCTTTTCGAACCATTTATATAAATATTATTTCAGTAAAACTATTTTTCGCTTAATTGGCTTTATTTTATCATTCTTCCTAAAAAAATACCATATCTAATCATATTGTATTACCATTTAAGCGAACCTTGGTAAAAAAATATAATATATTTACGTTAATCATGCTTATTTTACCCGTTTCTGGTATTCCGGTATCTTTTTTTCTCCTTCCCACAATATCTTATTGCCAAGATATTGGAATTTTTCATTTTCTCCAAAACTTATAGTTAATTCATGGGTAATCAATGCTTCGTCACACTCTACCATTTCGCACACTGCATCTACGGTTAAAGTCACTGTGCCATCGTCGTTTTTTCTTATTTGTGTTACCTCTGGCACAGAAGTCCCAAAAAATGTGGGGGAATAGTTGAAGCATTGCAGAGGCGCCCACTGGTACGTTCCACTTTTTTTATCAAATACTCCATATTTTCTGATCTGTTCAGCCGTTACGGGAAAATATTCCATAATCAAAGATTCAAATTCTTTTTGAGGGATTCCCTGCAAATACTTCTCAGAGGGGAAGCCTTTTTTATACTTCATTTCATAGAAGTATTCATAGATTCCATTAAAATCTAACTCCTCTAAGTCTTCCATACTCCAGTTGGAGCATAGAAGATTATTTCCTTTATACCCTAATATCTTTACACATTTTTCTGATAATTTGCGGCATTCCTCGGTCATAGGTTTTATTCGAATCAGGCAGCTCCCATCCACAATTTCAGTGACCTCTGGAGGTTGGGGGACGCACACTTTATAGCAAAACCATCCTTTATCAGAGTAACGCCATTCTTCAATTTTAGCGTTCGTAAGATAGGTAAGACCTGCGTTTTCTTTTTCGTCCCAAATTACATTGGCACTGAAAAGATACATTTCTTCCCCATCAAAGGTGTATTTCATTCTGCCAACACCTCCGTCTGATAGGATTTTATATAAGACAACCGAACCTTCTTTTCCCTCCTCACAGTTCCAAAGAAATTCCTGGATTTTCTCATAATTTTTCATATTAGAATAGATAATTTCTGTAATCACCGGATACCCTGCGTCTCCAACTTTATTTTGCATTTCTAAAACAG
>CAZKQV010000001.1:0-11119 GCA_964555015.1 uncultured Eubacterium sp. | reverse complement strand
TCTGTAATCACCGGATACCCTGCGTCTCCAACTTTATTTTGCATTTCTAAAACAGTGTCATCGGAGAGAGAAACATTAAATGATTCTCCTTTTTCTGCGCAGGTGTAGATTTCAAAAATTAGCTCCATGACTTCCTTACAATCTGCCTCCGCCTCCTCTTTTTCACTATCTTCAATAGGTAAATCATATTTTTTCCCTTTATCTAATGCGTTTTGTTCTGCGTCCTTGTTAACTGAAGTTAAATTAATTGTTGTTATGTTAATCATTATTATTACATTAATTATTATAATGAAGAGAATCGAACCATTTATCAAGAATTTGGCTGTCTTTTTCAACAACATAGCCGCTTCCCCCTCTCTCTTTTACGTGTTCCACCATGCTAACGATCAAAATGGCTTTCTCTGAATTATTGTCTTCACCTTCTTCCGAATTTTCTTCTTCCCCAATGCCAGCTAGAACAGCAAACCATCCCAGTTCTGTACCAGAAGTGTCATCTTTTGATGCTTTAATTTCCGCAGTTCCTGTTTTTCCTGCCAGAGTCATATTCTCACGATGCGCCCCATATCCTGTGCCAGCCGGATCATTCACCACTTTCTTCAATCCTTCCAGCACCCTTTGCGCTGTTTCTTTGGAAAACGCTTCCGAAATCCAATATTCCCCCTCCTGTTTTTCCTGATAAAGAAGATACGGTTTTATCACATTGCCCTCGTTGCAGAATGCAGTATAAATACTTGCAAGATGCAGAGGATTTACTAAAATCTCCCCTTGCCCGTAACCGCTGTCCGCCAACTGTATTTCTGATTCAATGTGGTCTGCATCTGAAAACTTTGATTGCGCCATATCTATTTCAAATGGCAATTTCTCCTGAAATCCCAGATCACCCAAAGCATCTTCCAATTCCTGGACGCCAATTTTTAACGCTGCTTTGGCAAAATAAATATTATCCGAATAAATCAAGGCATTTTCCAGTACAACCGGCTCATAGGTATGCAGCGTTGTAATGTAATAAGATCCCCAAGACGAATCCTTCTGCCAGCTTAGGCCCTCGCTTCCGTAGTCTTCTTCCGGATTGATTGCTCCAGACTCCAGGCCAATCGCAGCCGTGATTGGTTTAAAAGAAGAGCCAGGACACCACACTTGACAAAAGCGGTTATAGAGCGGATTCTTTTCATCTTCGTTCCATGCCGTCCACTGCTCATTAGACAGTCCCATGATAAAAGCATTTGTATCATAAGACGGTGTGCTGACCAATGCCAGTACCTCACCCGTGTAAGGATTCATGGCAACTGAGGCGCTCTTATCCTCTTGAAACTGCTCATAAAGATTATTTTGACAATCTGCATCTATGGTAAGCTGTATGTCCTTTCCATCTTCCACTGTTTTTTCAGCAAGCTCTTTTATTTCATTTCCCTCGGAATCCACAATATAAATCCTGCATCCATTCTGTCCTTTCAGTTCCTTTTCAAATAACCTTTCTATTCCGCTTCGCCCTATAACACTGTCATTGAAATAGCCCTCTCCCTTATGTTCTTCCAAATCCTCCGCTGTAACACTTTGCACATAACCGATCAAATGTGCTGCTGCTTCCCCCAAAGGATATTCTCTTACTTCCACATCCGACAACATCACTCCCGGGATTTCCTCCAGTTTATCTTGGACTTCCTTTTGTTTCCAGATTTCATCATCGGATTTTGCCATCATCAAATCCCGCTGCTCCACTTTAGCAATTGTTTGAATCGGAACAAAGGAATCCTCCTTCACCCACTGAGCTGATAATTTATCTTCGATAACTTCCTGCTCTATATCCAGTAATTTGGCAACCTTTTCAATAGTATTTTCCCGGTCATTTACCTTTCCCGGAACAATTCCCACAGACAATGCAACGCCTTTTCCAGCCAAAATCCGCCCGTTTCTATCAAGAATCTGCCCCCGACTCGCCTCCGTCGTTGAAACTCTTACTTTATCCGAAGAGCCAAGTTCCGGAAAAATCAGAGAATCCTCCCATATTAATTTGTACCCCCTTTTTCCTCTTTTAAAATTTGCCACATTATCAAAACGAATCTTTCCGGCGGTGGTATCAAAAGAAGTTCGATAAGACACTGTCATCTTTCTTTTATTCCAGGACTTAATCTGAATCTTCATATTACTTACTTCTATTCCTTCGTAAATCGCAGAATTTCGCGTGATAAAATCTTCCTCTTCTATCCCTCCGGAACTCTCCGCATCAATCATTTCATACATATCTTCATATTCCTTATTGGGAATATGTTTCATATACTCAAGCAATAATTCATCCGGAGAGGTCCACGTCGCTCTTCTCACAAGAAAAACTGTGACGCACACAATAATCCCAGCCATAATAATTCCGGGCATAACCACAGCCATTTTTCGAACATCTTTCCTTTGCATTTTACCCATATATTTCTTTTCCTTTCTTCCTGATATTTTCTCTCTCATTACAACCTCGGTTTTTCCATTATCCCTTCTTTTAATTATTACATTTGTAAGATTTAAAATCAAAAAATATTGCTTTATTTCCGGCCTTAATCCATTACTCAGGCCAGGCTCAATATACAGCAGTAAACTTTAATATAATATTACATATGTAAGATTTTTGATTTAAAAAACTAGGGGGCGGGAATTTTCTACTCTCCGCTCCCTTTTTGTAAATATTACAACAGTAATATTTAGAAGTCAAGCCCATATTATCTTTTAATACTTTTACATTATTTCAGACAAAATATTTTCAGAAATTTTAATTACTAAATCTAATTCCCCTGGATTACCATATCTGTGATCTGCTCCCTGAATAGGATAGAGCATACAACTATGAATTTCTGCAAATTCTTTTGAATGTGCTATCGGCACATCCTCATCCGCAGTGCCATGAATAATAGAAATATTATTTAAAGATTCATCTGCATACAGCTCAAAAACATTATTATTTTTTAACTCTTCGATAAAGGTATTTGAAATTCTCATGATCCTTTCAAAGCCATAATCAAAGTAGTGATTCACTGTAATTTTCTCTTTCATATCTCCTTTTAGCAGCTCTTCCATTAAAACATCATACATTCTAATGGCGGGACTTCTTAAAATAATATAATCAAAATTTTTTCTGTGATCATAGTAATATAATAAAGTCAAATATCCCCCAAAACTTGTAGCAAAAGCAATTAACTTGGAATCCGGATGGTTTTCTTTTATATGGTTCACCATAAAATCAAGGTCCGAAAGACAATTTTCAACAGACAACTTCTCTCCTCCCACTTCACTTTCCCCATGTCCCGGCCAATCAAACCGAACAAGGCCGATTCCCATTTCCATTGCTTTTTTCTCCAACAATCCAATACACTCACTTGCTTTGCTCCCTGCAAACCCATGTAAAGCAAGAATAATCATGCTCGCATTTTTCGGAATACATCCATCATACGAAATATTATAACTGTTATTTCCCCTTATTTTCATTTGTCTATTCCCCCATCAGCCTTCGTCCTTTAATTCTTTTTTTGTTTTATATCCTATCATGAAATAAATGCTTTTACAATCAGCCCAATTTTGCAATTACAAATATTACTGCCAAATAAATTTCAGCTAAAAATTTAATATAGCAATCTAACTGCCCGTTCGATATAAAAGAAAAACTACCAGAGATAATCTCCACTCACAGATCAATTATCTCTGGCAATTATTAATGGCAGTTACTTTTCTTCTTTAATTTCGAATCCTTGAGACTGAAGATACTCTAGCTCGCTTTCATTTATTATTTTGCTAAATTCTCCTTCTTTAATTAATCTGTATTTACCATTTTCTTGCTCATACAGATATGTATTCTCAAAATCAAACTCTAAAATATTACTTTCATCCCCCATTTCAATGTTCTGCGGTTGATAATATGTCATCGGCATAAAAGAATAGGATAAAATAAACAAGACTATAAAGGATACTCCATAAGCCACAGTCCTCACTAAAGTTTTTCCTTTTTTCTGATTATCTATTATAATTCGAAATCTTTCTGTCAATTCATCTTCTCTCTCCCCTGCCAGCGCAATGATTCCAACACAAACATTTAACCGCTTATCTTCGGTTCCTTTTAGAACTTTTACAATCGTTTCCAGATAGCAAATCACTTCTTTTCTGGTCATGAAATTCACAGCTCGCAAATCACATTTAATCTCTAAGCTGCGTTCCAAATCTTTTTTCAGCAAGTAAACAATAGGATTCCACCAAAAACAACAGATATAAATATTAATCAGCAGCTTTATTATTAGATCATAGTTATAAAAATGTGTGCATTCATGCAAAAGAATATAATATAGATCTTCCTGTTCCAGCTCCCGATCAGGCAAAATAATCATTTTATGAAAGATTCCGATTCCCACAGGAGAATCAATCCCGAAACCTTTTCTCACTTCAACTTTTATTTTCTTTCCCGTAGTTTTCTGTACTTTTTCTATGACAGAATCAATATTTTCATACCGCTTAAAAGTTCGAAACCATTGTGTTACTCTCCGGTATTTTTTATAATACAGGAGAAGATTCACTACGGCAACAATTCCCCACAAACCACATAACAACTCTAAAATAGTAGGAGAAACCACGCCTGTTCCCCTTTCAATTACGCAAACTTCCTCATAAATTTCAGAAGGAAGTCCTGGTAAATTAATTCCTATAGATGGTATAAAATCAATAGGAACGAGCATTCTTATTGCAGAGAACAAGTATAAAAAAACAAGACACAGTACCTCTGATAATTGATTGATCTTTCCTTTCTTACGGAGATAATAGATTAATACAATGAACAAACTACTCCAAAGCACCGCCATTAAACCGGACAATTCTGTAAAATGCATCAATCACCTGGCCTCCTTAATATATTCAACGCTTCTTCCAACTGACTGATCAATTTGTCTTTATCCATCTGAGCATTTCTTCTCGCGAAATTGATTACAATGTCTGTTATCTTATCCGGAGATACTTTCATATCAGACATTAAAAATGTGCTGTACTCTTCCCTTGTAACACAAGGCTTAAATATTCTGGCATATTGAGTATTACATCTCGCCATACCGCACTGTTCAATAAATTCTTTTTTCGCCAACCTTGCGACGGCATTTTGAACAAAATTTCTAGTCCAACCTTCTGCCTCATGACTTTTGAATAAATCCACCGAAGTCAAGGGGTCTTCCGACTCCCAAAATGCTTCCATAACTTGTAATTCTTTTTTAGTAAGTTTTTTCATATTTTACCTCCTCTTTCGCAATTATAATTAAATTTTATTCCGTCTGTATTTATCTGTCAACGACTATTTTTATTTTATAATTTAGTTTTTTCATCAAATTAATATCGAAATAATATTATTTTTATCGTGTATTTCTTTACTATAGAAATATTTAATAGTTTTTAACAAATCATCTATATATTATCACAATATTATGAAACATTCTATTTTTATTATTAAAAAAATTCTATTATATTACTGTCACATAAAACAAAAAAATGTCCTTGACACTGGCAAAGACATTTTTATACAATCATCTTATTTTTTATACTCATTTAATTCTAAAGCTCAAACTCATGTTCCTTTTCTCTGCTCCATTGCTATCCCACTTAAATTCATATCTATTACTGATTATTTATAGAGGTCATCAAGGGTAAGCAATGTAACCTCTCCTCTTTTCTGTGCTTCCATTAGCGATGAAGTAAAACCGCCTTTGGAAAATATATAATAATGAAAACGACCATTTTTGCGAAATACATCCGCATATCTATGAAGCAGTTCCAATTCTTCTGCCCCAATCTTTTCATTCCGATATTTACAAGAGCCAATCAGATATTCGTTTCCTTCTACCGATGTTCCCACAATGTCAATCTGTACTTCTTTATGAGTTTTCGAATCTGTTCCCCACCATTGACCAACACTCCTCAGAAGAATCGGAAGATTCTTTGCATATCGAAGCAGGTATTCCTGGCACATTTTCTCGAAAATTAATCCCATATAGTCTGGATAAAACTGTTTTACAGCCTGTTCATAAACAAGACGCATACGCCCGGCGCTGATAATAGACATATTCCTTAGAACGAAGCGATACCAAAATCTAAAAAAATTGTCATCAATCGCATAAATTGTTTTTCTCCCGGGCTTTTCTGTGATTGGCGTTTCCTTTTTCAAAATTCCCAAATTCAGCAGCACTTTTAGATATTTCGCACATACGCTGGATTCCAACCCCACCTTCGTGGAAATCTCATTGGAATGACTAGCTCCTCCGGCAATCGCTGAGATCACTGAATTATAAATAGCCGGCTCTCGTAATTCCTGCTTCATCAAATTTTCCGGTTCTTCAAATAAATAGCTAGAGGTACTGAACAAATTTTCCAAAAGGGCTTCATCCAAATCTTTTTCTACATCAAGTTTATTGATATAGTGAGGGATTCCTCCCGTCACACCATATAATAAAGCCTGATCAGAGACTGCCAACTCCGGGTGAAATACCGTGATTTCCCTATAGGTAAGCGCCTGTATCTTAAACTGTGCCGTACGACGTCCATACAAAGGGCTTTCGTATCCAAGTACCTGATATTCCATAAAACTCATAGAGGAACCACACAGGATCAGATAAAGTTGGCTATCCTGCCACTTGTGATCAATAATATGTTGAAGACGCGAAGAGATAGATTTTTCCGCTTTCGCCAAATAAGGGTATTCATCAATAACGAACACCAACCTTTTTTTCATTGCCATCTCCGTAATGGCATCCAACGCATCTGCATAACTTTGATAGGTAGGGGTACTGGTACTGTCTGGATTCTGACAGTTATAAATTGCTTTAGATAACGCCTCCAAATTTTCCCCAGATGACGCATTCAAAGCGGAAAAATAAATAGTAGATTTTCCCTTGCAAAATTCGTTAATCAGCGCAGTTTTGCCTACTCGACGTCTCCCATATATAACAATGCACTCAAACCGTTTTTTTTCATAACGGTTGTTCATCAAGCGTAGTTCTTCTTCCCGACAATAAAACATAACGTCCTCCTCGCCTCACATATTACCAACTTACGAGTTGGTGAATCATGAGTTTATTATACCCAATTCCACAGATCTGTCAACATTCATCCTCATAAAACGGTTATTGATAGTAATAACTTTTTATAAACAATTTTTCACCATAAAATAAACCTCCAAACTGAGTAATGATCTCTTACATTAGTTTGGAGGCTTATATAATCTTTAAGATATTTTCTCTAAAAAGAGTAAAGTTTTCGATCCATCATCTAATTTAGAGGAATTTTCTACATTCCTCTTTCCAATCAAATATTGAAAAGTTTTTTAGCTAACGGTAATCCAGTGTGGATCTACCCATTTTCCTTTTGTTGCATTCCATCTACGATACTGAATCTTTCCATAATATAGTCTATACTTAGTTTCTATTACGTCCGTAGCTTGTATTGTTGCTCCACCAGTTCCTGCTGTCGCTGCATGACTAATTATACAAAAATTGTTACCCAAAAGGGTACAGCCCATCATAAGCCCTGTCATAAACACTGCAATTTTTCTTTTCATCTTTCTTCCTCCTTGATTTCAAATCCTTGAGACATTAAAAATTTCAATTCGTTTCCACTAACTAATTTGTTAAATTCTCCTTCTTTTATCAATCTATATTGTCCATCATTTTGTTTGTATAAATATGTATTTTCTAAATCATATTCAATCACATTGCTAGTGTCCGTTCCTTTATCCTCCGGCTGAAAATATGTCATTGGCATAAAAGAATAGGACAAAATGAATAACAGTACAAAAACCACCACATATGAAGCAGTTTTGGCCTTATTCTTATTCTTTCTCTGGTTATCTACCATTATCCAGAATCTCTCTGTCAACTCAGTTTCTTCCTTCCCTGTCAGACTAACAATGCCGGTATATCCCACAGGTATTGTATCGTCTGTCCCCTTTACAACTTTCATGATAGTTTCCAAATATGATATCACTTCGTCTTTTGTCATGTGCTCTACGGCCCGTAAATCACATTTTATTTCCAGGCTAAGTTCTAAATCTTTTTTCAAAATCAGAACCAATGGATTCCACCAAAAGCAAAGTATGTAAATTTGAATCAACATTTTTACTACCATGTCATAATTGTAAAAATGAGTGCATTCGTGTAAAAGAATGTGATACAGATCTTGTGCATCCATCTCCTGATCCGGCAGAACCACCATTTTGTGAAAAATTCCAATGCCCACCGGGGAGTCAACACCGATTCCTCTTCGCACTTCCACATTGATTTTCTTTCCCAGGGTTTGTTCCACTCTATCCATAACAGAATCTATTCCTTCGTATTTTCTAAAGATACGAACCCAGCGTACTACCTTTCGATACTTATTGAAGTACAAGAACAGGTTTATAATTGCAACCACCGCCCATACTGTACAAAAGATCTGAGAGATGGTTATAGAAAATATTCCTGTCCCTCTTTTTATCACACATATTTTCTCATATATGTCCGAAGGAAGCCCTGGTAAATTAATTCCTATGGATGGTATGAAATCAATTGGGACGAGCATTCTCACCACGGAAAATAGGTATAGGAATACAAGGCAGAGAATCTCTGATAATCGGTTAACCTTTCCTTTTTTGCGGATATAATAGATTAATAGAATGAAAAAGCTGCTCCAAAGCACTGCCATTAAACCGGACAGTTCCGTAAAATGCATTAGCTGTCTGTCCTCCTTAATGCGTTAAGTGCCTCTTCTAATTGGCCAATAAGTTTATTCTTACTTACTCGCTTATCCTTCCTTGCAAAATGAATCACAATATCTGTAAGCTTATCCGGTGAAACATTCAGATCAGCCATTAGCACGGTGCTGTACTCTTCTCTGGTGATACGAGGTTTAAACATTCTGGCATACTGGGTGTTGCATCTGGCCATACCGCAATGTTCTATAAATTCCTTTCTCGCCAATCTTGCCACAGCATTTTGTACAAAATTTCTGCTCCATCCGTCTGCTTCATGACTTTTAAATAAGTCGACAGAAGTTAACGGCTCCTCTGAATCCCAGAAGGCTTCCATAACTTGTAATTCTTTGCTCGTAAGCTTCCTCATAGCTTCCTCCTTTCCTCGAATTTTGTAATTAAATTGTATTATTTCTGTAATCATATGTCAATATCTATTTGATAAAAAGAATGTAGTTTTTTTATGAAATTATCATAAAATATTTTAATTTGATTAATATCTAATCTCATTATTATTATAATCTAATTTTAGTCAAAAAAAAATTCAGATCATCAGAATATTAAAATTCTGCTTGATCTGATTTTTTTAATTAGAGATTATAATAAAATTGTACTTATAATTTAATACAGTTTTACTTTTTTTATTACAGTTTTATTCTTCCTCATTGTCGCAACACCATTGTTTTTATTGCCACAGCTCTGCTCTCTTCACTGTCACAGCTCTACTCTCTTCATTGTCACAGCTTTATTTTATTCATCAATTACCCAGGGCTGTTTCACGATAATCGGTTCATGGTGAACTGCCGGAAGAAATTTTTCCAATACTTCCTGGATAGACAGTTTAAGGCTGGAAGTGTTCACACAAGGATGGCATCCCAAATATTCATCTTTTAAAACATCTTCATCTATTAAAAGCTGCACATGATTTTCATGGTCGTTCATCAATCCCATAATACTAACGGATCCCGGTTCAATATTGAGGTATTCCAACATATGCTCCGGTTTTCCAAAAGATAATCTGGATGAATTTATCTGTTTGGACAAAAGTTTAGTCTTAAAAGGCTTATCTCCCGGCATCATTAATAAATAATAATGCTTTTTATTTGCCGTGCATAAAAAAAGGTTTTTGCAAATCACCGTTTCCAATATTGCGTCTATCTCATTGCACGCCTCCATATTTCCAGCTGGTTCATGATCTGTTCTCCAATATTCCATGCCCAGTTTATCTAAAAGATCATAAACCTGTATTTCTTTGTCTTCCCGGTCTGATGCATCGTCGGGACGTCCGTGAAATAATTCCATTTATTTTGCCCTCCGTTTTCTCTGTCGATGAATTTTTTCGGTATGCCCAAATCATTATATCCTTTTTCCTCTATGGACACAAGTTTTTCTAAGCACCAAAGGCCGAAGGAATTTAATCAAACAAATAAATACTAAAAAATGAAGCGCTGTGCAGATCCCAGGATAACGACATACCACAGGTCTTTGCCAACTTAGTTACATCAATACAATATGCCGAAAGACAGGAAAATCTTAATTCTTCACAAACGCAAGGCTTCCCTTCCGGCATTTTGCACTGGTCACAGAAGGAACAGGGCCCTGCCATGATGCCAAGATATTCTTTTTTGTCGTATTGCTGAACCTTTTGAATATACGAGAGAGTTCTTTGTGTATGCTTTTTCTTTAGGGGATTCATTTCTGATGCATTCATGGCGTCCGCAACATTGTATGCTGTTTTCAATACCAAAGCATTCTCAAATCGTCTGACTTTCTTTTCCATTTCCTCCGGCGTCCCGCAATATGGCGGACAGGCATAGTTATTCCCATAAAATCCACATAAGTTTTCTTCACAATATTTTCGGAAACCATAGTCAAAAATAATATCTTTTACTTTTATCAATGCGGCCTCCTTAAATCCTGTTTCTTCTGCGATCTTAACGTAATTTTCTTTATTTAGCATTGGCAGTTCCTCCGGATATTTTTGAAAAGTACAGACATATTTTATCATTTTATCCAGGAAAAAAATAGCTGTTTGACTAGAAATGGCGTAAACAGCGTTATTTCCCGTATGTTTTTTAAACCTTACCTCTGCCGCAAACCGCTCATTCTTTTTCTCCGAGAGGATATGTTTGTAATATTGCTCGGCTTTCGGCGCATTGATCTCGTTTGTTTTCAGGTAGTCCCGAAAAAACTGTATCGTAGTCAGCTCCCTTTATCATCAGAAACAGGGCGGACAGCGCCGCCATTACAAGCCATAACATGATTTCATTCTCCTTCTGAAATTTGTGTTCTCGCAAATGTAAAAAACTTTATTTTAACAATTCCCTGTATAAACATATGTCAGATACTCCCGTGCTGTTTCTGCCAAAGCATATACCGATGCCACCGAGG